>DVKJ01000049.1 GCA_018716065.1 Candidatus Pelethosoma merdigallinarum
AAGATTAGATTTTTATTATCCATAGATTTTGAAAAAGAAATCGAAAATGTGTTTAAATTACTAAATACAAATGATATCAAAAAATTATTAGAAAAAAACGCATGATTTAAATTTTCATGCGTTTATCCTGAATGAAAAATAAATATTCAAAAAACGAACTCAATCCATTTACTCTATATATGTTCTTCAATTAAATTTTTTAAAGAGTCGTATTCCAATGCACCAGGTACTTTTACTTGAATCTCACCATTTCGAATAATAAACGTATTTGGATATGATGTAACACGATAAGAATCAAATGTTTTAGCATCTTGATCAAATAAAACTGGAAATGTATATCCATGGTCCTGAATGTAAGAATGAATTTCTTCATTACTTGCATGACTCATACCGGCATCGACAATCGTCAATATCGTAACCTCATCTCCTAGTTCTTCCTGCAATCTTTGAATACTATTTAACTCTTCTTTACAAATACTGCAAGATAAAGACCAGAAGTTAAGAACGACTGTCTGAGAAGAATAATCGGATAAACGATAGGTGTTACCTTGATAATCGGATAACTGTAAATCTGGTGGAGTTGTCAATTCGGATGTACTAGAACTGCTACCACAACTAGACAATCCTCTATCATCCATGGAACAAGAATTTAACGTCTTACGAGGAATACTATCGATACCGTCATATAACAGGAAAGCTCCAATTCCAACTAATAAAACGCCACCTACTTTTACTAAATTCATCAATGCCTTTTGATACTTCTTTAACAAATTCAATGCTTCTGTCGTAAATAACCCTAATACTAAAAATGGGACAACAAAACCTAACGCATAGAACAAAACATACAAGTTTCCAATCATCGCACTGCTACCACTACTTGCCATCATAAGAACAGATGATAACGCCGGTCCAACACACGGTGTCCAAGCAAAACTAAATAAAAATCCTAAAACAAACGCAACACCCGGATTCATCTTTTTTAAATTAATCCTGGCAGACAGCTTCCTTTCTTTCTGTAAAAATGGAATCCGTATCAAGCCAATCTGAAATAATCCCATCAAAATAATTAAAACACCACACACAATCAATAAAATATGACGAACATCTTGAAAAAACAATCCAACGGCACTAAAGGATAACCCTAATAAGAAAAATGACATCGAAATTCCAAGAACGAAAAACAAAGTATGAAATAGTGTCGTTTTTCTTTTGTAGACGACTGTTCCATCCTCTAAAACGGTTCTAGCACTTCCAGCCAAATAACTCATATAAAGCGGAATCAACGGAATAATACACGGAGAAAAAAACGAAATAATTCCTTCTATAAAGATCGTAATAAATTGAAATCCTTCTAACATATTGCCCTCCTATAAAGAATATGAATTGAAATTAATTTATACCAAGGAAAAACACGATTTTAAAAAATCAAAATTCGTGCTTTATTTCTGTTTTTGTATGAATTATCATACCCTAGATGATTATATCAAATAATCATATTTTATACAAACATTTTTAAAATAATAAATAAATATAATACAAAGCGAATATCACTAACATGACAATTGACTCTTTTTTATTGATGACTCGTTCACTTCTAGCAAAGATAAATAGAAGTGTCGACGATAAAAAAACCATACCGATATCAATTAACCCAAATCCAATCAATGGAATATCTCCATAAATTAAAATTGGAAGTCCTAAGACAATACAAATGTTAAAAATATTCGTACCGATAATGTTACCGATAGCCATATCAAATTCACCTTTACTAGCACTTGTAATCGTCATAATCATTTCTGGTAAACTTGTTCCTACTACAATAACAAACATTGTAATAATTTTTTCACTAATATGCATTGCTCTAGCAATATTCTGAGCAGAATCGACAATCAAATCACTACTTAGTGCAATTAAAATAATGGAACCCAATAAAAGAAGTGCGGAAACAACAGGTGGATACTTAATTCTAACATCTTCTGTATCGTTAGAATCACGACGAAATAACATTTGAACTAAATATAATACAAACATCAAAAAAAGTAGCATCAATATCAAAGCATCTGCCCTAGAAAAAGAAGATCTAGTCAAAGGATTAAAAACACGATCCAACATCAAAATAGAAAAAACAGAAGTGACAATCGATAGTAGTGGCAACTCTTTTTTAATGGTCGCATGTTTCACTCGAATTGGATGAATAAAACTTGCCAAACCGATGATTAGTAGAATATTCACGATACAACTACCGACGACATTACCAAATGCAATGGCACCATTTCCAGCCGATACACTTTGAAATGAAATCGCAACTTCCGGAGCACAAGTTCCGAATGCAACGATTGTCAAAGCGATTAACATCTTTGGAACTTTCAATTTAAGTGCCAAAGAAGAGGCCGCATCTACTAATATATCAGAAGACTTAATAATGACAATAAAGCCAATCAACAACAAGATGATATCAAAAAACATAGCATCACTTCCTCGTATAATAGTTTTTGTAAGTGAAAAATCACTTATATTAACTATTTTTTTATTTATTCTATTTTCACTTATAAAAATAGTTAAAACTATGGATTATTTATACCCTTGTGTTATTATATCCT
>DVKJ01000050.1 GCA_018716065.1 Candidatus Pelethosoma merdigallinarum
TAACCCTTTCTTTATCTTAAGATTTATATAGCATCACATTTTGAACTAGATCAAAAGTGTTATACACTTTTGCACACCGTTATGGGATGTACCAATAGCGTAGTGTGTTACTCTTTTGAAAATATTTTTCAATCGTTAGTTATATATTTACTTACTAAAATTTCCAAATTACTTAATATAGAATAATTATCAATATAATTTTTGGAAGACAAATTTTCAAATTCACTTTGTATCTCTAGTACTCTTTCTTTTAATTCGAAATTTTCAAGTTTCATAATATACTTGTTATTTTCATCTCTACCAATTATATAAGGTGAAGACTTTACAAACATAATTTTATCACAATTATCAGAAAAATCCCAATTTCTTTGATTAACTGGTTTATAAAATTTTTCTTTGGTTTCTGGTGTTTCCAATTTAGAACTTTTTAAATGGGCAATATATTCCATATAAATCATTATTGTAAAACACTTAATATAATTTTCTTCATTCATATATTTTTTATGCAGTTCATGTAAATGAGGCAATTTATTTAATAAGTCGACATGACAAAGTTCATGATAGATAGTAGATTTAAGCAAGTCATAATTTTCATCTTGTAAATATTTCTGCGTTTTATTTTTTGGTAACAATATGGTCTTGTCTTTAAAATTTCCAACCGATACAGGATGTAACAAAGAGTCAGAAATTATTTTTATTCCATTAAATCCATCTAAATTAAATTCATATGGGATAGCAATGGTATTAATTATTTCTTTTAATTTATCTAAATATTTCAAATCCATTTTAGCTTCATTATTTATATTCATTAAACCATTTCACTTTCTCTTATTTATATTTTAACATACTAACTACAATTCTAAATCATCTTTAGAATAATATTTATTAATATCTGCATAATCAAATAGTTCATCTTCTTTATCTGTATCTATATATCTATACTAACACCATCAACTCCTTTCGAGCATATAAAAAATGTACCTAATCAACAAACATATTATAAAAACCCTTGAAATTCAAGGGTTTATTTTCTAATGGTGCAAGAGATGGGATTTGAACCCACACGAGAATATTCTCACAAGCCCCTCAAGCTTGCGTGTCTACCGATTCCACCACTCTTGCAGGAAAAGATTTAAGAGTTCCAATTATCCATGGCTCCTAAATCATATACATTGGTATAGCCCATTTCTTTTAATTCATTCGCAAAAGTATGACTACGATTACCACTTCGGCAATAAACAATAATACGTTCCTCTTTGTCTTTTAACATTCGTTCAATCATTACTTTTGGAGTACCCATTGGAATAGAAATCGCTCCGTCGATATGTCCTTCATCAAATTCAACATCTGTTCTAACATCGACTAATTTTGTATTTCCTTCTTCTACATAAGCTTGAGCTTGTTCACCAGTAATTTGTCCTTCTGATAATGTTTCTTTTTCATTACATCCTGTTACTAATAAAATACACAAAAATAAAACAATAATTTTCACACGATCACCTCTTCCTATTATAAAGAAAAAACTAGCTGAAATCAACTAGTTTTTTAGTGCTTTAAACATCTTTTTCCATAAATCTTTAGATGAATAATTTAAAATTCCTACTTTATAAATACGTAATCCATATTTTATTAAAGCAAAGACGGTTAATAAACAAAGAACGATTGCGAGTAACATTTCTAAAATACTAAATTGTCCTAATACTAATAACGATGGAGCAAGTATAGCAGAGATGAATGGAACCATTCCTAATATTTTAATAAATAAAGATCCACCAAATACATTGGCAAGCATAGCTAAATAATAACCAACAAGAGAAATAATCACAATCGGTGTTTGTAATTGTTGGAAGTCTTCAATATTCGTTGTCATACTTGCTAAAATACCAGCAAGTAGAGAATAAGCGACAAAGGTAATAATCATTAAGAGTAATGTAAGTGGAATGATATAAGCTAATTGACTACCAATACTACTTGATAGAATATCATTCATAGCTTTACCTACTTCACTACCGATTCCTCCCGTAATATCCGATCCGCCAATTAAATTACGTACTAATAGTCCTAAACCACCATATAAAAACAATAAGACACCTTGGAAGAGTACAAATAAATTTCCAGCGATGACTTTCGAAAAGAAATGAACTTTTGGTGAGACATTCGAAATAATGATTTCCATACCACGTGTTGTTTTTTCATCATTGACTTCCGCACCAATCATTTGGACTAAGAATAACGTTAGCATAAAGAATGGAAGAATGACAATTGGGAATACCGTCTGCATCAACATTTGGGTACCCTCTTCTCCTTTCTTTACATCATCCTTGGTATATTCGTAATCAATTTTCGCACTACTATAAATGCTTGAAATTTGTTCATTACTAATACCGGAATCGGCTAAAGCTAAAGACGTTTTTGTTTGATTAATCGCATTACTAATGAGTTGAGAATCAACGGCGTCTAAAATATCTTTTGAAATGATGGTAACTTTTAAGGTACTTTCCTTATCATTTTCAATGATAATTCCTAATCCGTCTTTTTTATCTACTTGTTCTTTGATTTCTTTTTCATTTTTATCTGTTTTTTGAATATCAAAACTTGATTTTTTACTAGAAGTATTTAATGCCTTACTTGATTCATTCATCATCGTTTTAACAGAATCAAAGGCTACTCCCGTATGATCGGCAATATAAACTGGTTGTTGTTTATCAAAATCACCACCAAAAGCTGTAATAATTGTATCAATGTTAATTCCACAAATAATAACTAAAGCAATTAAGATATTTGCAGCTACAAACCATTTGGTTTGAATCTTTCTTTTTAAACTCATTGCAGTTAAATATTTTAGTTTATTTTTCATATGCTTCACCTACTTTCGCAACGAAAATTTCGTTGAGTGATGGTTCTTCTACACTAAATTTGGTAATATTTTTATGTTTACTAACTTCTTTAAAGACATTACTTGCGACTTCTAAAGAATCAATTTTTACTTCTAATTCTTCTGGTTTCTCAATCACATCATATACCCCTTTTATCTTCATTAATTCTTTTTTAGTAATATCTCCTTTAATCAAAATATTTTTCTTACGATAATCACGTTTAATATCGGATAGATATCCTTCTAATACTGGTGTTCCACGTAGAATAATAACGATTTTTTTACAAAATAATTCTACGTGTTCCATACGATGAGAAGAAAAGATAATCATACTTCCACGTTTGGACATATCGATAATTTCTTTTTTAAAAAGTTCTACATTAAAAGGATCTAGTCCTGAAAAAGGTTCATCTAAAATTAATAACTTAGGATCATTCAGAATCGCCATAATGAATTGAACTTTTTGTTGATTTCCCTTAGACAATTCTTTAATTTTTTTATCTTTATAATCTAGAATTTCAAAACGCTCTAATAATTCATCTAAACGTTTTAAAATTTGATCTTCAGTCATACTTTTTAAAGCTCCATAAAATAAAGCTTGTTCTTTTACAGTTAATTTGGTAAGTAAACTACGTTCTTCTGTTAGAAATCCAATCGTATCAGTTACACTGTAATCAATCGGTTTCCCATTTAACGTAATTTCTCCTTTTGTTGGTTCTAGTAACCCCATAATCATTCGAAAAGTGGTTGTTTTACCAGCACCATTGACACCCAATAATCCAAAAATTTCACCTGAGGCAACTTCGAAAGATAAATCGTTTACAGCACAAAAATCTCCATAATATTTGGTTACATGTTTTACTTTTAACATAACTCTCCTGCTTTCTACAAAACTATTATACTACAAACTTTTCTGGTTGCACATATAACACAAAATAACTATATCATACAGACAATTATTTGTCAATGTCAATACCCCCTCCTATTTGCATTTTGCAAAAAAAAGACTCTATGAAAAGAGTCTAAGAATATCATTATATGTAACAAAAATCATCAATAGCATCAATAAAATAAATCCAATGGAATGAATCCAATTTTCAATTCGTGGTGAAACAGGACTACCTTTGATTTTTTCAATAATCATAAATAAGATACGTCCACCATCAAAGGCAGGTAGTGGAAGTAGATTAATAAATCCTACATTAATACTTAGATAAGCTACTAAATAAACTAAATTAATGAATCCAGCAGCCGCACTCTCACCTACTAAACTAAAAATACCAACTGGACCGGCAAGATTATTTAAAGATAAAGCTCCGGTACATAAATAGAAAATAATTAAAACCATTTGGTGTAACAAAGAGAATGTCTTTCCAAACGCATATTTTAAAGAAGCTAATAATCCATGTTCTCTTGTTCCATCTAAGGCCATACCATACTGATAAATGGTATTTCCATCTTCATCTTTTATTTTTTCTGGTTTAACAGATAATAACTCTTGTTCTCCATTTTTATGTTCTACTTCTATTTTTGCCGTTTTCTTTCCATTAACTTGAATTTCTAAAACAAATTGATCACTCGTAATAATATCTTTTCCATTAATAGAAAGAATTTGATCCCCTTTTTCTAATCCAGCCGATTCGGCAGGACTATTCTTTTCTACTTCACCAATCGTTGGTGTTAAAGATTGACTACCAGCGACTAAAGCGATAATAAATAATAATACAATGGCTAAAATAAAGTTCATCATGACTCCGGCAATGACCGTCATGAATTTTTGAAACCATGTTTTCGACTGCATCCTTTTTTCTTTTGGAATATTTTCATCTGGCTCAATTTCTTCACCAGCCATTTGAACATATCCTCCAATTGGGATCCAACGGATAAAATATTCGGTTTCATCATTTTTTCGTTTCCAACTAAACAATTTAGGTCCCATACCAATTGAAAATTCATAGACATAAATGCCTGCTTTTTTGGCAAAGTAAAAATGTCCAGCTTCGTGAATCAATACAGTTACACCTAAAATAATAATAAACTCGATGAGTGTAATGATAAAGTTCATAACTTCCCCTTTCTATATGATACTGATAAAAAACATAAATCCTAACATCACAAAAATAATACTATCTAAACGATCTAAAATTCCCCCATGACCAGGCATAATGTTAGAGAAGTCTTTCTTTCCAAAGTAACGTTTAATCGCACTAAAGACTAAATCTCCAAATTGTCCAAGGATAGATAGGAATAAAGTCATAAGGACAACCACATAAATTGGAAGTGTCGCATCGATAACCACATGATAGAACACACTACCTACAAGCACTCCAAAAATAGTTCCTCCAATACTACCTTCCCATGTCTTTTTAGGAGAAATATTTTCTAACAATTTATTTTTACCAATTAAACTACCAATGAAATAAGCATAGGTATCTGTGATAATCGTAATTAAGAATAGATAAATCATATAGTTTAATGAAACACTACGAATTAAAATTAAAAGGTTAAAAGACATTCCAATAAAGAATATACCAGAAATTAAATAAAAGGCATCATTGACACTGTATTTTTCACGACTGTGATACATGACTACAGGTATTAAATAAGATAAGAATATGGCAGATAATAGACGAAAGTCAACATTAAAGTTATATTCTTCCATTCCTGCGGTAGATAATACCATGATAGCTAGTAAAATATAGGAAATAAATTTAATAAAATCTGGTAATTTTTTTCTTGTTTCTTTGATATGAATAAATTCTCGCAATCCTTGAAGAGCAAGTAATAATACGGCAATTTCAAATACCCATCCTCCATAAAATAAGATTGGTACAAATAATAGTAAAGCAATCGTTGCACTAATGACTCTCTGTTTCATCTTTTATCCCTCCAAATCGGCGATCTCTTTGTTGATAGGTACTGAGTGCTTTTACCCACTCTTCTTCCTTAAAATCTGGAAAATAAACATCCGTAAAATAGAATTCCGCATACGCTAATTGATATAACATAAAGTTACTAACGCGCATTTCTCCACCCGTACGAATGAGTAGATCTAATAAAGGTAATTCTTGATACAAATGGTTTCGTAATACTTCCTCATTAATTTCTTCTACGGGAATCTGTTCGGAAATTATTTTCTTTGTCATATCGACAAGTTCACACATGCCACCATAGTTAAGACAAATATTTAAAATACCTCGTGTATTTGTTTTCGTACTTTCTTCTAAACGATCTTCGACTTCTAATACTTTTTTAGATAAATTTTCTTTTCTTCCGGAAAATAAAATTTTAATGTTATTCGCATTACAAATGGATTGTAAACGATCAAAGTTATTGGAAAATAATCCCATTAAATAATCGACTTCTTTTTTTGGTCGTTTAAAGTTTTCCGTAGAAAAAACATAAATACTAAGTACTTCTACCCCACTATTGTAAATAGATGGAACTAATTCTTCTAAGGTATTTAATCCTTCTTTGTGTCCCATACTTCGACTGAGTCCACGTTCTTTTGCCCAACGTCCATTTCCATCTAAAATAATTCCTACATGTTTTGGTATTCTTACATCATTCATATTATTTACCTCATTATTAATTATATTATAAAATAATCGTTTTATCAATACAGACAAAACGAATAAGTTTATATTTTCCTACTTTCTATACATTTATCTTCAAAAAAAGAGTATCATTCCATACTCTTAAAACGAATCTACATTGATGCGAACACGTTTGTTATCTCCCATAGAAGAAGCAGCTTGAACTAAAACACGTACGGCGTGGATATTTTTACCTCCACGACCGACAACTCTTCCCATTTCTTCTTGATCGACTAGAACTTGGATATTCACAATATCATCTTCGTCATCAAATTGTTTTACGGAAACCAGATCCGGATCCTGAACAAGACTTTTTACTAAGAATTCAGTAAATTCTACTAACTTCATTATTTACCTTGTCTTTCTTCATGGAATTTTTTCATAATTCCTTGTTTTTTAAATAAGTCTCTTACAGTATCTGTTGGTTCTGCACCATTACGTAACCATTTAAGTGCGATTTCTTCATTAATTTTAATTTCTGCAGGTTCTGTAATAGGATTATAAGTACCTACTAATTCGATAAATTTTCCATCACGTGGTGAACGTGAGTCTGCAGCTACGACACGATAAAATGGTCTTTTTTTCGCACCCATTCTTTTAAGTCTTAATTTAACTGCCATGATTTCTCCTCCTTTTTAACTGTAACTAGTTTATCACAAAAAAAGATAAGTGTCAACACTTTTTGGTTGACACTTTATTGTATGTAGTTTTCATCTACATTTTCATCAATTTCTTTTAAATCTTCTTCCGTTACTTCATCTTCGACTTCTTCCCATGGTTCTTCATCTTCTTCTACTGCGATCTTCACTTTTGTTTCCCCAACAATTTCTACACCTAATTCTTTTTCTACATCAAAGTTAATGGTTCCGTTATCCCCTATATTTACTTTTGTACAATTTGGTTGGCTTAAAGTACGAACAATAATATCCGTATCTCCACTTAAATCCGCATCGGCTTTGGTCTTTATGTTAAATAGTTCACTATAGTCAATGGTTTTACTTACCACTGTTGTTTTACTATCGCCATCATAAGAATACCAAATATTTACATCATAAGATCCATTGACACCTATTTTGGATCCAGACTTGAATCCTTGGAATTTGTGATTAATGATCCAACAACCAAGCACTGTTGTGGGTGTGTATTCAACATCAATAGAATAATTGTTCTTAAAATACTTTTTACCTTTGCCAACCACAGCTTTTGTTACTATTTCTTTAAATATGGCCATATTCTTCACCCCTCACTTTAATGTATGCGAAGTCTTCAAAAAATGTACTAAAAAAAGTAATTTTCATTACTTTTAATTCGTTACTTTCTCTAAAGCTAATTCTCCATCCATACTCCATGTTTTAATATCGGTAATACGAACATTGACGATTTTACCAATATATTCTTTTGGAGCTTTTACGTTTACTAACTTCATTGTATCAGTATATCCCATAAGGTGATCATCACTCTTTTCGCTTACACCTTCTAGCAATACAGGAACGATTTTATCTTGATACTTTTCATTCGCTTCTCTTGAATATTGGTTAATTACGTGATTTAAACGTTGAAGACGTTCATTTTTAATTTCTAATGGTGTATCATCTTGCATACGACAAGCAGGCGTTCCTACACGAGGAGAAAAGATAAAGGTAAAAGCAGAATCAAATTTACATTCGTGAACAACATCTAAAGTTGCTTGGAAATCTTCTTCGGTTTCGCCTGGGAATCCTACAATAATATCTGTCGTAATCGATGAATATGGAAGCGCTTCACGTAGTTTGTGATACAACGTTAAATATTCTTCTTTGGTATAACGACGTCCCATCAATTTTAAAATACGACTACTTCCACTTTGAAGTGGTAAATGAATATAAGGCATAATATTATCATACTTTTTGATGACTTCAATCATGGAATCTGTAAAGTCCCAAGGATGACTGGTAACAAATCGAACACGGGCAATTCCTGTTTTCGCCACATCTTCTAATAATTGATCCATACCATAATGGGTATCTAAGTCTTTTCCATAAGCATTTACATTTTGTCCCAATAAGGTTACTTCTTGATAGCCATCGCGAACAAGCTTTCGAACTTCTTCTAAGATATATTCAGGATGACGACTACGTTGTTTTCCTCTCGTATAAGGAACAATACAATAGGTACAGAATTTATCACACCCATACATAATATTAACCCATGCTTTATATTTACTATCTCTTTTAACCGGGATATCTTCAATGACATCGCCTTCAATACTAAAAACTTCTACTTGTTTTTGATGAGTATTCATGACTTCAGAAAGTAACTGTGGAAGACGATGAATATTGTGAGTACCAAATACAAGATCAACATGTTTATATTTATTTAGTATTTCATCCACGACCACTTCTTCTTGAGCCATACATCCACAAATACCTAAAATAATATTTGGATTGATCGTTTCTTTTAATGTTTTTACACGACCTACCATTCCAAAAACTTTATTATGGGCATTTTCACGGATCGCACATGTATTCAGTAAAATAACATCCGCATTATCCATGTTTAAACTCTCTTCAAAGCCCATATCTTCTAAGATGGCTTTTATATTTTCGGTATCATGTTCATTCATTTGACAACCATAGGTCTTTACATAATAAGTCTTATTTTTTCCTAACGCTTTAAGATCGTGATTTAAAATATATTCATTGGTTTTTACTAGGACTTCTTTACGAGTACGTTTTTGAGCGTCCTTTAAACTTGGTTTTAACATAACTCACCTCTTTTTTATTTTATAATGTTTTTCTAATCTTTGATTATAAGTATCTATCGCATCGATTGGTATTTTAGCACTTACTTTTACCACAGGTTTTGGAGTAAAAGCAATCTGTTTAATTTCCACTGATAATTGATTTGTTTCATCAAAAACAACGTGTAACATACCAGGGGTATGAATGGTGGAAGTGGAAATATTACTCAAGGTAGGAACCGTGCAAGAGATCTTGTCATTCTCAATGGTTAATCCATAATGGTGAAAGTGACCATTAAACGTAATATAGTCTTCTTTTTGGATTTTTACCTTTCTCATATGATTCATTCGAAACCACGCATGATTAATTTTAATCAATTGGGTCGTAAAACCTAAACCAACTAAGTCAGAACGATAATGTTCTAAAAAGTTTTTGATTTCTATTTTTGAATTCGATATATGGTCATGATTACCAAAAACAATATAATTCATAATCGTTGGATCTTGCGGATACATATTTACCACATAATCAAGTTGATCTAACCGATTGGTAAGAGATTCCCATACATGTTGTTTCTTATCTCCTGCAATTAAATCTCCGGCATGAAAAATCGTATGAATGTGATGATCTTTCGCATACTCGTAACAAGCATATAAACTTTCAATACTCTCTAGTTGATTCGCAAGATGCGTATCTGAAATAATCAAAAATTCATTTTTTAAAGAATCTGTATATAGCTCAAAATAATTGGAAATAGAGTCTTCAGAAATGTTATATTGATAGTGACCATCTATATAGAAATCACGATCAATTCTAATTCCAGTTTCAATGAGTGTTCGAACACGTCGATAGATTTGTTTTTCTGTTAATTGTAATTCCTTTTTTATCGTATCTAACGATTGATTTTCTTTAATCATGTCATATAATTTTCTATTCTTTTCTGTCATGGGAATCCTCCGTACAAATTCCCCTTATAAATTCTTTTAATTGTTTCAAATCTTGATCATCGGGATGAGTAAGCGCTTCTTCAAAGTTTTTAAGACTTACTTGTAAATTCTGATCATCCGGATGA
Organism: Candidatus Pelethosoma merdigallinarum; assembly: GCA_018716065.1. GTDB lineage: Bacteria > Bacillota_I > Bacilli_A > RF39 > UBA660 > Pelethosoma > Pelethosoma merdigallinarum. The sequence continues at coordinate 10,264 of DVKJ01000050.1, forward strand.
TCCTTGATCATTTTAACATAACGTTCTTTTACCGTTTGTGGCATTTTTCCTTGGCAGAGAAAACAACCTAAATATTTATTATCTTCTGGAATCCAATGTTTAAAACGATTTTTAAGCGTTTCAAAATATTCGGAACTGCCACCAAAACCACAAGTTCCAAACAAAACAATTTTCTTATGGTGTAGCGTCTGTAATACGTTTTGAATGCCTAATACAAGATCTCCACGATTTGTCCAGGAACCAATAAAATAAAGGTCCGCTTCTGGTAAATCGGTAATACTACAATCTCTGATTTGGCCACAATAAAGAACGTCTTCGGGTGAAAACATAGAAGCGATGGTCTCACCTAAAAGTTTAGTATTTCCCGTTATACTATCATAAAGAATGATCGTTTTCATAAAATCCCCCAATATTTAAAAAATAGACATAACGTCTATTTTTAACACTATGATTTTTGACAATTTTTATGGTTTTATATACTAGAACCCTCTTTTACGTAGGAATGATGGAATATCTAATTCTGATTTTGAAGCTGGTTCTTCTTTTGCAGGTTCTTTTGCAGGAACAGGTTCTCCACTTCTAGAATAAGAATGATACAAAGGTTCATTATCTGATTCAAAACCAGTTGCGATAACGGTAACAATAATTTCATCGTTTAAGTTTTCGTTAATAACGGCTCCAAAAATCGTATTGATATCAGTATTGGCACTAGCACGAATCACTTCAGCAGCTTCTTCTACTTCAAACAAAGTTAAATTAGAACCACCGGTTACGTTAATAATCGCATCGGTTGCTCCACTAATACTGGTCTCTAATAATGGACTAGATACTGCTTGTTCGGCAGCTTCTGCCGCGCGATTATCTCCGGTTCCCATACCAATACCAATTAAAGCATTTCCTCGTTTTTCCATAACGGCTTTTACATCGGCAAAGTCTAGGTTGATTAATCCGGCTACGGCAATCAAATCAGAGATTGATTGAACACCACGACGAAGAACGTTATCAACTTCCTTGAAAGAATCTAATAGTGGTGTTGTTTTGTCGATGATTTCACGTAAACGATCATTTGGAATGACAATTAAAGTATCAACATGTTTCTTTAATTCTTCTAATCCGGCTACAGCTTGATCCATACGTTTTTTACCTTCGAATGAGAATGGTTTCGTTACAATTCCAACCGTTAAAGCTCCGAGTTCTTGAGCAATTCCAGCAACGATTGGTGCGGCACCTGTTCCTGTTCCTCCACCCATTCCACAAGTGACGAATACCATATCGGCACCATCAAGAGCTTTTTTTATTTCATCTTTTGATTCTTCAGCAGCTTCTTTTCCAATCGCAGGTTTTGATCCAGCACCACGACCTCCAGTTAATTCTTTACCAATTTGGATCTTGGTTTCGGCTTTTGAAGTATTTAATACTTGTAAATCTGTATTAGCAACAATAAAGTCGACTCCTTTTACTCCTGATTCAATCATTCTATTAACAGCGTTATTACCACCGCCACCAACACCTATTACTTTTATTTTTGCAATTTGATCCATTTCTAATCCATACATAAAGTTATATCCTCCCTATTACTCACTGAAAAAATATCCAAAAATTTTACCAAGCATCGTATCATTTGAGATATTAATACTGTTTTTTTTGCTAGACGATAAATCCATCGCATCACGGTTGCTTACCATGGAATAGTTTTTATCTTTTAATTTTAACTTTCCGATGAAATAAACAATATTCCCTACTGCAGATGAATACTTATTATTACGAATTCCTACTAACTTGATATTTCCAATGGTTGCTTTCCCATGAAAGATCTCGTCCATGATATAACGGAAATGTAAGATATTAGTTGTTCCCCCCGTAATAATTATATAATCAACTGATTGACTATTTAATATATTAATCTCTTTTTTTGCCAATGTCAAGATTTCTTCCAAACGAGACATCACAATTTCTGAAACTTCATATTGATTGATCTTAATCGTTTCTCCAGACTCGTTTTCGATTTCAAACAATTCATTAGGATTGGCATGTGCTTTATGCGCAAGTGCGAATTGTTCTTTTACCTTTTTCGCGTTTTGTAGACTGAGTTTATACATATAAGCAATATCATTATCGATGTTTTTACCACCAATTTGTAAAATGTTGCTTGCCACTACAATTCCTTTTTTATAAATAGAAACCGTTGTAGTTTCCGCACCAATATTAATAATCGCACCGGTTGATTCATCGATCTTTTTATTCTTAAATGTATAAACATCTCCAATACTAGAAGTTGAAATATCAACCACTTCAATTCCCATATTTTCTAATAGACCTACTACAGAATAAATATTTTTAGATGGTGTGGTTACCATAATTCCTCTAGTTGCCAGTGTCGAACCAGATAATCCTTTCGGATCTTTGACGGTTCTTCCATCAACATTAAAGTCTAAAGGCATCACCGTAACCATTTCTTGTCCTTTTTTGAGATTTGCTAGGACGGCTTTCTGAAGAACTTCTACCACTTCATCACCACTGATCACATTTTCTTCTCCCTCTTCTGCAGGAGGTAGAGAAATTTGATCTGCAACTTTGTAGTAAGATGCAAAATAACTAGGAACCGAAGCGACAACGCGTTCAATCGGAATTCCTAACATGGCTTCTATTTCATCTAGTGCTTTTTGTACAGCGTTCGTTGCTTCTCGAACATCTGTAATCAACCCTTTTTTTATTCCTTTGGATTTGACGGATGAGGCCGCAAGTAAATTTAACTTGTTATGATAAAGTTCACAGGTAACCACTTTGATGGTATCTGAACCAATATCAATACTCGTATAAATATTTTTCATTACCTCACCTACAATCTAATAATAATTATACTATAATTTTCTAAAAAGGAAAAGAGAAACATCAAAAAAGTGGCGATTTAAAGCCACTTTTTCTACTTCTTTTCCCATTTTTTTCCAAAGTAATTACCCTTCCATCACTTTGAAATATTCTCCAGAATCTAAATATAGAATTCCTTTTTTATTTTCAAACTTACGAATGATTTTAATATAGTTATTAATTTCCGTAAATTTATTAATCGATAAATACACATAATTTCCATCACGCATCGAAACTAAAAAGCGACCACTATCCACATCATTGGGATCATATTTGATACTAGAAATACGATCAAATACATCATCTTCTACCTCGTTTAGTGCCTCAATCAATTGTTTATAAACCTTGTTGGGTGTGTAATTGATGAGAAGTGGTGCATTGTATTTTTCTTTAACCGTCTTACCATCCGCAAATACAGTTTCTCCTTCAGATTGATTATAAAATAAAGGTTTATTTTCTTCAATCGTAATCGATATTCCTCGTAGAGATGTTCGACGAACACGAGCTTTTTTGATGAATGGATCTTCTTCTAAGGTACGAGCAATCTTGGATGTACTAAATGTTAATGTAGATGGATAATTTCTAAGTCCTGCTTCATCAATAATATATTGATCCTTTAAAAATTCATTTCCATAGACATAGATATTGGAGATTGGTTTATTTAAAATCATGTAAAAAAGGTAACCAACTAAAACAAAAAGAAGAACACAAATCGCTACACGATCATAACGAATTTTTCGTTTATTTACACGTCTATTTTTCTTTTTGGTAACTTTTCGTTTCTTCTTACTCATCGTATCACCTATTCTACAAATTCTTGTTCAATCTTTAGCGTTATTCCCTTTTCTTTTTTTACTTTTTCTCTAATATCTGTAATTAATTGTTTGACGTCTTCTCCGGTCGCATGTCCTTTATTGATAATGAAATTGGCATGTTTTTCACTAACATAAGCATCACCAATATGTTTTCCTTTATACCCTACTTCTTCAATCAGTGACCAAGCAGACATTCCTTCCGGATTTCTAAAAACACTTCCAGCAGATGGATATTCTAAAGGTTGTGTTTCTAAACGACGTTTTCTTCGATTACTAATCAATTCTGTGATTTCATCGATATTTCCATGTTTTAAAATGATTTTTGCTTCTAAACATATATAACCTGGATTTTTTTGTAAAAATGAACTACGATAGTGAAAATCAAGATCGTAATTATACATCGTTTTGACTTCTAATTCCGGTGTTAAAACACGGATACTGCGAACGACATAACCCATGTCACTATTATAAGCTCCGGCATTCATGAAAATGGCTCCCCCAATACTACCAGGAATTCCCGATGCGAATTCCAAACCAGAAAGACCTAAGCGAGCGGTTTTTAACGAGAGCTTCATTAAAGAATATCCTGCCCCTACGGTTACTACGCGATCGCGAATGGTTAAACCATCTAAGTTATCTAAACGGATCAAAATACCGTTATACAATCCATCATTAAAGATCAAATTGGATCCAAAACCAATCACTTTATATTTCATTTTTTCTTTTTTTAACAATGATAAAAGGTGTTGCAAATCAGAGATGGTATAAGGGGACACAAGGGCAAGCGCATGTCCACCTACTTTATAAGTTGTACACTTTTTGATATCGACATTCGGAATGACATCCCCAATGTGCATATCTTCTATTTTTTTTACAATATCCATATTATTCTCCTGTAATTTCTTTTAAGATTTCATAAATCTTTTCGGCACTATCTTTAATATAAAGACTTTCTAACCCCTTTTTCATCTCTTCACAACGTTTTGGTTCATTCATTAAAAGATCGATTTTACGAACGAGGATATCCCCTTGTAAATCTTTTTCTTCGATCAGAAGTGCGGCCTTACGATCAATTAAATCCATCGCATTTTTATATTGATGATTATTGGTAACATAAGGACTTGGAATTAAAATCGAAGGAACTTGTAACGCAATAATCTCACTTAAAGTGGAAGCTCCGGCACGAGACACCATAACATCCGTTTGTTTCATCAATCCTGTTAATCCATCAATATAAGGAACGACATGGACATTGACAGGAAATGAGTTCTTCTTTATTTTTTCATAATCTCCTTTTCCTGTTACAAACATGACTTCGTATTCTTTACCACGAAATAAATTCATTGTATGAACCAAATATTCATTGACTTTACTAGAACCTAATGATCCCATAACGATTAAAACTAATTTTTTGTGTTCCTGTAATCCCAAACTCTTTTTGGAAATTGGTTTGGCTTTTCTGGCATCTTCTCCACATGGATTTCCTGTAAAAATGGTTTTGTCTTTTGGAAAATCATTTTTACTAGCAGGAAGTGAAATACCAATCTTGGATACTTTAGAACTTAGAAATAAGTTACATTTTCCTGCGACACTATTTTGTTCGTGAATAAACGTTGGATATCCTAACTTAGAAGCCGCATAAATGACAGGTCCCGTTACATACCCTCCTACACCAATGACCACATCAGGGTTAAATTCACGAATCCATTTTTTACATTGCTTATAACTTTTCCATAAAGCAGATACCGTTTTTACATTCTTCCATGGTTGTTTTCGATTCAAACCATAGATTTCAATACTCTTAAAAGGAATTCCACGATTTGGAATAATATCTTTTTCCATACGATTATGTGTTCCAATATATAAGAATTCACTATCCGGTTCTTTCTCTTTAATCTTATTAATAATCGCTAAAGCAGGATAGATATGTCCACCTGTTCCCCCCGCACTAATCACTACTCTCATAGGCTCACCTCTAATGTATTCTATTCCATCTTTGATCAAATTATGGACATTTTTTTACGGTAATTTGTTTTTTTTCAGGTGCTTTGGTCGCACAATATGTTCCATTATCAATGGTTAAGGTTGTTTTTTCATTTTCATCATAAGTAATTGTTCCATTACTTCCACTCAAATCTCCGGTAAAATCGATATCTGGCTCGACTACCCCATCAACAATAATATATTCCGTTGTCATGACACCAGACGCTGTATGATCTTCCTCCACCGCACGTAATAATCCATACATCGAATTACGATAATTATTGATCTTTGTTTCTTCAATCACACTCAGTACCGCTGGTGTTGAAATTAAAGCAATAATTGATAGAATAACAATCACGGCAATCAGTTCCACTAATGTAAATCCTTTTTTCATATGATCCCTCTTTTACTATAAACAAGTATATCAAAATTTTATGCAACATTCAATCCATATAGTCAAATAAACCAAGCAAGTTTACTTTTCGGGGTATAAAAAAAAGCTAATGAACAAAACTTTGGCTCGAATCTTTTGAAATCGATTCTTCTTCATTAACTGGTCCTATAAATAATAAATTCGTACAAAAGAAAAACAAGATAGCTAATAGTACGAATAATTTTCCAACTTTTTTCATTCTTCCTCCTCATTTCATCTATCTTATTTACTCTTCACAAACATGAGCTGTCTAAAAGGCAGCGGGAATTTCATTATAACACAGATCTTCTCTCTTGAAGCTATGAACTTTAAATGAGGTGTAAAGATATGTAAAAAAGAAACATTTCTGTTTCTTATAGATACTTTTTAAATCTTTTAAATTCTTCACTATCTTCTAATTTTGTTTTAGATAGAGATTCAAATAATTTTTTCTGTTCTTTGGAAAGTTTCTTTGGAATCACGACATTTAATACCACATACATATCACCGGTACCACGACCACTAACATCTTTGATTCCTTTTCCTCTTAAGCGATGTTTATCATTTGGATTACTTCCGGCAGGGATCGTTAATGTTACATTTCCGTATAGTGTTGGAATTTCTTTTTTACATCCTAATACAGCTTCAGTAATGGTAATTGGTACACGTAAGTAAATATCATTTTCATTACGTGTATATAATGGATGATCTTCGACAACAAATTCTAAATATAAATCTCCATTAGGCCCTCCATTACGTCCAGCTTCTCCTTTCCCAGCTAAACGAAGTTGATGTCCACTATCCACACCTGCTGGGATTTTTACTTCTAGCGTTTTGTTTACGCGAACACGTCCACTTCCATGACAGTGTTTACATTCTTTATCATAACTAACCCCTTTACCATGACAAGATGGACAACTAGTACGACTCATGAATGAACCAAACATGGTACGTTGTTCTTCGGTAACATATCCACTTCCATGACAACGAGAGCATGTTTTTTCACCCAATCCACCTTTACCATGACAAACATCACAGTCTTCCGTAGTATCGACTTTAATCTTTTTCTTCGTTCCAAATACGGCTTCTTCAAAAGTCAAGTGAACATCCATGACCGAATCACGTCCGCGACTTGCACGGTTTCCATTTTGTCTTGAACTTCCAAAACCAAAGCCACTTCCAAATAAATCACCAAAGATATCGGAAAAGTCAAAATCTGAGAAATCAAATCCTCCCGTTCCTCCAGCACCATTACCACTGAAAGCCGCATGACCAAATTGATCATATTGACGACGTTTATTTTCATCAGATAATACTGCATAAGCTTCTTGCACTTCTTTAAATTTTTCGGCCGCATTTTCTTCTTTAGAAACATCTGGGTGATACTTCTTAGCTAATTTTCGAAAGGCACTTTTAATTTCCGTTTGACTGGCATTCTTACTAACACCTAAGACTTCATAGTAATCACGCTTTTCCATATTTTACCTCCTTACTTCAATAATTCTTCTAATTCACATACTTTTTGTTCAAAGAAAACAAGAGCATCTTCTACAGGCTTTCCACTCTCCATATCTAATCCCGCTTTCTTTAAAATTTCAAAAGGATCTGCAGAAGAACCACTCGATAAGAAAGTAAGATAATCTTCTAAAGCATGTTCTTCCCCTTTTAAAATACGTGTCGCAAACGCTAAAGCTGCAGAAAGACCTGTCGCATATTTATAAACATAAAATGGTGTATAAAAGTGAGGTATGCGTTCCCATTCATATCGAATTAGAGTATCACTAACGACATTTTGACCATGATACAACTGATTAAGTTCATAGTAGGTATCACTTAACACTTGTTCTGTAACCGGCTTTCCAGCTAAATCTAAATCATGAATCTTCATTTCAAATTCAGCAAACATCATTTGACGATAAATCGTTGTACGACACATATTTAATAAATCACTAATATAAGTCATTTTTTCTTCTTTCGTTGTTGCGTGTTTGGTTAAGTAGTCATTCAACAACACTTCATTTACCGTCGATGCGATTTCTGCTAAAACAATAGGATAATCATGATAAATATAAGGTTGATGTTTGCGAGAATAGAAGGTGTGCATCGCATGACCAAGTTCGTGCCCCATTGTAGAAACACTATCTAAATCACCGGTATAATTAAGTAATACATAAGGTGTACTGTCATAACAAGACCATTGATAAGCTCCACTACGTTTCCCAACATTTGGATATTTATCAATCCAACGATCTGTAAAGCCCTGAGACAAATCACTTAAATATTGTTCCCCTAATGGTTTTAAAGCTTCCATTAATAATTCTTTTCCTTCTTCAAAGGAATACTTCTTATTCTCATTTTGTGATAAATCAACGTGTAAATCATACATGTGCAACTCATCTACACCAAGATTTTTACGACGAATTTCTAAATAACGATATAAAGGTTCTAAATGATTGTGCACAATTTGGATAATCTTGTGATAGAAAGAAACTGGGATATGATCACTAGCTAAACTAGCCTCTAATAAACTATCATATTTACGAACTTTCGCAAGCGTATTTCCCTCTTTTACTTCCCCTTTATATAACATTGAAACCGTATTTTTGTGTTTTTGCCAAAATTGATATAACGTTTGAAAAGCTTCTTTACGCACACGACGATCTTTACTATTCATAAAAAGTACATAATTGGCATTCGTTAAAAGAACTTCTTTCCCTTCTTCATCATGAATAGTTCCATAATCAATATCAGCATTATTTAACTTAGAAAAAGCAGCTTTATTATTACCTAATATTCCATTTAATTTTCCTAATAGTGCTTCTTCTTCATCGCTTAGAATATGAGCTTGTTCACGATAAAACACTTCCAACTCATGACGATATAATTCTAATTCTTTGTTTTCATCAATCATCTTTAGAACTTCTACGTAAGGCTTTTTCATCATTTCTGGACTGATAAATGATAATTTTTCACTTTCTATATCCGATAAACGATCTATTTTTTCGACATATTCTTGTCTCTTAGAATCCGTTGTATCATTATCGATGTTTAAATGTGACCAAATATAAAGTAACGTAGAAAGACGTTCATATTCTTCCGTTTTTTTATAAAAGGCAAGTAAAGTTTCCGCACTATCTAAAATATGTCCCTTAAAAGCTTCTACTTCTTCCAATAATTCATAAGATTTTTTTAGTTTTTCTTCGAAATCTTCATGATTTTTAACCATTGGTGTTAAATCCCATGTATCTTCTGTTGGTACTTCACTTCTTTTCCTTATTTTTTCCATGTTTTCCTCAACTTTCATATATACAAGGCAAGAAGTTTACCCGAAAGCAAACTTCTTCCTCAACATTTTATTATTTTTCTTCGTATTCAGCATCTTGTACGTTATCATCTTTTTTAGAAGATGTATCGGTATTTTCTTCATTTGCTTGATTAGCTTGTGCTTGTTTAGCTGCTTCTTCATAAACCTTAGTAGCCATAGCCATAGCGGTTTCACTTAAAGCATCTTTTTTCTTCTTAATATCTTCGATATCGTTCTTATCTAAAGCTTCACGTAATTCTTTAATTTCTTTTTCGGCTTTTTCTTTATCTTTCTTATCGGCTTTATCGCCTAAATCTTTGATCGCTTTTTCTGTTTGGAAAATCATTTGTTCTGCTTCGTTTTTAACGTCAGCTTCTTCCTTACGTTTGTTATCAGCTTCTTTGTTAGCTTCAGCTTCTTTTACCATCTTATCGATTTCTTCATCACTTAAGTTTGTAGAAGCGGTAATGGTAATAGATTGTTCCTTGTTGGTACCAAGATCTTTAGCTTTTACATTAACAATACCATTCGCATCGATGTCAAATGTAACTTCAATTTGAGGTACTCCACGTGGAGCAGCTGGAATATTAGTTAATTGGAAACGACCTAATGTTTTATTGTCAGCAGCCATTGGACGTTCACCTTGTAAGATATGAATATCTACAGCAGGTTGATTATCCGCAGCTGTTGAGAATACTTGACTCTTACTTGTTGGAATCGTTGTATTTCTTGGAATTAAAACCGTACATACTCCACCTAATGTTTCAATACCAAGTGAAAGAGGTGTAACATCAAGTAATACGATATCATCTACTTCTCCCGTTAATACTCCACCTTGAATAGCAGCACCCATAGATACCACTTCATCAGGGTTTACTCCTTTAGATGGTTCTTTTCCTAATTCTTTCTTAACTAATTCTTGTACTTTAGGAATACGAGTAGATCCACCAACTAATAATACTTTATCAATATCACTCGCTTTTAAGTTGGCATCGCTTAAAGCTTTACGTACTGGTTCTAATGTAGATTCTACTAAATCATCTACTAATTCTTCAAATTTAGCACGTGTTAAGTTTACTTCTAAGTGAAGAGGTCCACTTTCTCCTTGAGATAAGAATGGTAATGAAATTTGTGTAGAAGTCATACCACTTAAATCTTTCTTTGCTTTTTCAGCAGCATCTTTTAGACGTTGCATAGCCATGGAATCAGTTGTTAAATCAACACCATTTTCTTTTTTAAATGTTTCAACTAAGAAATCAACGATACGATGATCGAAGTCATCTCCACCTAGTTTGTTATTTCCACTTGTAGATTTAACTTCAAATACACCATCACCAATTTCTAGAATAGATACATCAAACGTTCCTCCACCTAAGTCATATACTAAGATTTGTTCTGTGTGATCTTGTTTATCTAGACCATACGCTAAAGCGGCAGCTGTTGGTTCATTAATAATACGTTCTACTTCAAGACCAGCAATTTTACCAGCATTCTTTGTCGCTTGACGTTGTGAATCGTTGAAGTAAGCTGGAACTGTAATAACAGCTTTTGTAACTTTTTCTCCTAAGTAGCTTTCAGCAGTTTCCTTTAAATTAGAAAGAATCATGGCAGAAATTTCTTCTGGTGTATATTCTTTTCCGTTTGCTTTTACTTTTTCACTAGTACCCATTAAACGTTTTACACTAGATACTGTATCTGGATTCGTCACAACTTGACGTTTTGCGGCGGCACCAACAATAATTTCACCATCTTTAAATGCTACGACAGATGGAGTGGTACGTTCACCTTCTTTATTCGCAATAACAGTGGCACTTCCACCTTCTAAGACACTGACACAACTATTTGTTGTACCTAAATCAATTCCTATTACTTTACTCATAATATCAATCTCCTTTTCTTTATTCACTAACTTTGACCATGGTTGGTCTAATCACTTTATCTTTTAACATATAACCCTTTTGTAACACTTCAATGACAACTCCAGGTTCTACACCTTCTCTTTTTTCCGTCATTACTGCTTGGTGATACGTTGGGTCAAATGGTTGATTTAAAGATTCAATTTCTTTTACTTCATATTGATTTAAAATATTTACTAAATTACAATAAATCATTTTAAATCCTTGTAAGAATTTAGAAACTTCGTCTTCTAAATTATCATCATCCATATCAATCGCACGTTCAAAATTATCTAAGATTGGTAAAACTTCTTTAACCAAACTTTCATTACTATATTTCATCAAACGCGCGGTTTCTTCTTCTTTACGTTTACGATAATTAATGAGTTCCGCTTGATTACGTAAACTCTTTTCTTCCAATTCATGATTTTTTTCTTCTAACTCATGAACCTGATCTTTTAATTTTTCAATCTCATGTTCATGTGGTTTTTCATGATCATGATGCTTATCGTGTTTGTGATGTTTGTCGTGATGATGATCATGATGTTTATCATGACACTCACACTCATGATCGTGTTCACATTTACAGTCTTTATGTTTATCACATTTGTGTTCTTTATGCTCGTGATGTTCTTCTTTTAATTCTTTTTCCTTTTTATCTTTATCCAACTTTCATCACCTCTCTATATTATGTTTAATATAATCTAACAATGTAATAACTCGGTCATATTCCATTCTTTTAGGACCAATTAAGGCAATGGTTCCTTCTTCCCCATCCACGGAATATTTCGTTTTGATAATGGTTACATCATCATCGAATTCATTTTCACTACCAATGTAAATGTTAATACCATCATCTTCTTGATCATCTTCAATGGCTCGAACGATATCTTTATCTTCAAACTTAGAGATAATCTCACGAATTTTATCGGCATTGTTAAATTCTGGCTGCATCAACATGTTTCCTCGTCCACTAAAATGAACATCGGTATCTTTTGCAAAATCAGTAAAGGCATTATAGAATGCATTATATAATACTTCATGTTGTTTAACGACTTTTCCAATAACAGGTTTTACTTCGTATTCTAATTTACTACTCACTTCATCAATCGGTGTTCCTACCACTAACTTATTAATCAAGCCTACAGTTTGTTTAATCTCTACAACATCAACAACTTGTGGTAAAACAATGTTTTTATGTTCCACATGTCCTTTATCAGTAATCACAATCGCAATCAATCTCGTTTCATCCATTGGGACTACTTCAACTTTTTGAACACGATTGTCTTTTGATGAAGAACCTAGAACGACTGAAGTATAACTAGTGAGTTCTGAAATAATTTCCATACTTTGAGTAATCGCATCACTCAGCATTAAGGATTGATTATGGAAAATCTGTTGTAACTTTAGTACATCTTCCCCACTCAATTCTTTGGGTTCCATAATATAATCGACATAATAGCGATATCCTTTTTCACTAGGAATACGACCACTAGAGGTATGTGTTTTTTCGAGTAATCCAATCTCCTCTAAAAAACTCATCTCATTACGAATCGTCGCACTAGAACAATGCAAGGCATCACATAATGATTTCGATCCAACCGGACGTGCGGTTTTAATGTAGTCTTCTACAATTAATTTTAATAACTCGCGTTGTCTTTCATTGATCATTTCATCACTTCCTTTAGCACTCTCGTACCCTGACTGCTCCTTCATTATACTATGATATGTTGGCAATGTCAATAGTTGAGTGCTAAAATATTATTTTTTTCAAAATAAAAAAGGAAATCATCTTCCTTTTGTAGTATATAACTAGTAGAGGGTACTCATGCCTTAAGTGTTTTCTCCAATATAGATTGGAGGTGTAATATGAAATCTTTTTCTAGAAAGGATTGTCGCAATGTACGGGCTAATTCTCGTGTTAGTTCTCATATTCTACACAATACTATTAATCAAACAAGATTAATTTTATTAAAAAAAGAAAACACTTAGGAACAAGTGTTTGAGAAAGCACTTAGAAGAGTGCCCTCAATTTTTTTGTGTTTTCTTTAACTTCATTATATAAAATATTTTTATCTTTTTCAAGTAAAAAAAAAGGAAATCGAGAAGTTTTGTTGTATATAACTAATAGAGGGTACTCATGCCTTAAGTGTTTTCTCCAATATAGATTGGAGGTGTAATATGAAATCTTTTTCTAGAAAGGATTGTCTTTATGACTACGCTAGCGTTCATACT
>DVKJ01000051.1 GCA_018716065.1 Candidatus Pelethosoma merdigallinarum
ATAATGCCCTTTTAAAAAGACATTTATTAGTCCATATAGTTGATACTCATGATTTAGGTACTAGTTATCAACATCGTTTTGTTATTATTTATAACGGAATTAATTACTATCTTTGTGATTTAACTTATTCAATGTTTCAAAACTCTTTGTTTCCTGAATTATTAAGCAATGGATATATGAAATGTGATAGTAATTCGTTAAAAAGTTATTTAGAAATTATCACTAGAGAAGATGTCGATTTAAGTATAGACGAAGTATTTAATACAAATAATAACTTAGGAAGGTGAATAGATGAATAAAGTTGTAATAATTGGTTGTGGCAATGTTGGTATGAGTTATGCTTATGCTCTAGTTAATCAAAAGTGCAATGTTGATGAATTGGTTTTAATAGATATTAATAAAGAAAAAGCTAGTGGAGAAGCCGATGATTTAAATCATAGTATCCCGTATTCTCTCAATAATATGACGATTAAAGCTGGAGATTACCTAGATTGTAAAGATGCATCTATCGTTATGATTGCTGCGGGAGCTAATCAAAATGTCGGAGAATCTCGCCTTGATTTAATTCACAAAAATACAAATATTTTTAAAAGTATTATTGATAATGTTATGGCTTCTGGATTTAATAATATATTTTTGATAGCTACTAACCCAGTTGATGCTATGAGTTATATAACTTATAAACATTCTCATTTATCTGCCTCTAAAATAATTGGTACAGGAACAAGTTTAGATACAGCAAGACTACGCTATCTTTTATCACGTAAATTTGAAATATCACCAAAAAATGTCCACGCCTATGTTTTAGGAGAACATGGCGATTCTGAGTTTGTCGCTTGGAGTAGCGCTATGATTGGTTCTGTTAAAATTGATACTATGTTAAACCAAAAAGAAAAAGATGCCATCAGTGAAGAAGTTAGAAACTCTGCTTATGAGATAATTAAGAAAAAAGGTAATACTTCCTATGGTATTGGTATGTGCCTAGTTCGTATTACTAATGCCATCTTAAATGATGAAAATGCTATCATTACAGTCTCAGCTTTAGACAAGGATGCATACATTAGTAGCCCTTGTATTATCAATAAACAAGGTATTAAAAGGAGATTAAAAATCGACTTAACTGAAGAAGAACAAGAACTTTACGATAAATCCAAAGATATAATTAAAAATTCTTTAAAACGTTAATTAAATGACTATTGATGTAAATAATTATGTCAATAGTTTTTATTTTGTAGTAAAATGTAAATGGAGGATATATGAAAGTAAGTGTAATTGTACCTGTATATAATAGTGAATTATATTTAAAGGATTGCCTTGATTCTTTAGTTAATCAAACATTAAAAGATTTAGAAATAATTATTGTCGATGATGCTTCAACTGATAAAAGTTTAAAAATCATTATGGAATATAAAAACAAATATCCTAATATAATAAAAGTATTTCAAAATGAACAAAATAAAGGACAAGGAGCTAGTAGAAATGTTGGTCTTTCTTTAGCAACTGGTGAATATATAGGGTTTTTAGATAGTGATGATTATGTTATTCCAACAATGTATGAAGAACTTTATGCCGCTACTAAAAAATATGATAATCCGGATGTTGTATCAACTAGACTTACTTTTGTTAAAGATAACGGTTTTTTAGGAAAAACATTTGAACCATACTCTAATGAGTCTTGCTATAGTCCTTTGAAAAATCCGGAACTAGTACTAGATGAATCACCTTCGGTTTGTAATAAAATATTTAAGAAAGATTCTATTAGCAATAATTTCTTAGAAAATTGTATGTGGGAAGATGTTGCTTTTACTTATGCCAGTTTATTTAATGCTAATAGAATTGTTCATCTTAATAATATGGGGTATTATTATCGTAAAAGTGCTACCTCCGGAGTATCGGCGAAAGGTTTCAAATATAATCCAAATTTATTAGATACATTTAAAGTTGCTGATAGATTAGAAAATGATACATTAAAAACTGGACGTTTTGAAAAGTTAAAAGAAAGTATTAGATATATGCAGATAGTAACAACTCTCCAAAGAGTAGCAGAAGTACTTAATTGGGACGAACCAGAGGATAGGAAAGAAGCATTAATATATGCTATGCATAGGTTAATAATTTGTAATTATGGTGACTGGCGAAACATGGATTTAGCTTCCCTTTCTATGCGGGTAGGAATCCTTGAATTAGATAAAATAAGAAGTATTGTAGAAAAATATGAAGCAAAATTGGTAGAACCTAACTTAGAGATGCCGTTCTTACTTTCTGATGAACCAAATAATTTTCCACCCAAAAGATAAAACACTTGACTTAGAGTAAGGTCTATCTGCTATTATTAACTTATGGTGATGAAATGAAGATAAGTGAAGTAAGTGAAAAATATAATATCCCTGCTGATACATTAAGATATTATGAAAAATTTGGTTTAATTGATAATGTTAGTAAAATATCTGGTGTTAGAAATTATAGTGAAGAAGATTGTTCCAGAATTGAATTTATTATCTGTATGAAACATGCTGGACTAAGTCTAGAAGATATTAAAACTTTTATTAATTTAAACAAAGAGGGAGATAAAACAATACCAGCAAGATTAAAGATATTATAACATCAAAAGAAGATACTTGAGGATGAAATCAAAAACAAAGAAAAAACTCTGGACTATTTAAATTATAAAATTAATTTATATAAAGGAATGATAATTATGAAATCAAAAGTATATTTTATTAAGGAAATAACTCCTGAAAATATTATTAAAGCCTATGAAGCATTAGGTAAAAAACTAGAAGGTAAAGTTGCTGTTAAAATGCATTCTGGAGAACATGGCAACCAAAACTATTTAAGACCAGAATTTGTTCAAGATGTCATAAGACATGTCGGTGGTACAGTTGTAGAATGTAATACTGCTTATGAAAGTGCTAGAAATACAACTGAAAAGCATCGTGAATTAATTAAAGAACATGAATGGGAAAAATATTTTCCATTTGACTTAATGGATGCAGACGGACCAGACTTAGAATTAGATATTCCAAATGGTAAAATTTTGAAGAAAAACTATGTTGGTAAGAATTTAGCCAATTATGATTCAATGATGGTT
>DVKJ01000006.1 GCA_018716065.1 Candidatus Pelethosoma merdigallinarum
ACATCTCCTTTACCAACTTGTTTTTTCATACCATTTTTATTTTTATATTTTATTGGTACACCAACAATATGAAGATGTGGACTAGTTTCATCATAGTGAATAATCGCACTTGCTATTTTAAAGTTTGGTAGTTGCTGCTCTAAATCGCTTACTTGTTCTTTAAAGACATTAGTCATTTTATGCTTGAATTTATCATCTTTTGTATCCCAATATTTTTTATCTCCAAGTTCGATAATAATTTCACAAGCGAGGTCATTTTTAGAGTTATCACTTATCTTTTTGAAATAATCTGTAATCTTTCTATCATCTCTTGTTTGCCTAGAATTATATTCATCTACTGCCTCTTTAAATTCTTCTTCATAAAGTTTTTTGACATCATCATAAAGAGAAGAAGTACCTCTTATTATTTCGATTAGTTCTGTATTATTATCATACTTACGGTAATTATGTTTATCAACTCTTGATAAACCTCTTGCATTTTGAATTGCGTTGTTTGATAGAGAAGTAGTACCAGAAGCATTACTTTTTGCCATATTCCTTGATGATGGTTTTCTATTTTTATCACTACCTAGATGTAGTGAATAAGATAATTCGCTCATATTTTCAACCCCCTTAATTTTTATTTTTCATCAAAATATTTTCTTGCTTCTTCTAAAGTAGGAAAGAACTCTTGGTTCATCATTGCATTTGAATTTGGCTCAATATAAGAACATACAATATAGTGATTAAAGCATTTATCAGCATAGACAAGATATAAGTTTTCTTTATTATCAATAAGATAACATTTGCCATATTTCAAATTATAAAATTCTTTTTTATACTCAAAGTCCATATATAAAATCACACTCCTTTTATAGATATATTTTGGCTCTGACAAAATATTTAACCCCCTAGGTATTTTGACACAAGCATCAAAATAACCTGTGGGCTAGGGCTTCCCTAGAACCCTTTTCGACTTACTTCATAATGTTTTAAAACTCCGTAATAAAACAAAATGAAGATAAGTCTTTTTAACAAACTATCGCCACTTTCATTGAACCGAGTTCAACAAAACGTGCCACGTTTGTTATAACTTTTTTTAGAAAAAAGTTAGCAAAAAATCTTTATTGTAGATAAGTTCAAAACAAGAAAAGTAAATTTTTTGTTTTAAACTTTTTCCATTTTTATATTATTATTTCTAGTCAAGGGTTTCACAAGTAAGTAAACTTACCCTTGACTAGAAGTATCATTGTTTAGCACTTCCATATTTACAGGCTTTACTCCAATTTCAATAGGAACAGGCTCTTTCATATAAATTACACTAGTATTACTTTCATCAGGTATATAATCAAATGCAGAGTTTATATCTTGCATTTGAAATTCATCTTTACCTCTTATATAAATAATTCCATATCGTTGTTCTTTCAGTTTTATATCAGGATCTATCTTGCAATAATCTTCTAGTGGGAATACTCTTATTATGGCTCTATCATCTCTCATGAAATCAAAATAGAAAACTCTATCTTCTACATAGTAAATTGCTTCCTCAAAACCGACATCATAATATTGTCTTAATCTCATAATATGCTTTCCAACTTCTTCTTCAGGTAGATAATTACTAAATCTTAATTCTCCAACTAAATTACCAAATATAGCAGGAGTTTTAATATCAATATAACCTTTATCAAATAATTCATTACAAGGTTTACAAATACTTTCTCTAAATAATATTTCATCTACATAGATAAGATTATTTTTCTGCTTTAATTTTATTTCATCTACATATCTCATAATTAAATCGGCTTTTTCTTCTCTAGTATAATCTTTCCATGTTTTCGTTCTTGCTTTATATTCACTTGCTAATTTAACTCTATTAATATAATCAATATCACGTTTTAGTAAAATATCTTGTGGAGTAAAATTAAAGCTTTCACAATTTTCGGTATCTTCTAATTCAGCATTTAATTTATCAATAGCAGTTTCAACAATTTTCTTTTCTTCGTTATAGACATCTAAATCAAATGCACCCTCAATATATGCTTTTCTAATTCTTTCTAGTTTATTGTTTTGCTTTAACAATTCTTTTTCTAGTTGTTCTTTTGGCTCATCAAATTTTTGCTTTATCATAGGTAAGAAAAACTGATTAACAACACTATCATATTCTACTAACTCTTGAACGAAATTATCAAAATATTCACTAATTACATTTTCTTTTAAATTGATTTTGCAGTCGGTACAATAATAGTAATAATAAACATTTCCATTTTTCTTTTTCGTTGCTTTACCACCCATTATGCGACCACATTTAGGACAGGTAAGTTTCTGTAAAAATAGATAAGTTAAAGTTCTTTGATAACTTCGTGAGTTCTTTTTCTTTTGAACTTGGCATTCTTCCCATAATTCTTTTGATACAATAGGTTCTACAACATCTTGATAATAAGTAGGGTGCTTTGTTCTTTTACCATGAACATAATCGCCTTTATAAACTTCATTTTCAAGTATGGCAGTAATAGAAGAATCTCGCCAGTTTGTTTTTCCTAAAACTTTTTCTTCATTTAAAATGTTAGATATAGTTTGATAAGAGTTTCCCTCATAATATAGATTAAATATTCTTTTAACAATATCTTTAGTAGAGTAGTCTATTACTAATTTCTTATCTTCGTGTTTATAACCTAGTGGTGCTTGGCTTGGAATATGTCCTTGTTTAATTGCTCCTGCTAAACCGATTCTTGTTCTCTCTGATGTTCTTTCAATTTCATTTTGGCTAACACTCATAAGTAGTCTTGAAATCATTTTACCATTAGCATTAGTCGTGTTTATTTCATCATTAACACAGTCTAGGTAAGCATTATTTTCTTCTAAAAAAGTCATTAACTTTTCCCAGTCAAAGATACTTCTTGTTATTCTATCTAGTTTTAAAGCCACGATAGTATTAATTTTTTTACTCTTAATATCTTCTTTTAATCTTTCAAATTCAGGTCTTAAATTGCCTGTTTTGGCACTTATTCCAGCATCTTCATAATAATCTACTATTTCATAATTTTTGAACTTACAAAATTGTTCTAATCGTTCTCTTTGTTCTGGAAGACTAAAGCCCTCACGTGCTTGATCTTCCGTACTAACTCTCATATAAAGTCCACATAATTTTTTCTCACTATTCATTAACACCCATCCTTTCTAAAAAAAGAGATAAAAGTCCTAGAAATATCTACTACCTTTATCTCTTTAACTTTGCTATTAATAAATTGTGTACTTCCAAATCAATAACCCCCATTAAAAAGATTTGGCAGGTAAATAACCCCTTGTTTTGCCTAATATAATAAAGTTTTTAAGAGAAAAAGTCAATATCTGTCGTTTAAATAATAATGATTAAGCCATATTCTTGATATAATCTTCTAATTCTACGAGTTTAATCTTTCTATTTAGAGTACCTATATAAATATCAGTAGAATAATTAAAAGCTAGAAAAGTAGTATTATTTACAACGATTTTATGAGGTTCAATGTAGTTTAAGTTTGTATTGTTAATTCTTTTGATACTTCCATTAGTAATGGTAGGAGTAACATGACAGAACTCACAAATAAACTCAATACGTTGTTTCAAACTTTTTTCCATTTCTAACTCTTGTGTAGTAAACTTTATCATAATTAACACCATCCTTTCCTAGTTAATTCTTTTGTAAACACAAAAAAATCAACCCGAACGGATTGATTATATGTTAAGTTCAAACTGTAAAAGTTCGAACAGAAACGTCACTGGAGCGGATGATGAGAATCGAACTCACGTAGCAAGCTTGGAAGGCTTGGGTTCTACCATTAAACTACATCCGCAAATCAAGTAGGCACTTTTAATTATACTAGAATTTGAAATAAAGTCAACACTTTTTTTGAAAAAAGTTTAATTTTTTTCTACTTGATTTTGGGATGTTGTTCATGTGTTACAATAAAGTTTTTAGCAAAGTCGAATTTATCTTCGTTTTGTAGGTATAAATAACCGAAGCAACAAAAGATCACCGCACCAATAAAATTAACAAGTAAATCATTCATCGTATCACGTAAACCAATATCTAAATAACCATTAGGTATCGTTGTAATAACATTTCCTTCATGATCATAAATAATCGTATGATCAATATTTTCAATCGGTATTACTTGATTACTTTTAGTTGAATCTAAGGAAACGGTATAAATAGAAGAAATTACCTCATCCTTCTGCATATCAAACTTCACAATGCGATCTGCTGAATATTCAAAGAATTCCCACATTACACCAATCGTCATACTAAAAGAGAAGGCTACAATAGATACAAATAGGGGACTTAAATTAACCGCTTTAATATTTTTATTTAACAAGTCCACAAGACTAAACCCAATTCCGGCAACTAAGAATCCATTCAAAGTATGAAGGATAGTATCCCACTCAGGAATGTGAATATAAAAACTATTGATTTCTCCTAGTATTTCCGCACTGAAAATGAAACATAAAATAATAATCTCCAACAAATTAGGTAACGTAATTTTAAAAGCTCGTTGAATAAAGAAAGGAAGTATTAAAAGAATTAATGTTAATACACAAAGAAGAACATTATCGTAATTATGTAAGAATGCTTGACGAATTAAAGTTAAAATAACTAATAAACGCAAAGTGAAGTATACAACAACCGAACTTCTTTTACTTTCTTTATAACTATCTTTAATTTGTTGTTTTAATTTTTTCATACTACCACCAACCATTCTCATTATACCAAAGATTGTATAAAAAAGAGAAAACTCTTACATCTTTTTATCTAAATATTTAAAAATGTTTCCTAACGATTCTTCAACCATTAAGATTTCTTGGCCAGAAGAGGTAACCAAGGAGGTATCAATCGTTTCTCTGTTAATTACAATAATTCTTTTTCCACGGAAAAAACGGATGAAGGAAGCAGCTGGATAAACAGATAGTGAAGTTCCTCCAATAATTAGTAGGTCAGCTTGTTCTAATAGACGAATCGAATGATTGACAACTTGTTCTGGAAGAGGTTCTTCATATAAGACTACATCCGGTTTGATACGACCACCACAAATACAAGTGGGGATAGAATCTATGTCAAAAACATCTTCTGCTGGGTAACTACGATGACATTTCATACAATGATTTTCTAAAATGGAACCATGTAAGTGAAACACATTTTTGCTTCCTGCTTTCTCATGGAGATCATCAATATTTTGTGTAATAATACCATCTAATACGCCACGGTGTTCTAATTTGGCAAGAACCTGATGAGTAATATTCGGTTTAGCATTTCGAAAATCCATTCGATCACGATAAAATGTATAAAATTTTTCAGGATGCATTAAAAAGTAATGATAACTAAGTATTTCTTCCGGTGGTACATCATATTTTAAATGATACAATCCATCTTTACTACGAAAGTCAGGAATACCACTTTCTGTCGAAGTACCAGCTCCTCCAAAAAAGACAATGTGTTCGGCCTCTTCTATCCATTTCTTTATTTTTTCTTTCATATAATCACCAACTTCATTATAACGCATTTATAAAAAAATAAAAATCGTTCATATTAAAGATGAGGTGAATATCATGAAAGTACGATTAGGGTATGTTGCCATTCCAATTACATTACAAGATAAAAGTTATTTTCACACTCTTACTTTTACCCAATATGAACATTTGTCGTGCTTAGAAAGAAAAGAAAAATTAGATCAAATATTACGTTATAATTTAGATACCTTTTATCGCACGTTACAATATAACAAACAAAATGATATATTTTTCTATCGTTTTTCTCATAATATTGTTCCTTTAGCGACACATCCGAAAGTATCATTTGACTATATTAAAGAATATGCGCCAATATGGGGGAAAATAGGGGATTATATTCGTCATAATGGGATGCGAGTCGATAGTCATCCGGATCAATATTGTGTGCTAAATAGTACGAATGAAGAAGTAGTGAAAAGCAGTATTCAAATATTAAAGACTATTGATCAAATGTATCAAACGATGAATATTAAAAGCTTTATGGTTTTACATGTAGGTAGTTCTTATCCTACGAAAGAAGAAGCTAAAGATCGTTTTCTTCAAAATTTTAAAGCTTTACCGAAACGAATTCAAAAAGAGATTATATTAGAAAATGATGATCGTGTGTTTCACACATTAGATGTACTAGAAATTTGTGAAGAATTAGGGATTCCTATGGTACTTGATGTTCATCATGAATTTTGTCATTCTTCTCCTATACCGTTAAAAGATTTATTACCTCGTATTTTTTCAACTTGGAAGTCTGTAGGAATGAATCCTAAAATTCATTTTTCCTCACCTAAAAGTCGTCAAGAGAAAAGAAGTCATCACACCTATATTAACTATAAAAGTTTCTGTAAATGTCTAGAACTTTTAAAAACTGTGAGACAAGACGTCGATATTATGTTAGAATGTAAAGGGAAGGATGAAGCTTTATTTCGTTTAGTACGACAGCTTCGCTTTCATAAAAATGGAGAATTCTGCAATCAGACCACATTTTATATATCGTAGTACGTAGTATGGACGTAAGGAGAGGGATTGTATGAAAGAAATATATTTAGCTGGTTATGATTTTTGGAAATACCAAAAATATTTCAGCTATATGGATGGTGTGGCAGTAGTAGAAGTTGGTTATATGGAAAACAAAAGTAGTATAACAAAAGAGGCAGTAAATCAAGATGGTGGTCTAGTAGAAGTTCTGCATTTAATTTACGATAGTGATTTGATTTCACTAGATCAAATTCTAGATTTGTTTTTTTATCAAGTGGATCCTATGAATAAGAAAAAAGAAATAAATCAGAGTGGGGTTTTTTATACTGATTTAAAAGATAAAATAGTGATAGAAGAAGCAATTACTCATCTTCAATCGGCTTATACAAAGAAGCTCCAAGTAGAATGTGGATTCATGACTTCTTTTATTCCATTGACGGAAGAAGAATTGTTTTTATATCGTAAGTCGTTGTTTAAAAAACAAAAGAAAATGGATCATAAAACTTTTCTTTACGTACAAAATAAAAATAAAGAAAATGTTTTAAAGAAAATTAGTAAACAACAGTATCGTATTTTATATTTGAAAGAAAAAGAAGAGGCGTATCACAATCGTTATTGGGATTTTTTTGAAGAAGGAATTTATGTCGATGTACTTTCTAAAGAACCTTTGTTTTTATCTTGTGATAAATTAAGTAGTTCAACTGGATATCCTATGTTCAAAAAAGCCATTGCGCAAACTTTAAAAGGGACAGGAAAATTTCGTCATATTTTCTTAAAACAGGAATTAGAAACCAAGGATCATCATTATTTAGGGTGTATTTTTTATCAAAAACTTTGGGGAAGTCCACGATTTTATTCTGTTAATAGTGCTTGTTTACAATTTATTCCCCTTGCACAAATGCGAAAAGAAGGATATGGTAGATACATTAATGAATTAAAAAAATAGAGTTCTGAGAGCTCTATTTTTCTTGACCGTTTTGATAAATCTCTAATAATGTGGTTAAATTAGCCGCATTCTTTTTATTTTGTTCACTCGTTGCGGTTAATTGGCTACTATATTTGTGATAATTCTCTAAGGTATTCTCATTAAAATCTTTTAAACTGAAAGTTTCTTGAATGACTTCTAAGGTATCCGCATATTCTGATTCTATTTTTTTAAGTGCTTTATCAGAATCCTTAAAAATAGGTTCTTTATCACGATTCGCACAAATCGCAAAATCTCCTTCTAGTGACACATTCTCATTTGCGATTTTTCCAGTATAATCTCCCATACATTTATCTTTTGGGAATAGTGTACATCCACTGCATAGTAAAATAATCATTAATCCAATTGATAGTTTCTTCATATGGCAACCTCTTTCTATAACACCAGTATTATAACACGGAAAGACATAAAAGTATAGATTATTCCTTTAGTAAACAAACAATTTATGTTATACTTAAAAAGAAGGAGGCTTTGTATGCAGTTAAAACAGATGAAATATGTGGTCATGTCAATGCTTACGGTTTTTGCTTGTTTTTTTAATCAATTATCGTTATATCAAGAGAACTTTACTAAAAGAGATCCTTTTACCATTGATTTATTTATAGTAGGACTCTTTGCCGTTTTATTATTTTATTTTTATCGAAAACAAGATACACATAAGCTTCATTGGCTCCAAAAAATACTCATTCTTTTTATTTCTCTTTTTATGGTATTAGGAAGTAGTTTTCACGAGATTAATTCTTGGGATATGTTATTTGCGACACCGTTATTATGGGTGGTTACTATATTTCGTTTTATTGGATATACGTTTTTGTTTCACACGCTATTTCAAGTGTTGGATGATTGGCTGGATAAGAAAGTTAAGATTAAGAAAACAAATAATGGCTTTTTAAATTATTTCGATGAACATCCAATCAAAGTAAGTATTGTGGTATTACTTGCTTGTTGGGCTATTTATTTGATTGCTTTTTATCCGATTATTTTATCTCCCGATCCTAGTTATCAGATTTTGCAATTCTTTAATATTCCAACGAAATATACAACGTATGCGATTCCTTTATCTCCAGACGTTAATTTAACGAATCATCATCCCGTTATTCATACAATGTTACTGGGAGGATTTTTAAAGTTTGGACGTTTATTTTCAAGTGATAATTTTGGACTATTCTGTTATAGTTTGTTTCAAACAGCAGTCTTAATGAGTGCATTGATTGCGACGATTGTAGTATTAAAAAAGGAACGCGTTCCTGTTCAAATACGTTTGGTTGTTTTATTACTTTATGCCTTGGTACCGATGTTTCCTTTTTATGCGATGTCGGGTGTTAAAGATACCATTTATACGAGTTTAATTATTTTTTACGGATTATTTCTTTATGGATTTGCCAAAAACAAATCATTCTCATGGAAATATTATGCTTTATTCTTTTTAAATTTATTACTTTTAGCGTTATTCCGTAGTAATGGTATTTATGTGATTGTTTTATCTTTACCATGGCTGATCTTATTTAAAAAACAATATCGTAAAGTATTACTCGTTCTTTTTGTTTCTTTTCTTGGCCTTTATCTTTCGTATGATAAAGTATTACTTCCAAGTTTAAAAATAACGAGTGGTAGTGAACGCGAAATGTTATCGATTCCTTTTCAACAAACGGCTCGTTTAGCTAAAGAATATCCGGGAAGTTTTACAAAAGAAGAAAAGAAAGTTGTGGATCACATCTTAGGATTTGACACTTTAGGAAAACGTTATCAACCAGAAATTTCTGATCCCGTGAAAAATGAGTACAATCCACATACGACAAAAGAGGAATTAATGGAATACTTTAAAGTATGGTTTCAAGGATTCTTAAAACATCCAGAAGTTTATGTAGAGGCTACTTTAAACAATATATATGGGTATTTTTATCCAGGTCATACAAGATGGTATATTTACAGTAATTATTACTCTTTAATAAATGATGAAGGAGTTGTAGACTACCACTATAATTCTTTACAACCACTCCGTGATATTTTAGCGGCTTGGGGAAATGCTTTCCCATATATTCCAGGTATTGGACTTCTTTCTAATATTGGTTTTCACGGATGGCTATTACTTCTTTTAAGTGTTTATTCTGTGATAAAGAAGAAAAGTGAGTATCTCTATGTATTATTACCTTTCTTGGTAAGTTTACTTATTTGTATCGCCTCACCAGTTAATTCCTATTTCCGTTATGCGATGCCTTATGTCTTCTTTATGCCATTCTTAGTAAGTGTTTTTGTGTCGGAACTGAAACTAAAAAAAGATAAATAGGTCCTATTTATCTTGATTCAACAATGAGTTTAATGGCTGTACGTTCTTCACCATCAATTACAATATCGGTGAATGCCGGAATGCAAATGAGATTTTTTCCACTAGGAGCGACAAATCCACGCGCAATCGCAATCGCTTTAATGGCTTGATTGAGTGCCCCAGCTCCTACTGCTTGTATTTCAACTTCTCCTTTTTCACGAAAGACATTCGCAAGCGCTCCGGCTACCGAATTGGGATTTGATTTTGATCGAACTTTTAATGTTTCCATATCTTCATCCTTTCTAGTACAATATATCTTATGAGTGGATGAAATAAAAAAGAACAGGACTTTTTTTACTGACAGGAAAAATGAAAAAATCCTGTTTTTTGTATAGAAAAGAAAAAGAAGCTCATTATCTAAGAGAATAGTTTACATTAAATGGTAAAAATGTTACAATGAAAATAATAGGAGAATTGCCTATAAGAAGGGAAGGGGAAAGTTTTATGATTCATGTAACAAGTGAAATTAAACCATTAAAAAAGGTTTTATTACATCGTCCTGGAAAGGAATTGTTAAATTTAACGCCAGATACATTGGAACGTTTGTTATTTGACGATATTCCATATTTACCAGATGCGATCAAAGAACATGATGAATTTGCTTCTATTTTACGAGATCAAGGAATTGAAGTCGTATATTTAGAAAATCTCATGGCTGAAGTGTTAGAAATTTCTGATGACATTAAAGCCAAATTCTTGCGTCAATTTATTTATGAAGCTGGTATTCGTACACCAAAGTATAAGAATTTAGTGTTTGAATATCTTTATGAGATGCAAGATATGAAAGAATTAGTTTTAAAAACGATGGAAGGAATTCAAATTGGAGAACTCGATCGTGCGAAAAGAGAAATCGAAAAATCATTAGTCGATTTAGTGAGTGAGGAATCTAAATTTATTGCCGATCCAATGCCTAACTTATATTTTACACGTGATCCATTTGCTAGTATTGGAAATGGAGTAGCCTTAAACAAAATGTTTTCTGTAACACGTAATCGCGAAACGATTTATGCGGAATACATTTTTGAGTATCATCCAGATTTCAAAGATCAAGTACCAAAATATTATGATCGTTATTTACCTCATCACATTGAAGGTGGAGATGTTTTAAATTTAAATGATCATGTTTTAGCAGTTGGTTATTCACAACGTACGACGGCCGAAGCGATTGATCAATTAGCCAAAAATTTATTTAAAGATCCTGATTGTAAGATCGATACGATACTTGCCTTTAATATTCCCGTATCTCGTGCGTTTATGCATCTAGATACCGTATTTACACAAATTGATGTGGATAAGTTTACTTATCACCCAGGAATTATGGATACACTTCAAGTATTTGAAATTACCGAAGGAGATATTCCAGATAGTGATGAAGACTTGAATGTAAAAGAAATTAATGATTCTTTGGAACACATTTTAGAAACGTATTTAGGATATCCTGTTACTTTAATTCCATGTGCCGGTGGTGATAAAATTAGTGCCGAACGTGAACAATGGAACGATGGATCTAATACCTTATGTATTCGTCCAGGAGTAGTCGTTGTTTACAATCGTAATGAAATTACAAATGAAGTATTGCGTCAACACGGAATTACGGTCTTAGAAATGAGTAGTGCGGAATTATCACGTGGTCGTGGAGGTCCAAGATGTATGAGTATGCCACTAGAAAGGGAAGACTAATATGAATTTATCAGGAAGAGATTTCTTAAAATTATTAGATTATAGTAAAGAAGAAATATTATATCTTTTAGAACTAGCGAGCTTTTTAAAACAAAAGAAGAAGAATCATGAATCACATCGTTATTTATATGGTAAAAATGTGTGTTTACTATTCGAAAAAGATTCTACTAGAACCCGTTGTGCGTTTGAAGTAGGGGCACTAGATCTAGGAATGGGCTGTACTTATTTAGGACCTACTGGTAGTCAAATGGGGAAAAAAGAAAGTATTGCCGATACCGCTCGTGTTTTATCCCGTATGTATGATGGGATTGAATACCGTGGATTTAGTCAAGAAATTATTGAAGAATTAGCAAAATATTCAAGTGTGCCGGTGTGGAATGGATTAACAGATGAGTTTCATCCTACACAAATGCTTGCCGATATGATGACGATTAAGGAACACTTTGGTTCTTTAAAAGGACTACATTTAGTATTTATGGGAGATGCTCGTAATAATGTAGCGAATTCTTTATTGGTTGTTTGTTCTAAATTAGGAGTAAATTTTACTTGTTGTGCCCCTAAAGGATTGTTTCCAAAAGAAGAATTGGTTCATCAATGTGAAACATTTGCCCGTGAAAATGGAAGTACGATTACACTTACAGAAAATGTCTTAGAAGGTGTAAAAGGAGCCCATGTTATTTATACCGATGTATGGGTATCTATGGGAGAGGATGCGTCTATTTGGGAAAAACGTATTCAAGAATTAAAACCTTATCAAGTAAATAAAACGGTCATGGAAAATGCGGACTCCAATGCGATTTTCTTACACTGTTTACCATCTTTCCATGATACAAAAACAAAGATAGGAAAGGAGATACAAGAACAGTTTGGATTAGAAGAAATGGAAGTGACAAACGAAGTGTTTGAATCCAAACAATCAAAAGTGTTTGATCAAGCCGAAAATCGTCTGCACACCATTAAAGCTGTTATGTATGCGACGATGAAAGAATGAAAAAGAGGATTGTGATTGCGTTAGGGGGAAACGCTTTAGGAAAAACCCCAGAAGAACAATTAAAATTAGTGAAAAAAACAGCTAAAAATATTGTAGAGCTTGCTTTAGATGGATTTGATATTATTGTTACTCATGGTAATGGTCCACAAGTGGGAATGATTAATCTAGCAATGGAAACTTCTCATGAAGAAGGAGTCACACCAAGTGTACCTTTTGCCGAAGTAGGGGCCATGAGTCAAGGATATATTGGTTATCACTTACAACAATCCATTCAAAAAGAATTGTTGAAGCATCACATGCGTAAAAGTTGTATTACGTTAATTACGCAAGTTTTGGTGGATAAGGAGGATCCTGCTTTTAAAAATCCAACCAAACCTATTGGCGATTTTTATACCAAAGCTCAAGCTCTAAAATTAACAAAAGAAAAAGGATATGTGATGAAAGAAGATGCCGGGCGTGGATATCGTCGCGTGGTCGCATCTCCAAAACCAGTTAAGATTATTGAAAGTGGAATTATTCGTGATTTACTAGAGGATCACAATATCGTTATCGCTGCTGGAGGTGGAGGAATTCCGGTTGTTGAAAAATGGAATTCTCTACGTGGAATTGATGCGGTGATCGATAAAGATTTAACGAGTGCGCGTTTAGCTTGTGAAGTGAAAGCCGATATTTTCTTAATCTTAACAGCAGTTGATAAAGTTTATTTAAACTATGGAAAAGAAGATCAACAAGGATTAAACTTTATGTCATTAAAAGAAGCCAAACAGTATATTGAAGAAGGGCAATTTAGTGAAGGAAGTATGTTACCAAAAGTAGAAGCTTGTATGGACTTTGTACGTCATCGTCGTACAGGTCAAGCCATTATTACTTCTTTGGATCGTTCTTTAGATGCTCTTTTAGGAAAAACAGGAACAGTAATTACGAGAAAGGTGGATCAAAATGGCAAAAAGTAAACGTAAAAAAAGAGAATTTTTAACCGCCTTTTCCATTATCTTTATTTTGATTTTTGGATTAGGATTGGTTTCTCATCTTCTTCCTAAAGCTCAATTTGTAGGAGGAGAAATTGTAAATGGTAGTGGAGTTGTGGGAGCTTCTTTATCAGATATTTTGTTATCTCCCATTTTAGGATTCGAAAATGCAATAGAAGTATGTATCTTCGTTTTAGTTCTAGGTGGATTCTTAAAAATTGTTGAGAGTACCAAAGCTTTAGAAACGGGAATCGAAGTATTAGTTCATAAATTAAAAGGAAAAGAATTAGTTTTAATACCTATTTTAATGTTTCTATTTTCTGTTGGTGGAACCACCTATGGAATGCTAGAGGAAACCGTTGGTTTTTATGCCTTATTATCTGCAACGATGGTTATGGCAGGTATGGATACCATTGTTGCTAGTGCCATTGTCTTATTAGGTGCTGGTAGTGGAGTTTTAGGTTCTACTATTAACCCATTTGCAGTAGGTGTAGCAGTCAGTGCCTTACCAGAAGGAGTCGTTGCCAACCAAGCTATTATTATTGGTATTGGTGTCATTTTATGGCTTACTACTTATGCAATATCAACGTTCTTTGTTATGCGTTATGCAAAAAAAGTCATAAAACGAAAAGGATCAACTTTCTTAACGTTGCGTGAAAGAAAAAATATGCAAGCAGAGTATGGACATGCAGAAGAAAAGACAACGAAAAAAGTTCATTTAACAAAAGGTCAAAAAACAACTTTAGTTTTGTTCGCTTTAACTTTTGTTGTTATGATTATTGGATTTATTCCATGGGAAGAGTTTGGTATTCAGTTCTTTACTTCATGGACCGCATGGTTAACGGGACTTCCACTTGGAAGTTGGTATTTCTATGATGCGGCTTTATGGTTCTTACTTATGTCGATCATTATTGGTATTGTCAATCGTGATGGAGAAAAGAAATTTGTCGATACCTTCATTGATGGTGCGGATGATATGGTTGGTGTTATTTTAATCATTGCGATTGCGCGTGGAGCTTCTGTATTAATGCAAAGTACTTATATTGATAATTATATTATCTATAATGCTGCCGATGCTCTTCGTCATGTACCTATGGTTTTATTCACACCATTAAATTATATTTTACATATTATTTTATCCGTTCTTGTACCATCAAGTTCTGGACTCGCAACACTTTCCGCACCAATTATTGGACCTCTTGCTCAAGAGTTAAATTATAGTGTAGAAAGTACGATTATGACTATGGTTGCGGCCAATGGACTAGTAAACTTAATCACACCAACGTGTGGAGCTATTATGGGTGGATTAGCCTTAGCTAAAGTAGAATATCCTACTTGGGTACGTTGGGCCTTTAAAGTAGTTGTAACGATTGCGATTGTTAATATTATCATTTTAACCATTGCGACCTTATTATTATCATAAAGAGAGTTCTCTCTCTTTTTTGTTGCTTTTTTGTGAAATTTGTACTATAATAAAGACCCATAAGGAAGATAATGAGGTGAATTTATGGATCAAAATCTAAGACGCAGTATTATTTTAGATCATTACCAACATCCACGTCACCGCGGTCTTATCGATGATGATACGTATCAAAAGAGTGATACGAGAAATGAAAGTTGTATTGATGAAATACATTTGATGGCCAAAGTGGAAGATCAAATAATGAAAGATATTAGATTTGATGGGGAAGCTTGTGCCATATGTATGAGTTCAACTTCCGTAATGATTCAAACATTATTAGGAAAGAATCTTACGGATGCTAAAAAGATAATTCAAGCATTTGAACATATGATTGAACAAAAAGAATATGATGCTCGCATATTAGAACAAGCGATTGTATATGATGATATATATAAACAACCAAACCGTAAGACATGTGCATTACTCCCTTGGAGAGGAATCAAAAAGATTATAGAAAAGGAAGATGAAACAAATGAGTAAAATGAAAGAGCATTTAAAACAAGTAAAAAATTATCTTAAAGAGGAATATTTTGGAATTCCTAATACCACTGAAAAGAGTAACCTTTCAGAAAAAGTTAAAAATAAAGATTTACAGAATGTATTAGATAGTTTCCAATCTGACCATATTGTTATGGCCTCTATTGGTCATTATAGTGATCGTTATGAAGTATCTAAAATATATGAAATTATTGGTTATTATGATCAAGAGAATCAAAAAATTATTAATATTAAAACAGGGCAAGTGTATGAAGTGTTGCCAATTAAAGATTACAAATATGTTTGTGATGTGAATGTTATGAATCAAATTGAAATAGGGAAGGACTATGCACGTTCGATTTCACCTATTAATCATGACTTAATGAATAGTTTTCCTCATACGAGAAGATTTGAATTTAAAGATCGACAAAGTATTTATGATACATTATTTAATCCTTATCGTAAATTTTTAGAAGTAACCAATAATGAACAAAATCTAGAATATTTTAATGATCCTAAGAATCAAGTGGAGTATTTTATTAAGAATTGTGTATTTGATGTTAGAATGTATAAAGAAAATAATGTGGATTATCTATCAGATGATCGTTATCGTATGTCGAAATATAATTATCTGGACGATACGATCAATCAACGTTGTTATCTTTATTATGAAGCAGGAAATCTTTATGCCAAAGATCTTAATTCCGGATTGGTTACGCAAGTTCGTTTTCCAGGACAAGTTTATAAATCTATGCCCGAACAATTCATTTATGATTTAAATAGTGTGGATAGTCATTCATTAACTCAACAAGAAAAAGAGAACATTTATAAAGAATACTTTGAAATTTGTGGACGTTTACAAAATCAAGAAAAAGTATACAAAAAGAAGTAGATCTCAAATGATCTACTTTTTCTGTGAAAAGGGGTCGAAAAAATAAAGGAAGTATGGTACAATAATAACGGAATAGGAAAGGTATTAGGTGAATGTATGAAAAAAGGATTAATCGTGATCGCAGTTTTAAGTGTTCTATTATTGAGTGGATGTGGATGTAATTCAAATTCGGAAAAATCACTCATGAAAAAATATGCGACGGATTACTATAATGAATTTATGAAAGATTATGCCGAAGGAAACGACGTTGTAGAAATCGATATCGATATGTTAAAAAATGCGAATGAAAATGGTGGAAAATCTTATGATTTAGATAAATTAAAGAATTGTAAATCATCTTCAAAAGTTATTTTTACATTAAAAAAGAATAGCAATGAAATTGATAAGACAGAATTTGAATTAAATTGCAATTAGTCAGATTTAAGAAATTGGTGAAATTTTGTTTACCAATTTCTTTTTTTTGCTTAAGCAGATTTTAGAAATCTGTATAAAGGATCTTCTCAGAAACCTCAAAAGTGCCGTTTGCTATTTGAAAATAAAAGGTATATAGTGTTCATAGAAAGGAGGAATATTATGAATCATTCCGTAGTTGTTGGACGATTAGTCCGTGATCCAGAGTTACGAGAAACAGAAAATGGTAATCATGTTACATCCATTACTTTAGCCGTTCCCAGAAGCTATAAAAATATGGATGGAGAATATGAAGCTGATTTTATTTCTTGCGTACTTTGGAAAGGAATTGCCGAAAATACCGTAGAGTATTGTAAAAAAGGTGATTTAATTGCGGTTAAGGGAAGAATTCAATCACGTGTGGTAGAACTAGAAGAAGAACGCAAAAAATACGTGATGGAAGTGGTCGCTGAAAAAGTGAGTTTCCTTTCACCAAAAAGAAAAGAAGATTAATGATAATCTTCATAAAATAGGGAGTCGGGTTTTTCATTTAAAATCATGCCAATCTTAAATGCCATATCGTAGTACAATTTTCTCTGTTTTTGTTCTATTTGCCAATAGTGTGTCTTACTGATATGTAGTTTTTTACTCATATCCGCACAACTTAAATTTAAAGATAATCTTTTCTCTTTTAATTTTGTCATCCGACTCACCCTATTACTATTATATATTAACTGTTTGTTAATTGCAACCATAAAAGTTAATTCTCAGTTAATTTTGTAATGACCATATAGAATGTTGTTATAATATTAACAGATAGATAACGGAGGTGTTACACATGTTAAGTGGAAAACGCATTAGAGAAGAACGTAAAAAACATGGATACACTCAAGAAGAATTAGGCAAATTATTAAATGTATCAAAAGTATCTGTATGTGGATATGAAAATGGTACGAGAACACCAACGTTAGATGTA
Source organism: Candidatus Pelethosoma merdigallinarum (assembly GCA_018716065.1). Classification (GTDB taxonomy): domain Bacteria; phylum Bacillota_I; class Bacilli_A; order RF39; family UBA660; genus Pelethosoma; species Pelethosoma merdigallinarum. The sequence goes on from DVKJ01000006.1 coordinate 17,637, forward strand.
TTCCGTCGCTTAGTCGATGTACTAGAAATCACACCCGATTATGCATTAGGGAATGATGTTGATGTCATCTATGAAGCAGAAGAAAAATATACTACGAAATTAGCCAAAGAAGATATTGCGATTATTAACGAATTAAAGAAACATCCTAAACTCTATCACAAATTTTGTGAAGATCCTAAGAGATTAATTGACGTTATTAATCGTAAAATTAATTTATAGAATAGCCTTAGAGCTATTCTTTTTGGTTATTCCATGAT
>DVKJ01000052.1 GCA_018716065.1 Candidatus Pelethosoma merdigallinarum
GTTAAGGCAATAAGCATCTTAGGAACTCGTAACTTTAAGGCTAAGGATGAGGATGCATCAACTAAAAAGTCTGATGCTTTTATAATTATAACGAAACCTATTATTAATAAAAGTATTTGCATAGTACCACCTTATTGATTTAATTATACACTAGAATTTGCTGATAACAAATAAGAAAAAGAAAAAAAGAAACTAATTTTTGTCAAGTTTCTTTAGTTTTGTTCATTAGTTATGACTTTCTCTAAGGATATTTCATCTAAAGTGGTATTTTCTAATTTGGCTATATAAGTCATAATTTCAAGCATATCTGCTAGTTCTTCAATTCGTTCTTTGCCGGTTTTCTAATTCTATTTTATATTATTTTCCTTTAATTGGTCCCAATTTTTTATCCATACACTTTTTTGTTTAGGGACACTATCTATATTTTTATCCAAAAAGAATACTATAATCAATAAACTTATTGGTAAAATACCCAATATAATATCCCATATGCTAGTAAAACCAATTTTATTTTGATATTCGACCAAATAAATAAGATATGATAAAATACCAAGTAAAAATCCTACATAATTACGCATTGCCACTAGGAAACGAGAAAATTTACTTTTTTGAGATTTAACTTGAGCATTTCTAGTTTCATACTTTATATTCATATTTGGTTCTAAATATACTATTAAATAAGCACTAATCCTAGCAACATTCGTCTTATAATGCGATATTCTACCTGTAAATGGTATTATTATACAAAAAGATATTAAAAATAAAAAAGGAACTTGAAGATTGGCAGTAATTGCGAAAGTGAGAATAGTAGAAACTGCTGTAACCATGAATGTTGCTAAGGAATTATCTCTTTCAACACAATTTTGAATCTCATCTCTTAACATCTTATACTCTTCTAATTTGCTTTCTTGTTCAGTCATTATAATACCTCATTTCATAATATTATTTTATCATTAAATTACTGTGACGTAAAGCAATGAAGCAAATATATAGTGATTTTATTATGTATATTTTATGAATTTATGCAATTTCCTATAAGATAAAAAAGCCCGTAAATACGGACAAGAATAACATAATAAATGGTGCTGGAAGCAGGATTCGAACCTGTGACCTATGCGTTACGAGGGCATTGCTCTACCAACTGAGCTATTCCAGCACAAATTAATTTTAACAAATAAATAAACAAAATTCAATTACTTATGATACAATATGAAATATCGGGTGATATTATGTTTAAAAATACAATCGATAATAAAAGATATTATACACTAAATTGTTTTTTTAGAAAGAAATTTGGTTCTAAAGTGTTTAAAGTTCCTCTAGATATTGGGAGCAATTGTCCTAACTTTAATAGCGGCGGCTGTATATATTGTAGTGGTAGGAGTGTTTCTAATATCAGCGATGGAAGTTTAGATATCGTTAGCCAATTTAATAAAGCAAAAGATATTATGGAACGTAAGTGGCCGAATAGTTTATATATCGCCTACTTCCAATCAGGAACAAATACATATGGGAGTGTTTCTAATTTTAAAAGTATTGTGAATAAATTATTAGTTATCAACAAAGTTGTCGGGGTATCTATTGCAACTAGGCCAGATACTTTAAGTGATGAATGGCTAGATTATTTAAGCGAATTAAATAAGCATACCTTCTTAACTATAGAATTAGGTTTGCAAAGTAGTAATGATGAAACACTTAAGTTTATCAATCGAGGACATGATGTAAAGTGTTTTACTGAAGCGGTAAGAAAACTTAAGGAAAGAGGTATATTTACAGTAGCTCATATCATTAACGGTCTACCAAATGAAACCAAAGAAGATATGATAAATACTGTTAAATATTTAAATCAACTTGGAATAGATGGGATAAAAATTCATATGTTATATATTCCTAAAAATACAAAGCTAGCCAGTATTTATGAAAAGGAAAAATTTCACGTGTTAAGTCGGGATGAATATGTTGATATTGTTTGTGAGCAATTAAGATATCTAAATGAAGATGTGATAATCGAAAGAATAACGGGAGACCCAATAGAGTCTGAATTAATCGCACCAACATGGCTAGTAAAAAAATTCTGTGTATTAAATGAAATAGATAAAGAAATGGTTAAAAGGAACATTTATCAAAGTGATCTAGTTCGCGATTGACCATCTCTTTTTTGTTTATTTAAGTATTCTCTTATTTTCTTACGGGCTCTAGCAGTTTTTGCAAATTGAAGCCATTCTTTAGTAGGCCCTTCAGCAAATTCATCAGTTATAATGCGAACTTGGTCATTATCATTTAATTGATAATCAAATTGTACTGGTTTACCATTAACAATTCCGATGACCATATGATTGCCTATTTCAGTGTGAATGCGATATGCAAAATCGACAACGGTTGCCCCTTTGGCTAAATCATCAATAACTTTGCCATCCATAGTTAAAACTCTTACTTTTTCTGCAAAAATTTCACTTTTTATCAAGTTGACAAATTCAACATTACTATCAGCCATTTTATTGGCTTCAACTACAGATCGAAAGAATGGATATTCATTTTTTAAAGCATCTTGCATTTGTTTAAAGCCATTATTAGCATCACCATGCCAATAATCAGTAATACCATACTCTCCTATTTTTTCCATTTGAGCAGTTTTCATTTGCATTTGTAATAGTCTACTTTCAGGGCCTAAAACTGTCGTATGTAAAGCTTGATAATGATTATGTTTAGGACTAGCAATATAATCGTGAAAATATGAAGAAAGTGGTTTATACTCTTCATGAATATAACGAAGTGATAAATAACAGTTATCTATGTCATCAAGAATTATTTTGAATGCTAATAAATCGTGTATATCTTCCAAAGCACCATTACTTCTATATATTCCATAAACACTTTTAAGACGAAATTTTATTGTATTAGGTATTTTATTAGATGCTAGGATCTTGTTGACCTTTTCAGTTACTTCTTGAACTAATTTACCAGTTTCATGTAAATATTTATTTCTTTTTTCGCTAACGCGTTGATACTCATCAGGTTTTAAAAACATAAAACATTTGTCTTCTAAATCGGTTTTAATGTTATATAAGCCCAAGTTTTCTGCCATTGGTACATAAATACTTAATGTTTCTAGTGATTTTTTTTGTTGTTTACTCGGATTTCTTTTATATTGTAGAGTCATCATATTATGAAGACGATCAGCAAGTTTTATAATAAGAATTCGAACATCTCTAGCCATTCCCAAAATCAACTTACGCAAATTAGCATTATCTAAAGAATCTTTATCAGCAATAGACATTTTAGTTAAGTTAGTTACCCCCATAACTAAAGTAGCAACAGAATCCCCAAACTCTGCTGCTATATCTTCTTTAGTTGCATTAGTATCCTCAATAACATCATGTAATAATCCGGCGCAGATGGTATCTGTATCGGCATTAAGTCTCGCAAGTATTATCGCTACCGCTAAAGGATGAGTGATGTATTCTTCTCCGCTTTCTCGGTATTGACCATTATGCTTTGTTTTAGCAAATTCATAGGCATCACAAATTTTTTCTAAACCAACAATATTATAACGAGAAACTGCATTTAATAGGTTTTCTAAATTACATTCCATCTACACCACCCCATTTCTTTGTTTGTCTAGTAATATACACTAATTTAAGAAAATTGTCAAAATATTTTGCATATTATTAATCATGGAGGAATTATGAATAAAATAGATATAAATTTTAAAAATTTAATTGCTTCTTTAAAAGTTCTTAGTCCGGAGATGATATTTAATAATATTAAAAATAGTTATTTAAATATTGATGAATTTAATAAGCAAGCGATTGAAAGGTTTTTGGCTCAATTCAAT
>DVKJ01000053.1 GCA_018716065.1 Candidatus Pelethosoma merdigallinarum
GAAAACACTTAATGAACCTAAGTGTTTGAGAAAGCACTTAGAGGAGTGCCCTCAATTTTTTTTGTGTTTTCTTTAACTTCATTATATAAAAATTTTTTTCTTTTTTCAAGTGAAAAAAAAGAAAATTGAAAAGTTTTGTTGTATATAACTAATAGAGGGTACTTTAAGACTTAAGTGTTTTCTCCAATATAGATTGGAGGTGTAATATGAAATTCTTTTCTAGAAAGGATTGTCTTTATGACTACGCTAGCGTTCATACTAGTCATCATACTATACACAATATTATTAATCAAACAAGATTAATTTTATTAAAAAAAGAAAACACTTATTGAAGCTAAGTGTTTGAGAAAGCACTTAGAAGAGTGCCCTCAATTTTTTTGTGTTTTCTTTAATTTCATTATATAAAATTTTTTTCTTTTTTACAATCTTTTTAACAAAAAATACTCAAAATAATGAATGAGTATTTTTTATACACGAAAATAGATATAAGTTAATAAACAATTTTAAGTAGAAAGTTTTATTTTTTGCTTGAAAAAGACATTATATTTCACTTAGGCAGTGTTCTTTAATATAATTTTTAATTTCACGCTCTGATAGAACATTTCCTTCTGATACGATGGTATCTTCTATCATAAGCGCTGGAGTCACTTTAATAGAATATTTCTTTTTTTCATCAGAACTTATTTTTTCAATATTCAAAGGAATATCTAATTCTCTTTCAACCTTATTTAGGTTCTTCATGATTTTCATTCCATTACTACAATTGGCACCAATAATTTTTATTCTCACTAGATCACCTCTCTTTCATAATTAAAGTATAAATTTTTCGTATGAAAGAAATATGTTTTCCATATGAAATTTTTGAGAAATCATTAAGTATGATCTTAAAAATAAAATCCATACTAAAAATGGTGAAACTATGAACTATGGATTATATATTATAATTTTTCTATCAAAAGTATTAGAAAATGCCCTAGCAACTCTCCGTCTCATTGTAGTAGCAAATGGAAAAAAAAACTTAGGAGCTATTTTACAATTTTTAATCACACTGGTTTGGGTATTAGTAACCGGAACCGTTGTTAAAGATATTGGTAAAGATCCATTAACGATTTTTTTCTTTGCCTTTGGTGCCTATATAGGATCCTATACTGGTAGTTTTATAGAACAAAAAATGGCAATGGGAACCAATTTGGTCATTGCGGTGATCCAACCTCATAAATTAGACTCTATTTTAGAAACGATGACAAATTATGGATTCAGTGCGACCACCATGGATGGACAAGGAATTTATGGTAAAAAGAAAATATTATTTATTATGATTCCTCGAAAAAAGAGAAAATACGTTGTACATATCATTAAGACTATTGATACTAAAGCCATGATTTTATCCGAAACAACTAAGAATTTATATGGTGGTTATTTAGCATGAGAAAGTAAATACGCTTTATCCGTAACCACATATAAATCTTTTTTTATAAATTTTTTAAGTTCTTTTTCTTGATTTACTGTCCATACAAAGCGAACATTTGGATCATCTTTTGAATAAAGATGATAATTTAAACTAATAAAATCGAATTCGTCTTGATGGTGTTCGTTCATAAGATACGTTACAATCACCCCAATAGGATATTTAGAATACTTTTCTTTTAAGTATCGTAATACATCTGTATTAAAACTGCATAAATAATAATTGAGTGTTTTCTTTTTTAGAATTGCAATCACTTGATCGACATATTTTTGATAATTGGTACCCTCAAATTTTAATTCAATAACAATCACCTTGGATGTGTGAAGATGTTTGATGAATTCTAAAAAAGTTAAAATTTGAGAAGAATGTTTTTTTGTTCCAAAATTATATTTTTTTAATTCTTTTAATGTTTTATTCTCTACTAACCCACTTCCATCACTGACACGATTGATACTCATATCATGACATACCACAAGTTGTTGATCCTTTGTCCATCTGATATCACACTCAATTCCACTGATATATTCTTGATTCAGACAAGCCTCAAACGCGTCCCATGTATTTTCTTGAAACGCATGATTATTTTTTCCTCGATGGGCAATCAGTTTCATACCATCACCTAATAAAGTATATGAAAAAGATGCTTAGTTTGAACCAAGCATCTTTTTTACCACTTGATATAACTCTTCATGAATTTCTTCTGGAGTTTTTAAACGATTGGTCGCACACTCCACCGTTTTCCATTTATAAACACTAGATAATTCCAAATAGGCATTCTCTGCCATTTTTAAATGTTTTTCATCTTGTTCATGTTCATCACTTTTTTCTTTGCGATGTTGTTTTAATTCTTTTGTAAACTCATAAGGCATATGTAAGAAAATCGCAATATCTGGCTTTGGTAATTCTAATAATTTAAATTCAAGAATATCTAACCATGCATACATATTCATACGCTCTTTGGTATCTTCAATCTTACCACCTTGATGAGCCATATTGGAATAAACATAACGATCTAAAATTACATGAATTCCTTGATCTAATAAAGCATTTATTTTTGGCATATTATAACGTCGATCAGCAGCAAAGTAAAGGGCGGCTACTTTCGGATCTACTTTGGAAGCCGTTTCATTAAACCATCCATCACTAATATACTCTTTTCCTAAATAAGGACCGCCAACAATACGACCTGTAGGAGTATCATACATAGGAAAAGATTGATACTCTACACGAATTCCATCTTTTCGTAAATGTTCGATTAATAATTTCGATTGTGTCTCTTTTCCAGAACAATCGGTTCCTTCAATAACAATTAACTGACCACGCATAACATGACCTCCTTACTTCGCAACAGGGAATTTAATTGGTCCCATGTGCTTATATTGTTTAATTTTAATATCCTCTTGTTTTTTAGAAGTATCAAAATCATAGAAATTTTTAACTTCTGGATTCAACCATAAAACAGGAGAATCATAACTTCCATTTTGGTGAAACCTACTAATTTGTTCTTTCATACCATCTATTTGATTTTCATAAATGTGTAAATCTTTAATCGTCCATAATATTGTGCCTGGCTTATATCCTGTTGTATGAGCTACCATAGATAATAAAATGGCATATTGTGTAACATTAAAAGGTAAACCTAGAGGCATATCACAACTACGTTGATGAACCACTAAATTTAAATAATCGCCTGTAATATCCCATTCCGTACAAAATACACAAGGCTCTAAAACTCCCGTTTGCAAAAACTGTTCTTGATATAAATTGATCACTCGACGACGATCACTCGGATTATATTGAATGGAATTTAATAATTTATTCATAAGATCATAATAAGCGATAATATATCCATAAGCGGTTCCTATCGTCCCAGCGTATTCTTTCCCAAAGTATTTCTTAACTTTTCCTTTTTGTAGCTGATTATGTTCATCTAAATACATTTGGTCAGCTTCCCAATATCCATTCTCGTCGATCATCCATTCATCCCATATATGATTATTACGTTCGTGTAACCATTTTATATCATTCCTTTGAACCTGATAAATCCACTGAATCTCACTAATCAAATTTCGATAAAAAACTTGTTTTGTCGTTAGAATTGGAAACTCTTTTTGTAAATCAAACTCAAAATAATAATATGGTAATTTAAAAGTATCAGTCCCTGTTCGATTCTCCGTTTTCGTTCCTTCATTTAATACCTTCTCTGCAGCTTTAATATAATCTTCATCCCATTTTGTCATCATACTACCTACTTTCTAATTTTATTTTATACCAAACAATTGTTTGTGTCAATCTTTATTTTCGTTTTCGTAGATATTTTACACGCGTATAAGGAATCGGCTCTGTATAAGAAGCAATCTTTTCCGTTTCCCATTCTTCTTCTTTCCATTCTGGAAAATAAGTATCACATTTCTTTACTTCTTTTTCTACATGAGTCAAATACATCTCATCCGCATAAGGTAAAAACAAACGATAAATTTCTCCTCCACCTATAATATAAAGTTCTTCCTTTGGATATCGTTGAAATACTTCTTCTAAATTTGTCACTCTAGTATATTCAGGATCGATCGGTTGATGACTAAAGACAATATAATGTCGATGATTTAACTTTTGAGGTAATGATTCTAACGTTTTCCTTCCCATGACAATCAATTGATTCATCGTCATCTTTTTAAAGAATTGTAAATCTTCAGGAATGTGCCACAACAACTGATTTTGATATCCTAATTCTCGATGAGGCCCTAAGGCCGCAATTATAATTATTTTCATTATCCAACAATATTATTATTAGAATCAAAAGTGACATCTAAAAACTTACGACTTGCTAGAAAATCACACATATGAACAAAACGTTGGTACTTATTCGATGGTTTTGGTAATACTTCATTGCCATTATAATCGGTTGTCCATTGTCCCATATGCGCTTCAATCATGTTACATAAAGCATTGATTTCATTTTCCGTTAAAGTTAAATCTTTTTGATGGCTTTTAATCCATTCACAAACCAGTAAAGGATGATCAAAACGTGTATATTTTTCTTTTTCAATTCCTGACTTACAACCATCATGTAATAACATAGCCATCAACATCATATCTTTTTCAGAATCTGTATAGCTATATCCTATACAATCATTTTCTAGTAACTCATGCCCCATACGCACTACCACTTTGGTATGGCGAACCAATCCACCTTCTCCTAGTGCGAATGATGGGTGATACTTCCCGGTTGAAGAGGCAGGAATTTCAAAAAAATAATCGGGTAACAACTGAATTAAAATTTTAATATTTTCTTTATATTTTGGATTTTTAAGATATCCAATCTCTCTTTCAAAAACTTTTACTTTATCCATATCAATCACCAATAAAATAAACTAAAATGGAGTTTGCGACATACTGATACGCATCTGGTATATACAAGTAATCTCCATTCTCTTTCAATTTTCCTTTCTTTAATAATTCTTCTATTTCGAACACATCTTCCATCGCTTCGTGATACTTGTGATAAAAATGACTTTTAGAAACCCCTTGCATTTTTCGAAGTCCTAAAATCATTTCATTTTCCTCTTGTTCTCGCTTCGATAAGTGATGTTGTTCTAAAACATAATTTCCATGTTCGTAATTCGTTAAACTTCTCGTATTTTCATAACGAATCTGATCGATGTAACCACTAGCTCCTAGTCCAAATCCATAATATTCTTCATTATTCCAATAAGTCAGATTGTGTTTGGACTCATACCCTTTTTTAGCAAAGTTACTGGTCTCATAATGGATATATCCATGTTCCTTCAAAGACTTCTTAATCGTTTCATACATTCTAGCATCCACATCTGAATCAATATTTTGAATGTTCTTTATACCTAAAAGTGTGTGAGGTTCAATGATCAAAGAATACGTAGATACATGGGGTACATCTAACGATAAAAAGAAGTCGATATCTTCACGTACCTCTTCTACACTCTCCTTTGGAAAGGCATACATGAAATCAATATTGATATTAGAAAAACCAAGTTCTTTCATTTCTTTCACTTTTTCTCTTACCATTTCTTTCGTATGAGAACGATTTAAAAGTTTTAAAAACTTTTCATGAGAAGTTTGAACACCAACACTTAATCGATTCACACCATATTCTTTTAATAAAAGTAATTTTTCTTTCGTAATATTTTCAATATTACACTCAAAGGTATATTCAAAAACGTTTGCTTTCTTAAAAATCATCATAATATCCATTAAGTTTTTTAATTCTTCCAAAGAAAGCGCACTTGGTGTACCTCCACCAATATAGAGTGTTTTCATTTCTTCTCCACGATATTTTTCTTGAATTTCTTTTTGCAAACACGAAAGATAAGTTTTTACCCATGATGAATCATAACACATTTTACAAAAATCACAATAACTACAAATCGTCTCACAAAAAGGAATATGTATATAGACTGACTTCACTTTACCACCATCATCATTGTAACATAAAAAAAGATAATATGAAAATTATCTTCTAAAATTAGAAATAGGTTCTTGTTCTTCGATATTAGTTTGTTGTTCAAAGTGATCGAGGAATGGAAATAAATCTAATTGAATCACTACCTTTAAATAAAGATCGTAATCAATAATTGGTAGTAATTCCATCAAATCATCAAGCAACTCACTACGAGAACGTTGATATTTTTTAGCGACTTTTTCAATCTTTTCACCAGCAAGAATATCATTCGCAACATTTAATATATCTTGTGCATGAGGCAATTGATAAAATTCATCATCTAATCTTTTTTGTTGTTCTAATAACGTATGAAATCTTTCGCGTTGTTCTTCCGTGGTCCTCGTTCCATTATATTCATTTAAAACCGCTTTTACTTGTTGATAAAATTCTTTTTCTATACTTTTTGAAAGTAATGTAGACACACGTGCTGGGGCAATCTTATAACCACTAAGTGTAATTGCTTGTTCTAAGGTTAAATGATAACGAACAATTAAATGCGCGATGATATGTACATAGATATTTGTTCTCCTTTTTTGTTTCGTAGAGTTGTATTGATCGGCAACCAATTTAGAATAATGGTATAATCGTTGATCGGTTTCTGCGATTTGGTTTCGCCATTTGACAATCGTTCCAGAAGTTACTCCAAATTTTTTTGCCGTTTCACTGTTAGACGCAAAATGTTTTACTTGATATTCTAATGCGTTCTTCATTTTATTCATTTTTTCTTGATTACTAGTTGCCATAATGTTCTCCTTTTCAATTAGATATTACTATACCATGTTTTTAAAATTTGTCAATCTAATCTTCATCCATTCGAAGGGCTGATAAGAAGGCTTCTTGAGGAATCTCTACACTTCCTACCATCTTCATTCTTTTCTTTCCTTCTTTTTGTTTTTCTAGAAGTTTACGCTTACGAGATACATCTCCTCCGTAACACTTCGCCAGTACATCCTTACGAACGGCTTTTACATCCGCACGGGCAATGGCTTTATGACCAATCGCTGCTTGAATAGGTACTTCAAATTGTTGTCTTGGAATTAATTTCTTTAGATTGTTTACTACCGCTTTTCCACGATTATAAGCAAAGTCTTTATGAACAATAACGGAAAGCGCATCCACAACTTCTCCATTTAGTAAAATATCCATTTTTACTAAATCGCTTTCTTTATAGCCAATAAGTTCATAGTCAAATGACGCATATCCTTTGGTATAAGACTTTAACTTATCAAAGAAATCATAAACAATTTCTGATAAAGGAATTTCATAATGAATATTGACTCTCGTTTGATCCAAATATTCCATAGAAACATAATTACCACGTTTGTTTTGACATAGTTCCATAATCGGTCCAATATATTCGGCTGGAACAAAAATATTCGTTCGAATATAAGGCTCTTCAATTTTCTTAATCTTTACTCGATCCGGCATTTTAACAGGACTATCGACCATCATATGACTACCATCGGTTAACGTTACGTCATAAACAACCGAAGGACTTGTCGCAATTAAACCAATACCAAATTCTCTTTCAATACGTTCTTCAATAATATCCATGTGAAGAAGTCCTAAGAAACCACAACGGAAACCAAAACCTAAAGCTTTACTCGTTTCGGGTTCAAACTCTAAAGAGGCATCATTCAATTTTAGTTTTTCTAGTGCTTCTCGTAAATCAGGAAATTTCGAAGATTCAATGGGATATAAACCACAGAAAACCATCGGTTTCATCGGTTGATATCCGTGAAGAGGCTCTTTCGCAGGATGATCTTTTAATGTAATCGTATCCCCTACTTTAACATCTTTAATATCCTTGATACTAGCACATAAATAACCAACTTCTCCAGTCGTCAATTCTTTCTTTTGTTGTTCACGCGGCGTATGAACACCTAATTCTACCACTTCATAACTAGCTCCAGTCGCCATCATCTGAATCGTATCTCCCACACGAACTTTTCCATTTACAACACGAATACTCGCAATAATTCCTCGATAAGAATCAAAATAACTGTCAAAAATAAGTGCTTGTAACGGTTCGTTTTCCTCTCCCATAGGAGCCGGAACTTTCTCAATAATCCGTTCCACTAACTCCTTAATACCAATTCCATTCTTCGCGCTTGTTAAAATAATATCTTCTTCTGAAAAGCCTAACTGATCCATTAATTCATGTTTTACTTTTTCCGGATCGGCATTCGGTAAATCAATCTTATTAATAACCGGTATAATCGTTAAATCATTATCTAAAGCTAAATACAGGTTGGCAAGAGTCTGAGCCTCAATTCCTTGTGCGGCATCCACCACTAAAATAGCTCCTTCACAAGCAGCTAAACTACGGCTCACTTCATAAGAAAAATCAACATGTCCTGGTGTATCAATTAAATGAAGTAAATATTCTTCATTCTTGTACGTATAATGTAGTGCGACCGCATTTAACTTAATTGTAATTCCACGTTCTCGCTCTAATTCCATACTATCTAACAATTGGTCTTGACGTTCACGTTCCGTAATCGCACCTGTTAATTCCAAAATACGATCGGCAAGTGTACTTTTTCCATGATCAATATGTGCGATAATTGAAAAGTTTCTTATATGACTTTGTTTCATAACATCACCTATTTACCATTATATACTAAACTTTCAAAAACACCAAGAGAAAAAAGGGTTTCCCCTTTTCTTAATAAGCAAATAGTGAACCTAAAATAATGGCAAGCAAAATATAAAGTACAATAACTACAATATATCCAGCTCCATCATTATGTGTTTCACAGGTTGGTTGGTTATTTTGACAAGCCATAAAACTTACCTCCTTTTACTAAATATAAGCTCCAAGTATAATGATTAAAAGAATAAATAGAACTAAAACGATAGCTGCTCCGCTTACACCATTCGTATTACACATATGACATTCCTCCTTTTTTTTATCTTTTCACAGTATTGTATGGGAAATTTTAGAATATGTGATTACTTCCGTCTAAAATCTTGTATTTTTCTAGATTTTTTGATAATATATTAAATGTATACTGAAGGGAGAATTTATGAAAAAGAAAGTATTAATTGCCAGTCTTTGTGCGATGTTACTCGTTACAGGATGTGGACAAAAAGCAAAATTAAAAGATGGAAAAGAAGTAGTCGCCGAAATTGAAGGAAAAACGATTACCGCAGAAGACTTATACGATGAACTTCGTTCTCAAGGAGGAACTACTGTTTTAATTAATATGATTGATGAATTTATCGCTAATAAAGAAATCGACACCGATGAAAGTGCGAAAGAATATGCACAAAATCAATTAGATACTTTAAAAGCACAATATGAACAATCAGGACAAGATTTTGAAGCCGCTTTAACAAGTGCTGGATATAAAAGTGAAAACGACTTTAAAGAATTACTTATTTTAGATTATAAGAAAAACAAAGTCGTTGAAAACTATATTAGTGATAACTTAACAGATGAAGAAATTCAAGAATATTACGATAATGAAGTTTTTGGAGAAATGACCGTAAAACATATTCTTATTGAACCAGAAACTACAGACGATATGACAACAGAAGAACAAGAAGCTGCTGAAGAAGAAGCAAAGAAAAAAGCAGAAGAAGTAATTCAAAAATTAAATGATGGGGCTAAATTCGATGATTTAGTTGAAGAATATTCTGATGATGAAGGTTCGAAAGATAATAAAGGATTAATCGAAAACTTTACCAAAGACGGTGTAGTTAGTGACTTCTGGGATGCTTCTATTGCTTTAAAAGATGGAGAATACAGTAAAGAACCAGTTAAAAGTGAATATGGTTATCATGTAATCTACCGTGTAAGTCAAAAAGAAAAACCTAAATTAAAAGAGGTTAAAGATGATGTTAAAGAAAAATTAGTGGAACAAAAATTAAATAGTGACGCTGATATTTCAACTAAAACATGGAAAGAAATTCGTAAGAATTACAAATTAGATATCAAAGACGATGACATTAAAAAAGCATATAATGAATCAAATGACTAGTGAAAACTAGTCTTTTTTATATTTATGTTGAACTTTTAGTTATGTTGAACTTTTAAAAAGAAGTCCATTAAATAAAGACTTCCATTATAAAAAGTTCAACATAATTTTTTTATTTCATATTATTTTTTAACCAATTATCTAAGTTATCTTTCT
>DVKJ01000054.1 GCA_018716065.1 Candidatus Pelethosoma merdigallinarum
CCCTACTACTTGTTTTTTAAATTCATCTGTGAAACTTCTTCTTTCTCTTCTTTCTGACATGGTATTCCTTCTTTCTGCTTTTATTTTATCATGTCCTTATTTTTTTTGTCTAATTTATTATAACCTATCCACATTTTTGCAAGTGCAAAAATAGTAAGACACCACTATTTCATCCTTATTTTATCAAGGATAAATAAATTTGTGGTGTCGTTGTCCTTATGCCCATTAAAAATATGCAGTATTTTTACTATAAAAAACACCCCCAAAATAGCAAAAGTGGCTACTCATAATTTTAAGAAAGGAAAAATAAATATGATATTTAGAACAAATAAAATTACAAATTATACGAAGATTGATAATAGATATTTAGAAGACAAAAATATTTCTTTAAAGGCTAAAGGATTATTAACTTTAATGTTATCTTTACCAGATAATTGGAAATTTAATGTTAATGGTTTATGTCTTTTATGTAAAGAAAGTAAAAATGCAGTTAATAATGCAATAAAAGAATTAAAGGATAATAAATATTTAGAGGTAGAAAAAACTTATGATGAAAGTGGGAGATTTATTTATGAATATATCATTTATGAATATCCAGATGAGCCAAAAGGATATTTCGATTTACCATAACTGGATAATTAGATATTATTAATAACTAATATATTAATAAACTAAAAATAAATAGATAAAGTTGATAAAACAAAAATTTAATTTTTTAATAAAAACCTCTTGCAAAATTCATTTTATTAAGTGATAAATATTAAAACAAAAAATTTGTTTATTAATGTTTAATTTAACTTATAAGAGGTTTTAATATCATTCATAATCAGTTATTAGTATAAAAAATTAAAGCTTCTTAAAATGGCTTAAATTAAAAATGAAAGGATGTGTTTAATATGTATTTAAAAAATACAAGTGATGAGGTTAAAAAAATAACAGAAAAAATAATTGAACTGGATAATGAAAATAAACTTAAATTTATCAGTTATATTTTAAGTTTATGGGATAATGGCCAAATTAATAGTTTAAATGAAACTAACCCTTATTTATTAGATGACAGTATCTGTATCGATATATTTAATCCAAGTAGTATTGGTTACCGTTATTTAGTAACTAAATTAAAAGAATATTGGAATCATACATATAAACTTTATCATCTTTATCAAGAGGAATATAAAAGAATGATACCTTTATTTGAAAAGTTATCTTTTAAAGAAAAGATAGATGTACTTGCAGAAATATTTTTAATTTTAGAACATGATAAATTACTACCAGATAATGTTGATGGCTATGAAATTGCTAGAATGATTATAAAATATTAAATATTTGAAAACTAAATTGTTATTTGAAAACTTAATATTTTCGGATAATAATTTAGTCTAATTTTGTCCTTATAAGGTATTAAGTTTTCAATTTTTGTAGAACTTATTACCTTAAGTTCTTTTTTAGTTTTTATAAAAATAAACTTAAAAGAAAGGACAAAAATATATGGAAAAGGCAAATAAAATTCCATCTAGAATAATTGAAATAGAAACAAGTATCAAATTGCTAGAATACTTAAAAAGAAAAAATGTTATAGATGATGGAATGTATAACTTTTGTATTAATAAATTAATGAATAAACTTACATTAGAAAAAAGTAAGATTGATGAAGATTATATAAATAATACCAATAATTATAAAATATTAACTTAGGAGGCGTTACTATGGACTTATATACAGTTAGGAATAATATTATGAAAGGTGTTCCATTGCAAGAATTAAAATTAAGAGTATGTTTTTATGCCAGAGTATCAACAGATAAAGATGAGCAGTTGCACTCCCTATCTGCCCAAATATCTTTTTTTAATGATTATATAAGTAAAGTTCCTAACTGGCAGTTTATAGGTTCATATATTGATGAAGGTATTAGTGGTACATCAGTTAATAAACGTGAAGAATTTTTAAGAATGATTGAAGATGCTAAACAGCATAAATTTGATTTGATATTAACGAAAGAAATATCCAGGTTTTCAAGAAGTACTTTAGATAGTATCAAATATACCCAGGAGTTACTGCAAGATGGTGTTGGTGTTTATTTTTTAAACGATAATATTAATACCATATTACCTGACTCTGAACTTAGGCTAACTATCATGTCATCGATTGCCCAAGATGAAGTTAGAAAACTATCAGAAAGAGTATCTTTTGGCATGAAAAGAAGTATTGATAGTGGTACTGTGCTAGGTTGTTCTAATATCTATGGTTATGTAAAAGATAAAGGAAAATTAGTGATTGATGAAAAAGAGGCAGAAATGATTAAAATTATATTTGATAGATATGCTAATACCACAGATGGTTTATCTAAAGTATCAAAGTATTTATATAGCTTAGGTTATAAAAATAAAAAGGGTAAAAGAATAGATACAACGATACTAACTAGAATTATCGAAAATCCTAAATATAAAGGATATTATTGTGGTCATAAAACGAAAGTATTAGATTACCGTACTAAAAAGAAGAAAAAATTAAATGAATCGGATTGGATTATTTATAAAGATTATGAAAATGTCCCACCAATCGTATCAGAAGAGTTGTGGGAAAGAGCAAACAAAAAATTAAAAGAAAGGCAAGATAGTTTTACTAATAGAGCCATTAATAAAAAAGTGTTTCAAAATAGATATACTTATTCCGGCAAAATTTATTGTGGTAGACACGGCTTAACTTATCACAGATCATCTGCTGGTAAAAGGAAAAATAACCCCGTATGGGAATGCCAAGTATATAGAAAAGAAAGTTTAAAGGGATGCTCTAATCCTAGAGTGTTTGAACAAGAACTAGATATAGTTTTTAAGGATATGTTTCATAAATTATTGAAACGAAAAAAACATATTTTTGATGATATATTAAATGACTGTAAGAACTATTTAGAAACAAATAATAATGAATCTGAAATAAAAAATATCGAATCTAAAATTTTAATGTTTCATAATAAAAAAGATAAATTATTAGAACTTGTTATGGAAGAATATTTATCTAAAGAGGACTATAAAAAACAGGTAGATTTGATTAATGAAGAAATAATTACGAATCAAAAAAGATTAAATGAACTACAAAATAATAAGCAAGATAAAAATTATATTGAAAATAAAATAAATGAATTAAAGAAGATGTTAGATAATTGTTTAACTGATGATGAGTGTTTCAGCGATATATTTAACGAATTAATTGATAGAGTTTATGTTTATAAAGAAGAGAATAAAAAGATAAAACTAGATATTTATATTAAAACAGGAGAAAGTATAAATACATTCTCCGATAATTTAGGCAGAAAGTTTCATTTAATAGACAACTATACAACAAATTACAGCTGTAAGTGCGGCAATTAATGGGGGAAAATTATTACAACCTTATATTGTAAAAAGTTTGAATGAACCCGAAACAAATCAAGTAATCAAAGAAAACAAACCTAAAAAAGTACGTCAAGTCATTAAAGAAGAAACCAGTAAAGAAGTTCGTTTAGCGTTAGAAAGTGTTGTAACCAATGGAAGTGGACGTAATGCTTTTATTGATGGATATCGTGTTGGGGGTAAGACCGGAACGGCGCAAAAAGTACAAGATGGACGTTATATGGTTGGTAATTACATTACTTCTTTTATGGGGTTTATGCCTGCGGACGACCCACAGATTGTTGTTTATATCGCGATTGATAATGCGAAAGGAATTACACAATACGGAGGAACCGTAGCCGCACCAATTGTAAAGAATGTACTCGAAGATGCGATTCAAATTTTAAATATTCCAAGAAGAAAAGGGGCTAGTGAGAAAAAATATAATTATTTAGATCAAAAATATGCGACTGTACCAGATGTTGTGGGTGATAGTAAGAAAGAAGCAAATGAAAAGTTAGAAAAATTTAAAGTAGAGTATTCAGGGAGTGGTGATACAGTGACTTATCAAAGCCCTGTAGCTGGTGAGAGAATATATGAAGGGGAAACCGTTCGTTTGATGTTGAATTAGTAGGAGGAACTTATGTTAATATTAACCAAATCCGTATTAGCTTTAATGATTAGTTTTTTGATTTCCGTGTTGTTTGCTGTTATTGTTATTCCACTACTTCGAAAATTACATGCTGGACAAAGACTTAGTATTTATTTAGAAGAAGCTCATAAGAAGAAACAAGGAACCCCAACTATGGGTGGTATTATTTTTATCATACCAACCTTGTTTGCTTATTTATTATTATTTTTAATGGGAAAGGTAACAATCAATATTAGTATTCTGATTGTTTTGATCACTTTTATTGGTTATGCTTTCATTGGTTTTCTAGATGATTATTTAATCATTAAACGACATAATAATAAAGGTTTATCAGAAAGCCAAAAGTTATTAGGTCAATTAATGATTGCCGTTCTCTTTTTCTATTTGTTTAGTATCGGTGGTAACGAGCCTTTACTTTGGATTCACACTTTTGGAATTAAAATTAATATTGGTTGGTGGTATGGTTTATTTATTCTCTTTGTTTTAGTCGCAAGTAGTAATGCCGTAAATTTAACGGACGGTTTAGATGGACTCGCTGGGGGACTTAGTGTGATTGCTTTTCTAACCTTTGGTATTATTAGTATAAATACAGGATGGTTAGAAGGTTATGAAGAATTATCCATATTTGCCTTTTTATTAGTCGGTTCTCTTTTAGGATTCTTAGTATTTAACGTGAGTCCTGCACAAGTATTTATGGGCGATACAGGTTCTCTTTGCCTCGGTGCAACCCTTGGAACTTACGCAATTTTAACGAGACATGAATTATTATTAATTATCATTGGTTTTGTCTTTGTCATGGAAACAGTATCAGTCATATTACAACGTTATTATTATAAACTAACTCATAAACGATTATTCTTAATGGCTCCCATTCATCATACTTTTGAAAAAATGGGGTGGAATGAACGTAATATTGTAAAACTATTTTGGATTATTGGTCTAATTGCTTCTTTAATCTCATTACTATTTAGTACTTGGATATAACTATTCTTATTATGAATAGTTTTTTTCATAAAAAAAGAACGTATTAACGTTCATATCTACTAATATTTAGGAGAATTCCCATTCCCATCATGGTAATTAATAGAGAAGATCCACCATAACTTACAAATGGTAAGGTAATTCCAGTTATAGGCATAAGGCCTGTTACAACACTTAAGTTTAAAATACATTGAAAGGCAAGACTGAAGGTAATACCAAAGGCTAGATATTTACCGAATAAATCATTGGCTTTTTTAGCAATTTTAAAGCCTTGATAAATGATGATAAAAAAGAAAGTAGTAATAATAATGACGCCTAGAAAACCAAATTCTTCACTAATGATGGAAAAAATAAAATCGGTTTGTGGTTCTGGCAAATAGAAATGTTTCTGTCTTGAATTTCCTAAACCAAATCCTAAAAGTCCACCAGGTCCAATCGCATATAAGGATTGAATAATTTGAAATCCACTACCCAAGGGGTCACTCCAAGGGTTTAAGAAAGATAAAATACGTTTTAAACGATAAGGAGCCGCAATAATAAGACCTACAATACCAATTAATCCAGCTACTCCGATTTTGAGGAAGAATTTAAAAGGAACACCACTTACAAAAAGAAGACCTATGGTCGTCATGACTAAAATCATTCCGGTTCCAAAGTCTGGTTGTAACATAATGAGACCAAAAATCATAAGTGCAAGTCCTAATAGAGGGAGTACACCTTTTTTGATATTAGACATCTTTTTTTCATTTTCGGTTAAATACTTAGCTGAAAAGATAATTAGAGCTAGTTTTGTAAACTCACTAGGTTGAATTCCAAATGAACCAATACCAAACCAACTTCGACTTCCGTTACGAACGGTTCCGATACCAGGGATTAATACAAGTATCAGTAAGACGATACATCCTATGAGAAATACTTTTGCCCATTTTTGATAGTGTTGATAGTTGATTTTACTAATGACATTCATTAAAAATAAACCTACGATAAAGAATAAGCCTTGATTTTTAACAAATTTAAAGGGATCGTTGAACTTATATTCAGCCCATATATTAGAAGCAGAATAGACCATAAGTAATCCAAATAAAGAGAGTATAATGACACTACCTAGCAGAACATAATTGATATTTTTTTTCATGAAAGCACCTCTTTTTATCTATATAATATATTCGTGAGTGTCAAAAAAAATACGTGTTGGTCTTGCTTGAATAAGTAAATTTATGTATAATAAAAACGTTTGAAAGGGAGATACTATGTTAAAAATAAAACAATTTGAAGTGGAGGAAAAGTTTAGTGAGATTCATTTTCGTCATCGTATGTACCAAGACAAAAGTATTATGACGATTAATATTATGACCGAATTTTTTCCTGCTTTATTAGATGATTCCATTGTAAGTGGGGCGATTGATATTAAATTAGATGTGGATGATATTCATTCACTTCAAGATTTAGAAGGAAAATCATATCAAGGAAAAGTTGGTTTTGTGACTCTTTCTGTTAATAATCATGGAACTTGGGAACACAAATCTCTAGAAGAATTTTCTTGTACTTTTGGACATATTGATCAAAATAAAATAGAAGTTACGTTTGAATGCGAAGAAGCTTTTATTTCTTCAAAGATTACGATGGTTAGTTTATATACAACGAGTACTTCTAAGAATAAGTTGAATGAAGTGTTTGATATGAGTTCTTTTTATGAGGAACCGATTATTAAAGAAATTAATAAACGTCAAATATCAAAGTATTTTATTAAAAAATAAGTAAAGAGAAACGATGGTTTCTCTTTTGTTTTGTGTTATACTATTAATAGTTAGAAGGTGAGTTTATGATTTCTTTACAAGTAAAAACTGAATACTCTTTATTAACGAGTTTAATTAAAGTGGAAGATTATGTTCGTTATGCGAAGGAACATCAATTATCTAGTTTGGTTCTAACGGATACATCTTTATTTGGGTTAATAAAATTTTATGATTTATGTATATCCAATCATATAAAACCAATATTAGGACTCACCATCACTTTAGAAGGCCATGAATTGGTTCTTTATGCGATGAATGAGGTAGGTTATCACCACCTATTAAAGTTATCGACATTAGTTAGTGAGAAAGCAATTAGTGTAGATGATTTAGATCATTATCACGAAGGTCTTTTATGCGTGTTGCCATTTTCTTCTTTAGATCTTTTATCGGTTGTAAATAAGATTTATCCTGATTTATATTTAGGGTATGCGGCCATGGAGCAGCGAAAAGAATTAGATTCTCTTTATCCTAAAGTATTCTTTAGAGAAGTATTATGTTTAGAAAAAGAAGAGACACCTTATATTCGATATCTCCATGCGATTCGTGATGGAAAGTTGTTGACAGAGGTTCAAGAACACGGAATTCCTTGCCATATGATGACCGAAACAGAGTATCACAATATTCCTCTTGAAGATCGAAAAAATATGGAGGAAATTGTTTCTCGTTGTCAGGTTACCATCCAAAAAGAAAAAGATTTATTACCTATTTATGAGTGCCCAGGTCAGTTATCTAGTTATGCGTACTTAAAAAAACTATGTGTGGATGGGTTACGTCGAATTTTTGGTTCTCGCGTGAGTAAAGTTTATCAAGAACGTTTGAAATATGAATTAGATGTGATTAATAAGATGGGCTTTTGTAATTACTTTTTAGTTGTTTGGGATTATGTTCGTTATGCGAAAGAGCAAGGTATTTTAGTAGGCCCTGGCCGTGGTTCGGCAGGTGGTTCTTTAGTTGCTTATTGCCTCAATATTACAACGATTGATCCTGTTAAGTATGATTTACTATTTGAACGTTTTTTAAATCCTGAACGTGTAACTATGCCCGATATTGATATCGATTTTGAAGATGAACGTAGGGAAGAGGTTATTTCTTATTGTATAAAGAAATATGGGTTAAAGAAAGTGGCTGGAATTATTGCCTTTGGAACCCTAGCATCTCGTCAAGCCTTACGTGATGTTGGAAGAGTCATGAATATTCCTTTAAAAGAAATTGATATGGTTTGTAAAATGACAGATAATAAACTTTCTTTAGAAGAAAATATTAAGCGTAGTCGACCTTTACGTGAACATTTATCGATGGATGATACTTTCGCTAGACTTTATAAAGTGGCTCGTCGTTTAGAGGGATTAAAACGTCATACAACCATTCATGCGGCTGGTATTGTCATGTGTCGTAAACCCTTAGACGAAGTGATTCCTTTGTACCAATCCCGTGAAGATTTTTATTTAACCGGATATTCGATGAAATATTTAGAACCTTTAGGTTTATTAAAAATGGACTTTTTAGCCTTAAAAAATCTAACTTTAATTCATCATGTATTAGATTTAATTGAGGAACATGAACACATCAAAATCTTATTTGACGATATTCCTTTAGAAAATAAGGAAGCTACCCGTATTTTTACGACAACGAATACGGTTGGTATCTTTCAATTTGAGTCACGTGGTATGATGAATTTCTTAAGAAAATTGAAGGCAAGCTCTTTTGACGATGTCAGTGCGGCAATTGCGTTATTTCGACCAGGACCGATGGGGAATATTGATACTTACATTCGTCGTAAACAAGGTTTAGAACCAGTAGTGTATCCTGATCCTAGTTTAGAACCAATTTTAAAGTCAACATATGGAATTATGATTTATCAGGAACAAATTATGCAGGTGGCCCAAACCATGGCTGATTTTACGTATGCCCAAGCCGATGTTTTACGTCGTGCGATGAGTAAAAAAAATCACGCTGTAATGGAACAAGAAAGAGAACGCTTTATGCGTCAGAGTATAGCCAAAGGATATTCTAAAGAAGTCAGTGAAAAAGTATATCATTTAATTGATAAGTTTGCTTCTTATGGTTTCAATAAGGCACATTCTGTCGGTTATTCGGTAGTGGCTTATCGTATGGCTTATTTAAAAGCTCATTATCCAACTTATTTTTGCGCCGGTCTCTTATCTAGTGTCTTAGGTAGTGAGATTAAAACGAAAGAATATTTATACGAATGTAAAGTGAATCATATTACCGTTTTGCCACCAGATATTCATAGAAGTACAGATAAATATGAGATTGAAGGACATGCGATTCGATATCCTTTATCCGGTATTAAAAATGTTGGTCTTCGTGCGATTGAAACGATTTTAGAAGAACGAGAAAAAAGACCATTTAAAGATCTTTATGATTTTACGGCTCGTTGTTATGGGAAGAATATCAATCGTAAAACGATGATCGCACTGATTTACGCAGGTGCGTTGGATGGTTTTGGAATGAATAAAAAAACAATGGTTGAAAATTTAGATTTGATTTTGAATTATGCGGATTTAATTCGTGAATTAGATGAATCCTTTGTAGAGAAACCAATGATAGAGGAATATGAAGAATATACCAAAAAAGAAACGATGGCGCAAGAAAAAGAAGTGTTTGGTTTTTATTTGAGTAGTCATCCGGTTACAGAAGCTCGTCGTCAGTCACACTTGCCTCTAACAATCCTTGAATTACCACAATATTTTGACAAGAATGTAGAACTCATTGTTTTAGTCGATCATGTGAAAAAGATTGAGACTAAGACAGGAAAAGAAATGTGTTTTGTGACTGGTAGTGATGAGTTAAATACCTTAGATATGGTTTTATTTCCTATTGCGTATCAAAAAATGCCTCTGATTGAAGCTGGTATGTTAGTTCGTGTTCGTGGACATGTTGAAAAACGTTTTGATAAGTATCAATTAGTCGTTCAACAGATTCAAAAAGTTTCAGAGTGAATGATTTGCTTTTTGTAGACATTTTGTAAAGAAAAATACAAAATGATTGACAAAACTTCGAGGATCAGGTATAGTAATAGTAGAAAGTAAGGTAGGAGGATAATATGAATTCAAAAAACAAAAAAACTTTAATTATTGCTTTGTTTGGTTTAGTAGTAGGACTTGCAGTAGGATATGCGGCTTTACAAGCTACATTAACCATTAATGGTACGGCACAACTTCCATCTCAAGATGCTTGGAATGTTCACATCTTAGATATTACAGAAACGAATGTAGTAGGTGCGACAACTTCACAAGTTGGGAAACAAAATGAAACAACAGCTAGTTTCACAGTTGACTTAAAGAAACCTGGAAGTAGTGCGACTTATACGGTAAAAGTTAAAAATGACGGAGATATTAATGCTGTTCTAGATAGTATCGAAGGTGTAGATACTGCAAATGGTGCTGCACCAACTGACATTAAATTCTCAGTAGATGGTATTAATGCAAATGATACCTTAGATGCTGGTGCTGAAAAATCATTCACTGTAAAAGCAGAATGGTTAGGAACTGCAACTACTATCCCACAACAAAGTAAAACATTAACGTTAAAATTGAACTATGTACAAGCTACAAGCTAAGAAAGATGATTTTCATCTTTTTTTGTTTGAAACGAAAAAAGAACGGCGCAAGGCCGTCCCAATAAAAGAATAAAAAGGGGTTGGCTAGTGTGATACTAGCTCCAATTCGCCTAATCCGAATTGGCGATTTATATACTAACGCAAGACGTACTTTTTGTCAATACTTTTTTTAAAAAAAGTGATAAATCATTAAAAAAAGTCGTTGACTACAAAACTTATGTTCGCTATAATAAAGAAGAAATCAGGTGATAAAATGACATTACAACAACTGCCTAAAGTAGGTCCTAAGACATTAAGTTATTTACAAAAATTAGGGATTCGTACGATAGAAGATTTAATAACGTATTATCCTTTTCGTTATGAACATTTAAAAATTACACCATTAAATCAGGTTCAAGATGGTGATTCTGTTACGTTGAATGGTGTCATTGAAAGTAATGTTCAGATTACGTATTTTAAACGTCGTATGAATCGTTTACACTTTCGAGTTCAATCGCAACACCGATTCTTATCTGTTACGATTTTTAATCGTCATTTTTTGAAACCTCATTTAACGATTGGAAAAGAAATTACGATCATTGGTAAATGGGATGCGAAACACGAACAAGTAATTGCTAGCGATTTATTACTGACACCTTTGGAAAAAGAGGAAACAAGAGGGATTTATCATACAACGGATGGACTGAGAGTGAAACAACTTCAAACGTTGATTGATGAGGCTCTTTCTTATTCTATTTCCGTAGTCGATAATATTCCTAGTAGTATTGCTTCACAATATGGTTTTATGGACAAACAAGAAGCCATTCGAGAATTACATCATCCCACTCATACACAACGTTTAAAACAGGCTTTATTACGTGCAAAATATGAAGAATTATTTGTATATATGTTAAAGATGAATGTTTTAAAAGAACATAAACATCAAGAAGAAGGAATTTCTCGAGAAATCGATGATTATTTAATTGAATCTTTTATCAAAAAACTTCCCTTTCATCTTACGAAAGATCAGAATCATGCGGTAAATGTGATTCAAAAAGATTTAGAGCGTACTTATCCTATGAACCGTCTATTACAAGGAGATGTTGGAAGTGGAAAGACGGTTGTAGCGGTGATTTCCATGTATATGAATTATTTATCGGGTTATCAAAGTGCATTAATGGCTCCTACGGAAATCTTAGCTACCCAACATTATGAAAATATCAAACAATTTATGGAACCGTATTCGATTAAGGTTGCTCTTTTGACGGGGCACCTAAAAAAACGAGAGAAAGAAGCTATTTATCAAGGGTTAGAAGATGGAACGATTGATATGGTGATTGGAACTCATGCATTAATTAGCGAAGCAGTTTCCATTCCCAAATTAGGACTAGTTATAACAGATGAGCAACACCGTTTTGGTGTAGATCAACGAAGTAAATTGAAAAATAAAGGACAAATGCCTGATATTCTCTATATGAGTGCGACGCCCATTCCAAGAACTTATGCACTTACGATTTATGGAGACATGGATGTAAGTAGTATTCATACCATGCCTAGTGGAAGACTTCCTGTTAAAACTTATATGAAAAAGAAGTCGGAAATGAAAGATGTTTTAACCATGGTTTATGAAGAGTTAAAAAAAGGTCATCAAGCTTATGTTGTAGCTCCTTTGATTGAAGATAGTGAAGAAAGTACTTTAGAAAATGTAGAAGTATTAGAAAAGAATTTTAACAAAGCCTTTGGTAAAGTCTTTCGAATTGCGTCTTTACATGGAAAAATGAAAGAAGAAGAAAAAGACCAAATTATGAATGATTTTAAAGAAAATAAAATACAAATTCTCATTAGTACAACGGTCATTGAAGTAGGGGTAGATGTAAAGAATGCGACGATGATGGTTATTTTTGATGCTTATCGTTTTGGACTTTCTCAACTTCACCAATTACGTGGGCGAGTAGGGAGAAACCAAGAACAATCGTATTGTATTTTAATTAGTGATTTAGAAAAAGAACGTTTACGTGTTTTAACACAAACAACCGATGGATTTAAAGTAAGTGAAGAAGATTTTAAGTTACGTGGTAGTGGTGATTTATTTGGTTCCAGACAAAGTGGTGATTTATCTTTTAAAGTAGCTAATTTAAAACAAGATTTTTCGCTTCTTTTAAAAGCAAAAGAAGATAGTTCCGATTATCTTCACAGTGATGATTTTAAAAATCAAAAAGATCCTCATTTAAATCAATTGGTTCACGAGATCTATCATTTAGATTAGTGTCAAGAAAGTGTTAACTTGTCATTTTAGCCATTGACTATTGCGTAAAAACTTGTTATATTTTATGTAGCGTGAGGTAAGATATCACGCAGATATTCTTACGATCTAAGGTGAGAATATTTAAACCCCCTGAAGAGAGCATTTAACCGTGCTCTCATTTTTTATGCCCATTTTATAAGGGCTTGCGAGGTATAGGTTTTACTAAAATAATTTTAGGTACAATTTAGGTACAAAAAAATTAGATTTTAAAAATAGTTCATTGAAGAAAAGTGACGTAAACGGCAAAAATCTTCAATGGATTTTTTTTACAGTGATACGGACAATATAGATTTCATCCGTATGATTGTAACGGTATTATACCGCAAACAGTAGGATACAATTGCTATAAGGTCATGGTATAATGCATTATGAGGAGATGACTTATGGAAAAGAAAGAAGAAATAATAAGTAATAAAATTAAATGTAAAAAATGTGGAGATATCATAGAGTCAAAAAGTACTAATGATTATAAAAGATGTTCATGTGGAGTAGTAGCAATTGATGGAGGCAAAGATTACTTAAAAAGAATTGGTAACGAAGAAGATTACGAAGAATTATCTATAATTAAAAATGTATCATGTAAATGATTTTGCATATAATATTAAAGAAATGCTTGATTTTTTGAAAAAATTAGGGTATTATATACGTCAAAATCACAAAAAAACCAAAAAAAATGTTTTTTTGTGAAAAAATGTATGTTATAATTAACATAGAATAAGGAGGATGAAAAATGAAACTATTAAGAGTTGTTGCCAACAATTTTAAGTTGTGCGAAGAAAATTTTACAATATCTTTTGTACCAACTGGAAATAAAACTGCAGCTGATAAGGAATTTGAATTACAAGAAATAGCTGATGATTTATATGTTTTCAGTACATTAGGTATAATAGGAAAAAATGCATCCGGAAAAACTACAGTAGTAGAACTATTATCAATAATATATGATATTTTTTCTAATTATAGAATTAACAGTTCAAAGAATATTTTCAAATTTATTGATAAGCCATTGAATTTAGATATTACTTTTTATCATGAAGGAGCAGTTTATAGATATATAACAGATCTATATAAAAATGCAAATTCAGTGGATAATACATCTGTTTTCTTTAAAAACGAAAAACTGTACAAGAGAGAATACAAGAAAGCACATATAAGAGAATTATTTAATTATGAGAAATTTGAAGAAGTAAAGCCAGAAGTGAAACTACCAGAAGATACTTCAATGATATATTCATTATTAAAAGACATTTTGTTAAGAGGAATATATTGCTCAAGCGATGATTATATTTATAGAGATTATGCTCAAGCATTCAATGTATATAAACTTTTAGATAATAATTTAAAAGTTATCACTTCATTATTAAAAATGTTTGATGAACATTTAGATAATATAAAAATGATAAATGAAAATAAATATAGAATTATTTATACAAATGGAACTACTAAAGAAGTATCAAACTCTGAACTATATGAAATATTATCAAGTGGTACAACAAAAGGATTTGGTTTATTCACATTTGTAGTATATTCATTAAGAACAGGATCAGATTTAATAATTGATGAAATTGAAAATCACTTCCATAAGACATTAGTTGAAAACTTAGTTAATCTTTATAAAGATAAATCAGTTAATAAAAAAAATGCAACATTAATATTTACTACTCATTATTGTGAAATACTTGATTTATTTAGTAGAAGCGATAATATCTACATAAGTAAATATGATGATGCAATAAAATTAGAAAATATGCATACAAATTATAAATTCAGATCAGAATTGTCTAAGAGTAATAAATTTTATAATAATGAATTCAATACAAATGTAAGTTATGATGCATTAATGGATTTCAAAAAGGAATTAATGTAATGAGAATACTATTAATGTGTGAAGGCCAAAATGAGGAAGTACTACTAAATCATTTATTAGATGCTGATGCTCTTTGTTTTACAAGAGATGATTTAATTGGTCGTAGACCATATCCAATTAGACAATTAAGTAATCCAACAATTAAATCTGAATTAAAACACTATGGCTTACCAGTAAAAGTATATAGAGTAGGTGATAAACAAAATGATAAATTACCTATTCCCAAAGACTTAAGAGGCATTGTATCAAATAAGGAAATATACAAATATTGTACAAAGCCAGAATTAGAGATGCTTTTAATATTAAATGAGGGTTTAGAAAAAGAATATGAAAAAGTAAAAAGTTTTCAATCGCCAAAAACATTTGCAAAGAAAAACATTAGATATAATGGTAAGAAATATGATCAATCATCAGAATTTTTAGAAGCATACTATGGTGGTTCTAATGTTAAAAATCTAATTGATAATATTAAAAAGTATAAAACATATAAACGACAACATGATAGAGATGAATTATATTTAGCAGATATATTGAAAAGTGATAATAAATTCTTTCTCAATCTGAAAAAACGAAAACGGAGATCGCAATAGAAGTTATGCTATGGATTATGAGAAGACAAATGTTTATAGATGGTAACAAAAGAGTGGAAATGTTATTTGCTAATAAAATCATGATTGATCATGGTTGTGGAATTATTACCATTTCACAAGAAAATCAACCGATATTCTTTGAAAAATTAATTAATTCTACGAAACAGGAGATCATACTGATTTAAAACAATGGATTTACAACACAAGCATTGATGGTATTGATTTAAACGAGTCATAGACAAGATTATGATTTTGGATACATGATTTAGAATCCAAGAGGAATTATGAGTTATTAAAAAATATACGAACGACAGTTTCCAAAACTTGTCGTTTTTTGATACTTTTGGAAAAATATTTCCAAAACTTAAATATGCTATGGTGGAAAGAGCAAAATATTTTAAAAATTAATCATAAATATCCGGATAAAAAATGAAAATGGTTTCTTTTCTGAAATATTTGTATTATAATAAATATAGATAGGCGAAAGGAGTCGAGTTATGAAAAAGATTAGTGATATTAAATTAAGTGAATTACGTGAATTTTGTAAAGCTTATCAAATCGATCATACGCTTGCTATGAAATTTCAACATGATTTACGATATGGTACTTTAGAAGATGAAACTTTAAATTATATATGGTCTGATAGTAAAGGATTACGTGAAACATTAATTAAAGCAGATACAACTCCAACACAAGCAGAATTAAATGAAGCTCGTCAAATGTTTAAAACACGTATATATGAATATTTGGAAAATGGAGCGACTTTAACGAATACGTTAGTATCTCTTCAAAAAGAAATCAATGATACTCTTTATCGTAAACGTGAAGTGTTACAAAAGTTATCAGAGAAGAATGCGGAGTTATTTGCTCAAAACTTATTATTTCAATCATTAACAGGATTTCAAACCTTTATGACATCAAAACGTTTCCTAGATATTATGAAATATCCTGATTATGATGAATGGATCAGTAAGCGCAATCGTTTAGAGTATGAATTAAGTGATTGTTTTAAAGAATATATCGAAGTATTTGGAATGGATACCTTAAAACAAAATAAAGAACTCTATAAAGCTTATTACAATAATTTAGAGTATGTAGAAGAACCTTTCTTTGTTGTTGATAATGGTCGTTTTGCATACTGTAGTGAATTATTAGAACTTATTTGTCGTTTTAAACATTATGAATGGGATAAAATGACCGATCATGATCAAGATTTGTATCACAAAATTTATCAAGAATTAGTAGACTTCTTTAAACAATCGAATCGTAGTGATTATTTTCAACGTATTGTCTCTGAACCTTGTGTGAAGTTTACGTTACAAAAATCTTTTTCGGGAAGAGTAACAGCTTTCTTAAATCATGTTTTAGATATTGAACTTGCTAAAATTGAACGTGGTTATTTGCAAACACACAAGGAACATGTATTCGAAATGATTGAAATTTCTAAATTGTTAAACCAACCTAAATTATTAGAAAAAGCATACATTTTGTATCACGAGTTAATTCCCGAAGAAAATAGCTTATATCGTAGACATCGTTTAGGAACGGTTCACATTTATGCGAATGTATCTGATGCTCGTAAAATTAAATATCCAGAAAGAGAGTATCAAATCTTTTGTAAAGCTTGTATCAAGTAGTGAAAAACACAGTCAATCGATTGTGTTTTCTTTTTAAATATGGTATAATGGAACGGATAAAGAATAAAGGAGGACTTATTATGAAAGATCAAGAAAAAATTCGTGTAACAAAAAGTGATGGTACGGTCGCAGAAGCGGATGTATTATTATATTTCACTTTAAAAGAAAATGGAAAAGATTATGTCATCTACACGTTAAATGAAAGAGATGAACGTGGTTTAATCACGGTTTATACTTCAACCGTAGTAAAAAACAATGATGAATATCACTTAGAAGGTATTGAATCTGATGAAGAATGGGCAAAAATAAAAGATGTCATGCGTACTGTAATTAAAGAAAATAAGGAGTGATTTTATGTTAAATCCAGAAATCAAAGAACAACTAACTGCATTATTAACATCATGTAATGTTCCTAATTCTGCACAAGAGAGACTATTTATGGATATTGAAAAAGGCAATCCAATTTATGATGGGCGAAAAGAAATATTAGTTCGAAGAAATCAAGAGTTGTTACAAAAATTAAATGATTTATTAAATCGTGAAGATTTATTGGTTCAAAAAGAGGAATTGTCTACGGAAGAACAATTAATTAATTTATTGGAAGAAAATCGTGTAAGTTCTTTGGTTTATGAACCAATACTTAGAGATTTAAAAGCTGGTGTTTCAGTTGATGAATATATTAATTCATTATATACTGCGATGCATAGTCAAGTAGAACCTTGGATGAAAGCTCAAGATTTGATTCATAAACTTCAAGAAGAATATGGAGTTGTAAAAACAGAAGATAAAGTAGAATTATCCTACGTTCCTTTTGATACGTATCAAACTTTATCTGATTTTGAACAGGAGTTTCACTTAGATCATTCCATTTGTCTTAGTATGATGAGTGACATGAGATTGTATCACTCTATTACTCCAGCTTCTATGGTTCAAATTTGGGAACTTCCTCAAATTCAAGAACGTATTTTGGGTTCAGAACAATGGACGGAAGAAGAGAAGATGGAGTTGCAAAAGGCATTTAATGAAGATTTATTTCATTTTATTCAAAGAGTGTCTCTATCTGAAGAATTAAAAGATTCAGAAAAATTACAAGTACTAAGAGTAAAAGAAGAAAAAAAAGAAAAGATTGAACATCAATTAGAGCAACAAAAACAAGCTCGTGTTCAAACTTTTGAAATTTTAAAGAGTAGTATTAATGATGCGGAAGAATCTCTTCGTAAGTTGTATGATTTACAAGTGGGCCCTGAAGTTTTACATCTAATGGGTGTAAATTATTATGCTTTAATTCAGAATATTAGACATATTAATAATGTTTATCAATCTAATTTGACAGAAGAAGAAAAACAGATTTATGAACAAGCAGAACGCATTGTGGACCAGATGCATGGTTATATTGAATGTCAAGAACAAATGAATAAGAAATTCAAACTCGAAATGAGAACACTCTATGAGGTAATGAGTCATCCAGAAAAATATGATGTTCAATTAGATCTTGATTTAAAACAAGTACGTTCACAGATAGAAGAAATTGTAGCGACGTTAGGTGTGTCTAGTGTAGATGTGCTTGGAATGAATGCAACAACGTTAAGTAAGTTTTTAGAAACTCATAGGGATGCGATTTTAGGCCTTCCAGAAAAGTTTAAATCTTTGTTAAGAAATGATTTATATGCACAGGGAAACAATGAGAAGATAAAAGAAGTCGATGATTTAGACGTTGCAGCTTGTTTTTCCGATTTTCAAGTTCAAGAAGCTTACGAACAGTTTTGCAAGATCGAAATACCATTGAAGAAAGAGAAAAAAGAAGAACAAGAAGAGAAAGAAGAAACCTTTACAGTCAACTCAGATCATATGAATGAGGTGATGGCTCAGTATCAAATCGAAGTTGGTCAATATAAGCCGATTAAATTAAAAGAAGAAGATGTGAAAGGAATCTTTAAGTTCTTTAAAAAACATCGTCAAAAGAAAGAACAACAAATAGTAGATAAAATCAATCAAGCGGCTGTTGGTACGGCTATGGATTTAGCTGCTAAAAAGATCGAACAACAATATGCTGAAAATCCTCAAGAATTGCAACCTGTGATTGATTCTTTAGAGAAAAAGTATCAAGCTTATATCGATCGTTCAGAACAATACAGTAAAGCGTATGAAACGAAAGAAAAAGAAGATATTGTAGAGAATGTTCAAGAATTAGAAGTGAAAGATGAAAATAAAGATACACGAAAAATTAAATTTCCAGAAAAAGCAGTTTCTATTATTAAAAAAGCTCATAAGAAAAACGAATTAAAAGAACGTAAAAAACGTTATCGAGATATGAAAACGAGTGATTTACCAGAAGAAATTGAAAAACTAAATGTTGATTTGAAAGATTTAGATAAACAATCAAAAAATATTCAAAATCAGAAAATGTCTTATGGTATTCAAGTAAGTGCTTTAATGGAAGTGTTACCAAAGGAAATGGCTTCTAAAAAGTTAGAAAAGTTATCTCAACAACTAAACGCTACGATTAAGGAATCCACTTCTTCTGATGAAATCAAAGAAGCTGTCGAAAGTTTAAAAGAGAAGTATCAATCAATGAATATGGCAACATTCTCAAATGAAATCGATCATGTTTCTACTGATTTCATTCAAACATTAGAAGAAGAAAAAAGAATTGAAAAACTTCAAAAAGAAAATAAAAATTTAAAAAACTTCACATTAGAACAATATGTTAAAAATACCCCTTTTGATAAGATGTCAGAAGATATGAAAACAAGTATCAAAGAGGAAATGAAAGAAAATGCTCGATTAAAGAAATTGGTTGAATCTAAAGATCGTGATCATACATTCTTAGAAAAACCAAAAGAAAAGAAAATATCGAAAAAAACGGAAAAGAATGATCTTCAAGAAATGAAGAGACTTTTAGATCATGTTAGAAGTCAAGGTGGAGATGTTCAAGAGTTTTTAGAACAACTAAAGGTTTATTATGAAGCAGAAGAGAAAGTAAACCAAGAATTAGAACAACAGACAAAAACAAAATAATTTGTTTAAAAATGAAGAATTCGAACACACTACTTAGTGAGGTGATGTATGAAAAAGATACAAGCTTTGCTAGGTGGTGTTTTCTTTTTAGGAATTCTTTGCTTTTTGATTCCTTCTAAACCGATTGAAGTAGAAGAAACGTTTTCTGAACAATATAACGGAGAAAGTAAACAATATTATGAGGTATATCTTGAAGAATCAGGTTTTACAACATCTAATTTAGAAAATTTTTTTGTAAAAGCCAATATTCTAAAAGTATACCCTTTATTTTCTTCCATCTATGAAGAACAAATTAAAGAAAAATATTATTCTTTTAATCCTATGATTTCGCTTTCAGAAAACAGTAGAAAAATGGAAGAATATTATTTTGCTTTATTAGAAGAACAGGGATTGATACACGATAAACAGATATTCTCTATTCATGGAATACCTATTTCTAAAATAGTACTGGAATTAAATGACCAAGAAAAGAATCAATTACAGAAAAAATATTCTATTCAAAAAGAAGCGGTTTAACCGTTTTTTTTCATTTTGTTAAAGAAAGAACATATAATGAAGTATGGAGGGGGTTATATCTCTTGTAAAATTAAAAATTCTAGCGTATAATAAGTGTAGGTGAGTGTTATGAGTTATTTATGGGTCTTAATTATTATTTTACTTGCATTAGCGGAAGTAACAACCGTTAATTTAACTACTATTTGGTTTGTTGCGAGTGGGTTAGTTTCTTTGATTTTATCTTTTTTCATTGATAATTTTCTCATCCAATTAGGTGTTTTTGTCATTTTAGGAATTATTCTCTTAATTACGACAAAATCTAAGTTACAAGCTTTGGTGAATGAGCGAAGAGAAAAAACAAATTTAGATCGTATTGTTGGAATGCAGGGATATGTGGTTGAAAAAATTACAAAACGAAAAAATGGTGCGGTAAAAGTAGATGGTAAAGTTTGGACGGCCTTTGCGGATCAAACAATTCCTAAAGATAGCGATGTAGAAATACTCGCCATTGAAGGGGTTAAAGTAAAAGTAAAGAAAGTAGGAAAATAGTATGGGAATTTTTGTTATTATTTTAATTTTAGTGGCTCTTTTAGTATTACCAAATATTAAAGTGGTGCCACAAGCGAAAGCTTATGTAGTGGAACGTATTGGTTCTTATTATACAACTTGGAGTAATGGGTTACATGTTAAAATACCATTTTTAGATCGTATTGCAAATCGTGTTACATTAAAAGAAATTGTCAAAGACTTCCCACCACAACCAGTTATTACTAAAGACAATGTAACGATGCAAATAGATACCGTTGTTTATTTTCAAATTACAGATCCTAAGTTATATACCTATGGAGTAGTAGATCCTATTGCGGCGATTGAAACTTTAACAGCT
Organism: Candidatus Pelethosoma merdigallinarum; assembly: GCA_018716065.1. Taxonomy (GTDB): domain Bacteria; phylum Bacillota_I; class Bacilli_A; order RF39; family UBA660; genus Pelethosoma; species Pelethosoma merdigallinarum. The sequence goes on from DVKJ01000054.1 coordinate 21,158, forward strand.
ACGACACTACGTAATATTATTGGTGAATTAGAATTAGATCAAACATTAACGAGCCGTGATATTATCAATACAAAAATGCGTTCCATTTTGGATGAAGCAACGGATCCATGGGGAATTAAAGTAAATCGTGTGGAAGTAAAAAACATTTTACCACCAAGAGATATTCAAGAAGCGATGGAAAAACAAATGCGTGCGGAACGTGAACGACGTGAAAAAATTCTTCAAGCAGAAGGTGAGAAAAAATCTAGTGTTTTAATTGCCGAAGGGGAAAAAGAAAGTGCCATTTTACGTGCTGAAGCAAATAAAGAAAGTCAAATTCGTATTGCGGAAGGAGAAGCGGAAGCTTTACTAAAAATTAAACAAGCGGAAGCAGAAGGAATTCGTTTATTAAAGGAAGCCAAAGCCGATCAAACCGTACTTACTTTAAAAAGTTTAGAAGCGGTAAAAGACCTTGCGAATGGAGAAGCAACCAAAATTATTGTTCCTTCTGATTTACAAAATCTTGCGACTTTGGGAACGACTGTAAAAGAAATGCTGAATGATAAAAAGTAATGGGTTTACATCCATTTCTTTTTTTGTGAAAAAAAATGTGACAAAAAAAGACCGACATGCTATAATGAAAGTGTAGTATAAGTGAAGGAGTGAAAGTGTGAAGAAGTTTAAAAAGTTACTTGTGTTAGGGATGATGAGCTTCCTATTAATGACTGGATGTACTATGAGAATGGAATATGGAATGGATATTCGTAAAGACAAATCGATGGATTTCAATGTTGTTGTGGCCATGGATGAAGAATTATTGAATGCTATGATTTCATCAGAAAATGGTGGTGATGGTTCTGAAACCTTTACCGATGAAGAGCAATGGGCTTATTTAGAAGAAGGTTTGAAGAATGAAGAAGGAGAAGATAATCCAGAAGAACATGGATTTACATCTTCTCGATATGAACAAGATGGATTTAAAGGGATAAAATACACTAAAAAAATTAATAATATTGATGATATTAGTGGAGATAAAGCCGATTTTACATTTGAAGATTTTGCCGAAGTATCTGATAAAATTGTATTTACTAAAAAAGGTAATGTATATCAATTAGATGTAAAATATACAGATTCAGAAGAAACATCAGAATTAGAAAATTATAATGTAGGTATGGAAATTAATTATACGATGACTTTACCAGAAAAACCAATTAAACATAACGCAACGAAAGTTTCTGAAGATGGAAAAACATTAACATGGAATTTATTAAGTAGTGATACAAAAAATATTCAAGTAGATTTTATGTTACGTCAACAACCTAACTTTGTTTTAATAGGTGGAATTGTTTTAGCTTTATTATTATTAATTGTGTTCTTCTTTACAAGAAGAAATACAAAAAAGAATCATCCTACAACAGTAACTCCATTAAATCCGACAACGAATGAAACACAAGATACGACAAAAAAAGAAATGTAAATTTCTTTTTTTTGTTTCTATAAAGGATATGTTATTAAAAGTGTAAATGGAAAAGTCATTTAATCTTTCTTTTTTCTTTATTTATAAAGGTAAACGTGGTATAATTATAATGGTGATTTAGGTGATAAAGAAAATAAAAGACCTAAAGGTTCATTATGAACTGTATGGTGAGAAACATAAAAAAACAGTTGTTTTATTACATGGTTGGGGGCAAAACATCGAAATGATGAAGCCCCTTGGAAATCCCCTTTCAAAAGATCATCAAGTTTTAATTCTTGATTTACCAGGACACGGGGAAAGTGAAGAGCCAACAACGGTTTGGACGTTATATGATTTTGTAGAAGTCGTTCATCAATTATTGGAAGAGTTAAAAATAGAAAAACCTATTTTAGTAGGTCATTCCTTTGGTGGTAAAATCAGTTTACTTTACGCTTCTATGTACGAAGCAGAGAAGTTAATTATTTTAGCGGCTCCATTTAAAAAAGAAATTCAAAAATTATCGTTAAAAACAAAATGTTTAAAAACATTGAAAAAAGTCCCTGGACTAAAAAAGTTAGAAAATTGGGCAAAAAAACATATGGGATCTACCGATTATCGTAATGCAAGTCCTATTATGCGTCAGATTATGGTAAATCATGTTAATTTGGATATTACAGATCAAGTAAAAAAAATTAATGCGCCAACTTTATTAATTTGGGGAACGATGGATGAGGCAGTTCCATTAGAACGTGCTTATGAGTTAGAACAGTTAATACCAAATGCAGGGGTTGTCGAATATGAGGGATGTACACATTATGCTTATTTAGAACGTTTACAACAAACCATTAATGTGATCAGACATTTCTTGAGGGAGGAATAATTTATGTTATATTTTTTAGTTTCACTAATACCTTTTATTGGTTATCTTATATTAAAAACAAAGAAATCTTTACATATGTTGCAACTAAATTGGTATAATTTAGATCAACGTTATTTAAAATGGATTATAAAGAATCCATATAAAGTTTTCATCGACATTGATGCCTTTTTCTTCATATTCTTTTGTTTCTTATTTACGAGTGAAAAAATGTCGATATTGTTATTTATTGTTTTCTATTTAGTAGTTATGACTTTATTTCAACAAGCAGAGAAGAAAGAACAAGTAAAAGTTCCATTAAAAATAACGGCTCGTGTGAAACGCTTAATCGTTACTATTGTCATTTTATATCTCATTCCTATTGTAACGATTGCTTGTACTTATGATCCACACATGCTTGCTTATTACTATGTCTTACTCGGTTTACTTACTTATTTGAATGCTTTTATAGTAATGACTTCCGAATTTATTAATAAGCCAGTTGAAAAAGGGGTGTTTAATCATTTTAAACATCAAGCAACACGTAAGTTAAAGTCTATGAATCAATTAGGCGTTATTGGAATTACTGGAAGTTATGGAAAAACCAGTAGTAAAAACATTTTAAATGATGTGTTAAGTGTTCGTTATAATGTATTTCCAACCCCAAAAAATTTTAATACACCGATTGGATTAATCATTAGTATTAATAATTATTTAGATAAATTCAGTGATTATTTTATTGCTGAAATGGGTGCGTTTAAAATGGGTGAAATTCAAGAACTTTGTAATTTAGTTCATCCAAAATACGGAATTTTAACAACCATTGGAACCGCACATTTGGAATCTTTTGGAAGTAGAGAGAATATTCAAAGTGGTAAATTTGAATTGATCGAATCTTTACCACAGAATGGAGTAGGGGTCTTAAATGCGGATGATCCTTATCAGGTTTCTTATGAATTGAAAAATAATTGTAAAATCTTATGGATTGGTATCGACGCAGAAAGCGTTGACGTTCGTGCGACTGATATTAAATTATCTAATAAAGGAACGACTTTTAATGTTATTTTTAAAGGAGATTCGACGAAGTATCCTTTCACTACCAGATTATTAGGAAAACATAATATTTATAATGTTTTAGCTAGTATTGCCCTAGGAAAAGAACTTGGATTAACGATTGAAGAATTACAAGCAGGAGTAAAAAAAGTAAATAGTATTGAACACCGTTTAGAACTTAAAAAAGTGGGTACATTAAATATTATTGATGATGCTTATAATTCGAATCCAGTAGGATCTAAAATGGCTTTAGAAGTATTAGATTTAATGCCAGGTAAAAAGATTATTATTACACCTGGAATGATTGAGTTAGGACCCCAGCAATATGAATTAAATATGAAATTTGGTCAATATATTGCCGATGTCTGCGATGAAGTTATTTTAGTCGGAGCGGAACAAACTAAGCCAATCTATGATGGGTTATTATCAAAAAAATACAATGAAAAGAAAATTCATGTAATAAATGATGTCAAAGAAGGTTTTGTTTTAATGCATCGTCTTGCAAAAGGGGAAACCTATATTTTAATTGAAAATGATTTACCAGATTTATTTAATGAAAAGAAATAGGAGTTGAGAGAATGAAAATAAAATTGGGTGTTTTGTTTGGTGGACCAAGTGTAGAACATGAAATTAGTATTATTTCTGCGGTTCAAGCTATGCAAAATATGAATCAAGATAAATATGAAATTATTCCCATCTATATGACCAAAGATAGACAATGGTATACGGGAAAAATGTTAATGGATATGGATGTTTACAAAGACTTTGAAGAATTAAAACGTTATGCCAAACAAGTAGTATTATATAATCAAAATGGAACGTTTTATCTTCAAGCAGTAAAGGGATTGTTTAAACGTAAAGTAACCGAATTAGATATTATTTTTCCAATTGTTCATGGAAGCCATGTAGAAGATGGAACACTTGCTGGTTACTTAGATACCATTGGAATTCCTTACGTTGGAAGTCATGTTTTAGGATCTGCTTTAGGACAAGATAAAGTAGTGATGAAACAAATCTTTGAAGCAATGAATTTACCAGTCGTGGATTATACTTGGTTTTACGATTCAGAGTATTTAGAAAATAAAGAAGAAATGATGAGTCGTGTCTCTAAGATTGGTTATCCAGTGATTGTAAAGCCAGCTAACTTAGGAAGTAGTATCGGAATATCTTTTGTAAAAGATGAAAATGATCTCGATGAAGCGATTATGGAAGCAATTAAATACGATACGAAAATTGTCGTTGAAAAAGCAATTTCTAATTTAGTAGAAGTAAACTGTAGTGTAGTTGGGAACTATGAATTCCAAACGACAGGAGTATTAGAAGAAGTCATGAGTAATGATGAATTCTTAACTTATCAAGATAAATACTTGGGAAATGGAAAAGGTGGAAAAGCCAAAGGAATGGTTGCGACCGATCGTATTATTCCCGCTCGATTAGATGATAAAACACGTACTAAAATTGAAGAAATTGCCAAAGCTGCTTTTTGTGCTTTAAATTTAAGTGGTGTTTGTCGTATTGATTTCTTAATTGATAAAAAATCTAAGAAAGTCTATATTAATGAACCAAATACCATTCCAGGATCTTTATCATTCTATTTATGGGAACCTACTGGTAAAAGTTATACGAAACTATTAGATGAATTAATTACTCTAGCAATTAAAGATTATAAGAAAGAACATAAAAAGACCACTTCTTTTGATACCAATGTTCTAAGTAACTTTAATGGGGTAAAAGGTTCAAAAGGGAAACTAAAATTCAGTAAATTAAAATAAGACGCAAAGTCTTATTTTTCGTATGTAATATCACACGTAGAAGGTCCTTCCAAAAGATGACCATCAACATCAAACCTTGAACCATGAGCTGGACAAATCCATATTTTTTCACTTTCATCAAAGATTAAACCGCTCTTTAAATGAGGACAACGATATTTAATTTTATGTTCCATTCCATCTTCATCGGTATAAACGGCAATTTCTTCATCATCCTCTTTTTCAAAATGAATGTTTTTGTAAAATACTTGTTGTTCTTGCATTTTTGTTTGTAAATATCTTCCACCAATCACCGCATCATTCATGGTCGCATCCACAATTCCTTTTAAAGAAGGATTTCTAGTAGGAGAGAAAAGCTCTTGGTAAGGGTTTTCTTTTTCTAAGATAAGATCCGAAAGCAATTTACCAGCAAGAAAACTATTTGTCATTCCCCATTTGTGGAATGCTGTCGCAATGAATAAATTGGGATGATTTTCACTAATTGAACCGATAAAAGGTAAATGATCTTTGGATAACACATCATGAGCAGACCAAACATAACGAATCTCTTTATCAAAATGATTTTTAAACGTATTCATCATCTCTTCTTTTTCTTTTTGGTAATCTAATTTACTCGCTAAATTATGGGAATATCCACCAAAAATAAAATGTTCTTTATCTATTCGAAACGTATAATGAGGCGCATCTGTACTAATCGCTAAAAAGAGTGGTTCTTCCTTTCTTTCACTTTCCAATAAATATGATTTTTCTAACTTTAATTGTAGTGGTAATAACTTAGGAATGACAAAGAAAGGGTAATGCGTCGTAATAATTACTTGTTGTGCTTTTATTTTATGATCTTTCGTATAAAGAGTATAACCATCTTCGTCATGATCTAAAGCTGTGACTCTTGTATTTTCATATATACGAACCGAAGAGTGAAGAATTAATTTTTTAATTTCTTGAATGAATTTAACAGGGTGAAAACAATAAGTATCATGAACAAAAATAGCTTCTTTACACGGAAAAGAAATCGGTAACTCATTACATTCTTCAAAAGGGCATTGAACTTCTTTTAAAAAGGCTTTTTCTTCCTTTAATTCTTTATCGTCTACACTTGCAAATAAATAGCTCGCCACTGGTGTAAGATTACAATCAATATTGTGTTTTAGAATAATACTTTTCGCTAGTTTCATTGCTTCTTTTTGACTCTCAAAATAAGCTTTAGCATCTTCTTTCGAACGACTTTTTTCAATCTTTGGATACATTTGATCTTGTAAATAAGTAAGTTTACCTGTCGTAGAAGAACTAAGTCCAGAGCCTACAGTGTCTTTTTCTAAAAGAATCACATTTTTAGAACAATTTCTTAAATAGTAAGCAGTCATCATTCCAGCTAGACCCCCACCAACAATCGCTACATCGACATTCATATCTTGTTTCAGTGATTCTTCCATCATCGAATCTTCTAATTTCCATACAGACCTATTTTTCATATCATCACCTATAGCTATAGTGAACCAAAATTTTAATTTTAAACATTTTTTTGACATGTGTTATAATAAGAAAGCGAAGGGAGAAAAAGAAATGGAAAAAGCACAGAATGTAATTCGTTATTATGTCATATGTAATCAATTAAAAAATCTTATTCGAACAGGGTGGAAAAATTGGCATGTGAATAGAGAAAGAATTGAAAGTGTTGCGGAACATGTTTATGGTGCTCAAATGCTTGCACTTGCTATGTATTCAGAATATGAGTATCCAATTGATATCATGAAAGTTTTATTTATGCTGGTAATTCACGAAGTAGGGGAAGCCCGTATTGGAGACTTAACGCAATTTGAAATTTCACCTGAAGAAAAGAAACAAAAAGAACAAGAAGCTGTTTCAAAGATACTGAATGGATTATTAAAAGGGGAAGAAATTGAACAGTTATTCTTAGAGTTTGATGAAAGAAAAACACCAGAAGCTTTTTTTGCATATCAATGTGATATGTTAGAATGTGATCTTCAGAGTAAATTGTATGACGAAGAAGGATGTGTAAATTTAAAAGAACAAGAAGGACATCAAACATTAGAAAATAAAAAAGTACAGTTACTTTTAGAACAAGGACTTTCTTGGTCAGAGATGTGGCTTCGTTTTGGACAATAAACATATCCTTATGATGAACATTTTAGAGAAGTCTCTAATTATGCGATGAATCATTCCTTAAAAAAACAAAAATAAAAGAGTTCACTATAACTCTTTTATTATTTACAACTTGCGCCAATGCTTTCATACATAGAACGAAAATCAGATACTCGTGCTTTTCCATCTTTCAGAATTTGTTCATTCGCCGAATCGATTTCAATCAAATCATCTACATTAATGTGTTCGTAATCAATTTTTGTTTTGCTGGTTAATGTATCACCTTCAATTGTTACTTCATTCTCATAATAATCAATTGACTTATAAGGATCGTAAACATTTTCAAGTTGTGTTTTGTAAAGGTTTAAGGTATTTTGATCTTCACTTTTTACAATCTCGGTTGTTTCAATTGTATTAACGTATTCTCCGGTATAAGCAATCTTGTAATTCAAAGAAACTTCAATATTTCCTTGTTTTGCGGTACGAGTACAGGTTAAAGTTCCACTTTCCTTTGATGTACAACCAACAACTAATAACAAACTCGCGAATAAAATGATTCCTATTCTTTTCATAAACATTTCTCCTCCTATGTTTATTATATACTATTTTATAAAATAAAAAAATACCACTATGGTATTTTAAATCATAAATGGTGGGCTGTTAGGGACTCGAACCCTAGACCCATTGATTAAGAGTCAATTGCTCTACCAACTGAGCTAACAGCCCGTACTCATTAAGTATATCATAAATTTTAGAAAAATGAAATACTTTTTTTGCTCTTCTGAAATTTCGCGTAGATTTTTATTTGGAATTCCGTTTTATAATAAAAAACTGAAATAAGTCTGACAATGATATAATATAAGTGTTTCTTTGCTAAAGAGATGGGAGGAAGAAAAATGAAAACATGGAAACACTTAACATT
>DVKJ01000055.1 GCA_018716065.1 Candidatus Pelethosoma merdigallinarum
GTATGTACGAGTAGTGGAGGAAATAGTAGTTGGATCAATTACAATTGGACGATCTATGGAACATGTAGTGATTCGAAAGGAAGTTATCGAAGTGGATGTACAGGAAATGTACAACACACCCAAACAGGAGAGATCAATACAAGCACAGCTTCCCCAGGAACGGTATATGATGTAGCCGGAAATAGTACAAAATGTCCAGCAAATCAACACCTCCATATCGATAAAACAAGACCAAGTTGTAGTGTAAGCTTTAGTGGAACAAGTGGAACCAATGGATGGTATAAGAGTAATGTATCTGTTTCTTTAAGTCGTCAAGATAATGGAAGTGTACAAAGTGGAGTATCATCATATGGATTAACAACCGGAGGAACTAATTATAATGGAAGTGCAAGTAATACACAAGGAGAGACTGGAGGAACGACATGGAATGGATATGTCAAAGATAGAGCAGGAAACACCAATAGTTGTAGTAATAGTGTCAAAGTAGATACCACAGCTCCAAGTTGTACAACTGTAGTGAAGAAAGGAAGTAGTAGTGGATCTAACTATACAGGAGGATGGTATAGTGGAAGTATTTATACTTCTGCCAACTGTGGAGATAGTTTAAGTGGATGTGCAGATAAGAAAACATTAACAACCTCAGGGGCTACAACACCTGTTACAAATAAACAATATAATTCTAGTGGAAGTTGGACAGTATATGCGAATGGAACATCTTATTTAACATGGAAGACCTATGACAATGCTGGAAATAGTAAGACATGTAGTAAAATCACTGCGCAAGTAGACACAAAAGGACCAACGATTACTTTAGAGTCAAGTAGTAAAGGAAGTTCTCATAAAGCATCAGATGGAAGTACCTGTTATACTAGATACATGGTAAATCCAAAATGTACGGATGAACATAGTGGATATAGTGGCTATACCCAAGGAAATGGAAACGAATATAATTTCCCAGTCGGAAAAGGAAAGAAGAGAACCGTAACTTGTAAGGATAAAGCAGGAAACACAACTACTAAGACATTTGGGCCTTATAATGTTTGTAAGTATTCACAAAGTTCAGTTTGTGGTTATGGAACAAGACAAGAATCTTATAGTTGTACGAAGTATAAATGGGTAGAGGCTCATAAATATGTGGATGATGGTACTTGTAGTAATAAAGCAGCTGCTGATGCTTGTGATGCGATTTGTGCAAGTTCTAACAATTCAGGATGTTATGTAGGATTTGCCGGTGGACCTTGTAGACCATATGACGGGATTCCTCATTATACTTGTTATTATAAACATAAAACCGCTTATACAGCTACTTGTTATAAAGATGTAACCTATACGAAATCTTGTTACCATTATTAAAAAGTGATTGAATAGAATAAGATTGACAATCCTTAGATTTTATCATAAAATATTAATATCTTGATAAATAAATCTGATGACGGATTGGAAACCCCGAGGAATATAAGAAAAGTGATTCTCCTAGGAATAAGTAAGGTGGAACCGTCCGATTGGACCCTTACATTCTAGGAGAATTTTTATGTAAGGAGGAATTTATGTGGAAAAGTTAACAATGGAAAAATTAGTGAATTTGTGTAAACAATATGGATTTATATTTCAAGGAAGTGAAATTTATGGTGGACTTGCTAATACATGGGATTATGGTCCATTAGGCGTAGAACTTAAAAACAATGTAAAACGTGCTTGGTGGAAAAAATTCATTGAAGAGTGTCCTTACAATGTAGGTATGGATAGTGCCATTTTAATGAATCCTAAAACATGGGAAGCTAGTGGTCATTTAAAAACCTTTAGTGATCCATTAATTGATTGTAAACATTGTAAAACAAGACATCGTGCGGATAAATTAATTGAGGACTTTACAAATGGAAAAGAAACGGGTGATGGATGGAGTAATGAACGATTACTTGACTTTATTAAGGAACATAACATTACTTGTCCAAACTGTGGTTCGATGGATTATACCGATATTCGCCAATTTAATTTGATGTTTAAAACGTTTCAAGGTGTTACAGAAGATGCGAAAAGTACGATTTATTTACGTCCAGAAACTGCTCAAGGAATCTTTACAAATTTCTTAAATGTACAACGTAGTATGCGTTTAAAAGTTCCATTTGGAATTGGTCAAATTGGAAAAAGTTTCCGTAATGAAATTACACCAGGTAATTTTACTTTCCGTACTCGTGAATTTGAACAAATGGAATTAGAATTCTTTTGTAAGCCAGGGGATGAATTAGAGTGGTTTCGTTATTGGAAAGAATTTTGTAAGACTTGGTTATTGTCTTTAAACATGAGAGAAGAAAATCTTCGTTTACGTGATCATAAAAAAGATGAATTAACTTTCTATAGTAATGCGACAACGGATTTTGAATATCAATTCCCATTTGGTTGGGGAGAACTATGGGGAATTGCTAGTCGTACCGATTATGATTTAACCAAACATCAAGAAACATCTGGTGTTCATATGGATTATTTAGATCCTGAAACCAATGAAAAGTATATTCCTTATGTTATTGAACCATCTTTAGGAGCGGATCGTGTTGTTTTAGCTTTCTTAGCGGATGCTTATGCGGAAGAAACATTAGAAGATGGAACCACACGTGAAGTGATGCATTTTCACCCATTCCTTGCCCCTTATAAAGTAACGGTATTACCTTTAGTTAAGAAGTATCACACTTCTAAAGCTCAAGAAGTTTATCAAATGTTAAGTAAACATTTTATGACGGGTTATGATGAAAGTGGAAATATTGGAAAACGTTATCGTCGTCAAGATGTTATTGGAACACCTTTTGTTGTTACTGTAGACGATCAAACGGTAAATGAAGGAACCGTTACGATTCGTGATCGTGATACGATGGAACAAATTACCTTACCACTAGATCAAGTAGTTTCTTATATCGAAGAAAGATTGGAATTTTAAGTGAATATGGAATATAAAACGTATATTGTAAATGATAAAAAAGTAAATGTTCGTATCGATCGTCAAGCACCCATGTTAGGAAAAGGATATGAATCGATTGTTTATCTTGTTCAAGGGAAAGCATTTAAATTATATCGTAGTTATATGTTGGATAAACATAATTTAGGAGAAAAAGAGTGTTGGTATCTTAGAGAAATCCCAACACGTAGAGTATTACTTCCCGATCAACCTATTTATGATGAAAAAGGTAAATACTATGGTTATACAGCGAAAGCATTATGGAAAGGAGAAAAAGAAGACTTCTTAGAAATGTCTGTTTCTACCTTTCTAGAAAATGTAAAATTACTTTATGAAGATGCAAGTTTACTTACAAAATACCATGTATTAATGGATGACTTTAATGAAAATAATGTCATGGTAACCGAGGATCAAAAGATTTATATTATTGATCCTGGTTATTTTATCTGTTACCCTCTTCAAAAAGAAAAAGAAGAACCCAAAGATTTAGAAAAACAGAATGACTTATTTATTCGAACCAATCTTTTATTTCTTTTATCTTCGCATATCTTTTCTAAAAAAGATGAATTTGGGAAAGAAGAGTTTATGAATTCTTTTTCTCGTAACAAAGAATCGTTTATTTATGAATTAATCGAAGAGATGAAAGATTGTTATACGATCCAAGATTATCAAAAAAAGATCTTAGAAGAAATGGAGTATAAAAGAGTATACTAAAGGAGGAGTTATGAAAGAATTTTTACCTAAAATGTACGCACCTAATATTTATCAAGTAAATTATGATTTATTAAAAAAGAAAGGGATTACTTGTCTCCTTTTTGATCTTGATAATACCTTAGTAGAGCCTCATGGAAAAGTAGTTTCTGAAGAGTTAAAAGAATTTATAAAAAAATTAAAGCAAGATTTTTTAGTGATTATTTTTTCTAATAGTTTAAAACCTCGAGTTCAGTTCTTTAAAGAACAATTACAGGTTGAAATGAATCATACTTCTTTAAAACCTCATGCTTATTCCTTTCACAAAGTATTTAAGAAGTATCACCTATCACCCAATCAAGTGGCCATCATTGGTGATCAATTATTTACGGATATTGTAGGAGGAAATCGGGTAGGTATTACAACCGTTTTAGTCGAACCAATTACGCTACGTGATTTTTGGATTACAAAGTATAATCGTTATCGCGAAGAAAAAAAGTTTAAAGAACTCGAACAATCTGGATTATGGAAGAAAGGAAAATACTATGATGAAGTGTAAGGGATGTGGTGCGTTGTTACAACAAGAAGATCCAAAAAAAGAAGGATTTATGAAAGTTCAAGGTGAACTCTGTGAGCGTTGTTTTCGTATTCGTCATTATAATGAATATCGCCAAGTCATTAAATCGAATCAAGACTTTATTCCTATTTTAAAAGATATTAGTAAAACGAATGACTTAGTCGTTTTAGTACTAGATTTGTGGATGTTACCACAAAATTTAGACTTGATTAAAAAATATTTATCAAATCCAATCTTACTGGTTTTAACAAAACGTGATTTATTACCACGTTCTATCACGGATAAATATTTATTAGACTATATGAAATCTTATGATTTATCGGTTGTAGATCAAGTCATGATCAGTAGTGTTAAAAATACAAACTTTGATGAATTATTAGACAAGATAAAAAAACATCAAACTTCTAAAAATGTATATGTAGTTGGCTATACGAATGCTGGTAAATCCACTATGATTAATACTTTATTACGTCATTATAGTGATTCTTTAGAAGAAATTACAACGAGTATGTTAACATCCACAACCTTAAATACGATTGAAGTTCCTTTTTTAGAAGATATGACGTTGTTAGATACTCCAGGTTTATTAGAAGAAGGTAATTATTTAGATCTATTAGATGGTAAAATGATTAAAAGAGTCATACCAAAGAAAGAAATCAAACCGATTACTTATCAAATAAAAGAGCCACAAACGTTACAAGTAGAATCCCTTTTTTCTTTAGAAGTTGTCACACCAACAAATCTTACTTTTTATCTTTCAAATACGTTATCCATTCATCGTTTTTATAAAACATTACCTGAACAGTATCACAAGCGAACGATTGAAATTTCATCCTCTAACCAAGATCTTGTCATTCTTGGAATTGGATTTATTCGAATTTTAAAACCGTGTACAATTATTTTAGATTTACCAAAAGAGGTTACGATTTATGTACGTCCATCATTAATTGGAGTGTATAATCGTTGATTTCCTCTTTTTTTTTTCAAAAAATAAAGGTATAATAAATATAGAATAGGGAGGAATCGTTATGTTAGGAAGAATTACAGGAATTGAAGAAAATGTCGTGGTTGTAGAATTGAATCCCGAAGTATTAAAAACACAAACCTTAGCCAATCGTCATTTAATCTTTGAAGATCCTGATAAATTAGTTGTAGGAGAAGTTGTTAATATTAAAGGTGGAAATGCCTATGTCAACTTAATTGGAGAATTAGTTGGAGATCGCTTTGTCGGTGGTGTTATTCGAAAACCATCTTTTGGGGCAAGCGTTAAAGTCGTTTCACAAGAGAAAGTCCCACTTATTATTGGTATTCCAGAATTTCAAGAAAATCGTGATTTATATTTAGGTATGAGTCCTGTTTATCCTGGTATTAAATTAGGTGTTAAATTAAATGATTTATTTGCCAATCATTTTGCGATATTTGGAAACACTGGTAGTGGTAAATCATGTAGTGTCGCACGTATTATTCAAAATGTCTTCACGAGACAACGTTATATTCCATACCGTGCTAGTTTCTTTATTTTTGATGCTTATGGTGAGTATCACAATGCTTTTAAAGATTTAGGGAAAACTACACCTGGAATTAATTTCAAAGCGTACACGACCAATACGAACTTTTCAGATTCAGAAATTATTCGTATTCCTCTTTGGTTATTAACCGTAGATGATATTGCTTTATTACTTGGTGTAGAAAATGCTGGACAATTGCCTATTATCGAAAAAGCATTAAAATTAGTAACTATATTTGCTCGTGATGAAAGTTTAGTCATCAAACATAAAAATGATATTATCGCCCGTGCCATTTTGGATATTTTATCAAGTGGTAGGGGAGCCGCTCAAATTCGCGACCAAATATTTTCGGTATTATCACACTACAATACTTCAGAATTAAATCTAGAAACTGAAATCTATCAACCAGGGTATTCAAGAAGTTTAAAACAATGTTTATTGATTGATCAATCCGGAAAAATTCGTGAAATGGAACTCGTTACTACTTTCATGGAATCTTTCTTAAATGATGAATTAGAATTATCATTACCAGATGGAACTTTTATGTATTCTTTAAATGATTTAAAAGATGCGTTTGATTTTGCCTTAATCTCTGAAGGATCTTTAAAAAGTGAAAAAATCTTTGATAGTTCAAACGTATTACGCGTTCGTCTTCAATCTTTATTAAATAGTAATTATGCGGCTTACTTTGATTATCCAGAGTACATTACTAAGGAACAATATATTAAAAAGTTAATGACTGCCGACAATGGTAAAAAAGCTCAAATTGTCAACTTTAATATTAACTACGTTGATGATCGTCTTGCCAAAAACTTAACGAAAATTTATTCTAAATTATTATTCGATTATAATAAAGATATTGCCAAAGGTACAAGAATGCCATTTAATATTATTCTAGAAGAGGCACACCGTTATGTTCAAAACGATAGTGATATTGAAATATTAGGATATAATATTTTTGAACGTATTACCAAAGAGGGACGTAAATATGGAGTTCTTCTTGGAATGATTTCACAAAGACCTAGTGAATTATCAGAAACCGCATTATCACAGTGTAACAACTTCTTAATCTTAAAGATGATGCATCCAAAAGATGTTGCTTATATTCGTGAGATGGTACCAAATGTAACCGAAGAAATCATCAAGAAATTACGTATCCTACAACCAGGATGTTGTGTCGCGTTTGGTAATGGATTTAAAGTACCAGTCATTATTCAGTTTGATATGCCAAATCCAGAACCATCTAGTAATAGTGTGGATATTAGTCGTATTTGGTTTATTGATCGTCAAGCTCAACAATAAGAGTGATAAAAACACTCTTTTTCTTTATGTAAATTTTGATAAAGACTTAAAATTTAATGATATAATGAATACAGATACAAACTTCATTTATAGAAGATGAGGAGGAAAAAATAAAGGTTGAACATGGAAGTTTCATTTGATGCTCGATTCAGATCTGGCTAGACTTTACGAATGTGTTAATGGAACTAAAACTATTAATCAGGCAGTTAATCGACATTTGGATAGATTCCCCAATGACTTTTATTTTCAATGAACAGAAGAAGAATATAAATCTGTAAGGTCCCAAATTGGGACTTTAAAGAATGGGAGAGGTCAACATAAAAAGTATTTATCATATGTATTCACTGAGCAAGATATTACAAAATATAATAAACAGTATCATAATTTAAAGGTTATATATGATAATACATTTCACGATAGATACTTTATAATTGATAACAAAATAGTTTATCATTGTGGAACAAGTATAAATAGGATTGGATATAAAACATTTTCAATCAATTTAATTAGTGATGAAGAAGTTTGCAACTCACTGATTAGTAAAGTAAACAAAATAATAACATCAATAATAAATTAGAGTTTATCAAGTTTTTCAATTTTTGGTATCTAAATACATTACGAGGAGGAAAAAAATGCAAGATAAGTTAATAGGAAATGAACATAATGTCTTATTTTATAGTGATGATGAGGGAAATATAAAAGTAGAGGTGCTTTAAAAAAATGATGATGTTTGGTTAAATACCGAAGCACTCGCAACTCTTTTTAATATTGATAGAAGTGGTATTGTTCGCCATATAAAAAACATCTATAATGATGAAGAATTGAGTGAAAATAGCACATGTGCAAAAATTGCACATGTGGGTAACGATGGTAAACAAACTTATAACACAAAATATTATAATCTTGATATGATTATTTCGATTGGTTTTAGAGTCAATTCTAAAAAAGCAATTAAATTTAGAACTTGGGCTAATAAAATAATTAAAGAATATTTAATCAAAGGATATAATATAAATTTAGAAAGATTTAAAAATAATGGTAATGATTCTTATTTTGGTGAGTTTTTTGACAAAATAAGAGATATAAGATCAAGTGAAAAGTTTTCTGTAAAAAATATCAGATATATATGCAAATTCATATGATTATAATCTAAAAAATGAAAATAAAGAATTTAGTACACTTATTTCTAGATATTGTGGAAAATAATGCAGAAAGAAATATTACTATGTATATGAACGATTGGAGAAAAGAAACAGAAAGTGAGTATGATAAACACTAAGTTGTTCAAGATAAAGTTTTAGAATACTAGTTGAAATCACTATTAAAAGTTATTCTAGTGTAATGGAATAACTTTACAAAAAAAGTATATAATAGTATAATTTAGAAGAGGTGAATTATAATGCTTATCAGAGAAAAATATTTATCAAAAATTAGAGGTTTTTACCATACAGAATCCTTAATAAAAATTATATATGGAATGAGAAGAAGTGGGAAATCAGTTATTTTAAAACAAATAATGAATGAAATTATAAAATCAGGTGTTAGTGAAGATAATGTGATTTATATTAATTTTGAATCTTTAAAATATGATTTTATAAAAAACGCCAAAGATTTGTGTAATTATATTGAATCGTTAACAATAAATAAAAATAAATATTATGTTTTTTTAGATGAAATACAAAAGGTTGAAGAATTTGAAAAGGGTATAAATTCGCTTAGAATAACGGATCATTATAGTATCTTTATTACGGGTTCAAATAGTAGAATGACTTTACTTGAATTATCGACTGATTTATCTGGTAGATACGTTAGTTTTAGAATCAATCCTTTATCTTTTAAAGAAATTGTTGAATTAACAAATACAAAAGAAAAAGATTATGAGAAATTATTATATGATGTTTTTAAATGGGGTGGACTTCCTCAAAGATTTTTATTCACGAATGATGAAGATAAAACAAATTACTTATCTAGTGTATACGATTCAATTATTTTAAAAGATATTGTGGAAAGACTTGGAATAAAAGATATCGCATCTTTTAATAAAGTACTTCAATATATGTTAGATACTGAAACTAGAGAGTTTTCAAGAGACCATGTTATTGAATATTTAAAAAGAGAATATCACGAAATAGCTAATAATACTTTATATAACTATTTAGAGGCCTTTTCAACTACATTCATTATGAATAAAGTTTATAGATATGATGTTCATGGAAAAAATATTTTGAAAACATTAAATAAGTATTATGTAAATGATTTAGGAATTAAACAAATTAAA
>DVKJ01000056.1 GCA_018716065.1 Candidatus Pelethosoma merdigallinarum
AATATAGTAGATATTATTACTAAAAAAAGAAAGAAACAAGTTCTTACTTCTGAAGAAATTACATTTGTAATCAACGATTACGTCGATCACAAAATACCAGATTATCAAATGAGTGCTCTTTTAATGGCCATTACCTTAAATGGAATGACGGAACAAGAAACGGTAGATTTAACGACGGCGATGTTAAACAGCGGTCATAAAATAGATTTACGCATGATTCCTGGAATTAAAGTAGATAAACATTCTACTGGTGGAGTAGGAGATAAAACAACGTTAATTCTTGCTCCAATTGTTGCCGCAACTGGTGTTAATGTGGCCAAAATGAGTGGTCGAGGATTAGGTTTTACTGGAGGAACGATTGATAAATTAGAGTCTATTCCTGGTTTTAAAACCTCATTAACGCTGCACCAATTTACCAAACAAGTCTCAGATATTCATATTGCCGTGATTAGTGGATCAAAAGATTTAGTCCAAGCCGATAAAATGATGTATGCCTTAAGAGATGTAACCGGTACAGTAGAATCGATTCCTTTGATTGCGGCTAGTATTATGAGTAAAAAACTAGCGAGTGGTGCGGACAAATTGGTTATTGATGTTAAAGTTGGAAATGGCGCTTTAATGAAAACGTTAGAGGATGCTAAAGCGTTAGCCCATCTCATGGTTCATATCGGTAAGATGCACCAAAAAGAAACGGTGTGTATTTTAACCAATATGAATCAACCATTAGGATCAGCGATTGGAAATGCTCTAGAAGTTCAAGAAAGTATGGATGTATTACAAGGAAAAGGACCAGCGGATATTACAGGATTAGCTATTACTTTTGCGATTCAAATGGTGAAATTGGGAAAAAATATTAGTGAACAAGAAGCCATTCGTGAAGTCCAAAAAGTATTGACGTCTGGAAAAGCTTACGAAAAATTTAAAGAATGGATTCATGCTCAACACGGTTCTTTAGAGGAACTAACGGTTTCAACAAATGTAGTCTCTATTAAATCGAAACAAAATGGTGTGATTACCAAAATAGATACCGAAAAACTAGGGGAACTTGCGAGACAGTTAGGAGCGGGAAGATATACCAAAGAAGATACGATTGATCCTAGTGTTGGTATTAAAATCGAAAAGAAAATAGGAGAGTTTGTCATTGCCGATGAAGAACTTGCCAAAGTATATGTAGGAAAGAAAGATATTAACATCAATGAATTCTTAGACTGTTTTACATTTGGCGAACATTTTATGGATGAAGAACCCCTTATCTTAGATACGATTACCGATTAACTCTTTTAATGTTGTAAAATAATGTCAAAAAAAAGTGAAGAACTTGCCAACTTTTTGATTTAGGTATATGATAATATGGAGGAGGGATAACATGATCTATCCATCAATAGATAAATTACTCACACAAGTAGGTTCGAAATATTTACTTGTAAATATCGTTGCCAAACGCGCCAAAGAAATGGATGTGACCAAACATTATCAATTAAAAGAAGAAGAATATACTTCTAAAAAGAATATTGGTCGTGCGTTAGAAGAAGTAGCGAAAAATTTAATTCACATTAAGGAGAATGAAGAATAATTCTTCTTTTTTTTGTCTACTTTTTGACTTTGCTTCATATAATGAAGTAGGTGGTTATCATGGAAACAAAAGAAAAGTTTAAAGCTTTTGTAAAAGTTCATCCTCATTTAGTAAAGTTTGTTAAAAGTGGTGAAATGACATGGCAAAAATTTTATGAAATTTATGACATGTATGGGGAAAAAGAAGAAGTTTGGAAAGAATATTTACCAGAACCATCTTCCACAGAACCGTCTACCAATTCTACCGGTACCACAAGTACATTGAACATTGCCTCCCTAGGTGAAATTATGAATTTTGTAAAGAATCTCGATCTTGATAGTGTTCAAAATGGGGTCAATAGTCTTCAAAGGGTATTAGGTGTCTTACAAGATTTTGGAACCAATAATCAACCCAAAGAAGAATATAAACCTCGTCCATTGTATAAACATTTTGAAGACTAATGGTTTTAGACTTACAATTTAAAATCAAAAATAATCCTCACTATCAACGATATATTCGAGAAAACTCCTATTGGTATAAAATATTAAATCGTGATCCCTCACGTTTTAAAGAATTCGAAGAAAAAGCAAAAGAACGTTATCACTTACGTCCAAGTGATAAAATCAATCGGATGCTAGAAACCTTTGAAATTTTACAAACAATGATGTCTTCTTTTAAATAATATGATAAAATAGGTATATAAAAATCCTCGTGATGAGGATTTTATAAGGGGAGTAAATATGAGAATACTGTGGTTATTACCACATTCCTATTATGAACCGATTTTTTAATTTTATACAAGGAGTTTTAAAATGCGTATTATTAGTGGAAAATATAAAGGAAGAAGTTTATCTGGATTTCAAATAGAAGGAACAAGACCAACCATGGATCGTGTGAAAGAATCTCTGTTTGCGATGATTCAAACCAAAGTAAAGGGATCTATTTGTTTGGATCTTTTTGCTGGAAGTGGTTCTTTAGGTTTTGAAGCTTTAAGTCAAGGAGCAAATAAATGTTACTTTGTCGATAAAAATAGAAAAGTCATTCAAACACTAAAACAGAACCAAGAAAAGTTACAGGTGGAAGAACCGATTATTTTACTCCATCAAGATTTTAAACAGGCACTCATTCTTTTTCACGAACAAAAAGTACAATTTGATCTCATCTTTTTAGATCCACCTTATGACGATTACTTCATTCAAGAGTCATTACAAATGATTGAAAAATATGATCTTTTAAAAGATCAAGGAATGATTATTTGTGAGTACGAAACGGAATCTTTTACCAGTTCTTATGAAGTCCTTCGTGAAAAGAAATATGGGGATAAAAAGATTCGTATTTATCAAAAGAAATAATTTTTTTCTTTTTTTTTGCTCAAAAAAAAGGAAATCGCCTACCTTTTGTAGTATATAACTAATGAGGGGGTGAAAAAGGAGTGTTTTATCGTTATCCGTTTGTGAAGCAAGAAGATTTTAAAGAATGTGGTGTTTGTTGCTTATCAATGATGATTGAATATTACCAAGGACATTATAGTAAAAGTGAACTTTTAAAGCTGACTCATACCACCCAAAAAGGAACTTCTGCTTATCACTTACTAGAAGCAAGTCGAAAGATTGGTTTTCAAGCGAAAGGCGTCAAGTGTACGACTGATCTTTCTAAACTTCAATCGGAAGATATAATTTTACCTTGCATTGCTCATGTTTTAAAACAAACATTGGGACATTATATCGTAATTTATAAAATAAACTTTCGTAAACAAGAACTCATCATTGCTGATCCCGCAGAGTCAAAAATCAAAAAAATATCGTTTTCAGTGTTTAAAGAAATGTGGACCGGCACATTATTGATGATGTATCCCATTGAAAACATTGAATTTCACAAAGAAACATCTTTTCGAGAATTTTTTGTGCATTGTATCCTTTCTGAAAAAACTTTGTTTGGGCATATTCTCTTGTTTTCTATCTTTATTACTTTGTTTTCAATTGGAATATCCTTTTTTATGAAAGTGATGTTGGAATTTCTGTCAAAACAAGTATCGCAAGATACGATTCTTTGGGTTTCGATTTGTTTTGGTGGATTATATCTTTTAAAGAATGTAACAACCTTTTGTCGCAATCAACTTTTGTTATATGTAAATCAAAAAATTGATTTACGACTTTTGTTACACACGATAAAACACGTCGTTCATCTTCCTTATCCGATCTATCGAACCAAAACGACCGGTGATATGTTAGAGCGAATCAACGATGCGATGAAATTAAAAAATCTAATCACACAGGGAATCATTGTTTTATTTGTAGACTTTTTACTTTTCGTTTCTTCTTTTTGTATCCTGCTTGTCATCCAAATGAAGTTTGCGATTTTATTGTTCTTATTTTTAGCTATTTATGGAACCCTTTCTTTTACGTTTAGCAAAGTAATCAAACAACAAATATGGAAAAATAAAAAAGTAGAAAGTCAGTTACAAACAACGTTAACTGAAACGATTTTAGGCATGGAGAGTATAAAAGGTCTACATTTAGAAAGTGTTCAAGAAAAAAGAAACGAAAGACAAATCGTATCTTATGTGACTAGACAATTTCATTTTGAGAAAGTTCTCGTTTGGAAAAACTTTTTACAACAAAACGTAAAAGATATTTGGTATGTTGTTTTTATGACACTTGCGGTCTTTCTCGCTAGGAAACAGGAAATCTCTATAGGAACCATTTTATTTTTACAATCCTTACTTACGTATTTCTTACAGCCCATCGAAGATTGGATGGAAATGGATATTTCCTTACAAGATGCGAATGTTTCCTTACATCGCTTGTTAGAACTATTTGAACCGGAAGAAGAGGAGGGGATTTATCACCAATTGAGCTTACAAAAAATTGAAATTCAAAAATTAAATTATGGGAATCGTCATCAGGAGTGTATTTTGAAAGATATTAATCTAACCTTTCATCGAGGGGAGAGAATTATGATCATGGGGGATAGTGGTAGTGGAAAAAGTACGTTGCTAAAATTATTAATGCATTATGTGAAACCGTATTCTGGAAATATTTATTACAATGACACAAATTATAAAGATTATACTTCACACTCTATTACCAGAAATATAAGTTACTTATCACAAAACGAAACGATTTTTACTACGACTTTAAAACAAAATATTGTAATGTCTCGTTCCTATCACGAAAAGAATCTAAAAAAAGTGATGGCGTGTTGTGAGTTGGAAGAAATCATTCAAAGACATCCTGCACGTATTCATCAGTTGTTAGAAGAAAATGGGTTTAATCTTTCAGGGGGCGAAAAACAACGAATTATTTTAGCTCGTTATTTGTTACACCCAACTGCTTTTCTTTTCATCGATGAAGGTTTGAGTCAAGTAGATACCTCCATGGAACGAAGAATTTTAAAAAATATCTTTCGCTATTACAAAGATAAAACTTTTATCATTGTTTCCCATCGAAAAGATAACTTAGATTTATTTGATCGTGTGATTGAAATGAAACAAGGAAGTATCGTTTTAGATGTATCAAAACGCGACGCACCTCTTATTACGTAAAACACCATATTATCTAATAGCGTGGATGATGGTCTTACTGATCAGTAGTTGTCTTATCGTGATGGTATGTTTCTATCCCTTTCATCCTGTTTTACTTTATCGTGGAATAGTTGTGTTCGAAGATCAAGAATATTACGTAAAAATTTATAGTAGAGAAGAGACGGTAGGTAAATTAAATCATAAAGAGGTAAGAATAAATGGTCAAAACTATCCTTTAGCCTATATCAAAATCAAGGAAGCTTTGACCTTACAAAATGATGGAAATGTTTATCATGAAGTTTATTTAAAAACAAAACTTGAAAAAGATCTATGTATAGAAAATAATAAAGTAGAAGTTCGGTTTTCATTGCCAAAAACAAGCTTATTTCAAGAAACTATTAAAAAAATAAAGAGGGTGATTTATGAAGGAATTAACAAAGAATGAATTGATGAATATTGAAGGTGGTTCTTTAACGACGGTTGGACTTGGCTTTGGAATTGCGGCTACCGTAATTGCTGGTATTGTCTTCATCATTGGTGTTATAGACGGTTATATTCGACCTTTGCCTTGTCGATAGGAGGTTCAAATGAAAAAATTAGACACACAAGAATTACAACAAATCTATGGTGGCGCGATTACCGCAAGTATGATTAATTATCTAGTACGAGGAATAAATTCTATTATGGAAATTGGTCGTAGCTTAGGAACCGCTATTCGTCGATTAGGAGAGAATAAAATATGTCCACTCGAATAAAACAAACATTTCTTTTCATTGGTTTATTACTCGTATTCTTACCAGCTTTTGGCTATTTTTATTACATGATTTATACATGGGGTGTATATGCAGGAACTTTCCTCAGAACCCTTTAAGAAGCAATCTTTTTGATTGCTTTTTCTTTACATCCGAAACTTTGTTCGTTATAATAGAAATAAGGGTGAGAACAATGGGAAGAATCATTATGCATATTGACGTTAATAATGCTTTTTTATCTTGGACCGCAATCGATTTACTGAATGCTGGAAGTAAATATGATATTCGAAATAGTTATGCGGTCATTGGTGGGGATGAAAAAGCACGTAGGGGAATTGTTCTAGCAAAATCGATGCCTGCCAAACGTATGGGTGTTGTTACTGCTGAAACTTTGTATAGTGCCAGAAAAAAATGTCCTTCCCTCAAAGTATATCCACCAAACTATCAGTGGTATCAAAGCATGTCTCATTCTTTGTTTGAGTTACTTAGTAAATATACCCCTGACATTGAAATTGTATCCATTGATGAATGTTATCTTGATTATACTCATGTTCAACACCTATATGGAGATCCTTATAAGTTTGCCCAAAAGATCCAAAAAGAAATCTTGGACACTTTAAAATTTACTGTGAATATTGGGATTGCCGAATGTAAGCTATGTGCCAAAATGGCTTCTGATTTTACCAAACCGTATAAAATTCATACGTTATATCCTCATGAAATTGAAGAGAAAATGTGGCCCTTACCCATTGGAAAATTATTTGGAATTGGTAAAAAAACAAGTCAGAAATTAAGAGACATGGGTATTATGACGATTGGCGATCTTGCTCATCAAGATGTTAATGAACTTTATAAATACTTTAAAAATCAAGCCTCACATATGATTGATGCGGCCAATGGTCGTGATGATCGACCTGTGAAAAGTGAAGCTAGTGCGCCCAAAGGAATTAGTAACTCGACCACGTTATCTAAAGATGTTCAAAATATCGAAGAATTAAAACGATTGGTTAGTCAAATTGCCGAAAATGTAAGCATTGCCCTTCGTAAAGAGAAAAAATATGCTTATGTAGTTGGAGTCACTTTAAAAGATAATTTCTTTCGCACGTTCTCTCATCAAGTAAAATTAAAGAATGCGACCGATCTTACTTCGGAAATCCGTAAAACAGCCATTCAATTGTTACAAGAAATGTATCATGGAGAAGCTATTCGATTAGTCGGAGTTCGTTTGGATCATTTAGTGGAACAAAGTGCCCATCAAGTTTCCTTATTCGAAGACTTACAAGAGAGAAATGAATCCAAACAATTAGACGTTACCATTGATTCTTTAAAAGAACGATTTGGTCATGATATTATCCAGAACGGACTGTCTAATGACCGTAAAATCCGTCGAAAATATTAGGGAATATGATATAATTGATATATAGAGAATGAGTGAGGTTAAAATGAATCAAGATATTATTTTAGAAATTAGTAAACAATTGAGTGTTCGTGTTCAACAAGTAGAACGTACGTTACAATTATTAGAAGAAGGGAATACCATTCCCTTTATTTCACGTTACCGTAAAGAAGCAACTGGTAATTTAAACGAAGAACAAATTCGTGAGATTAATGAAGTTTATATGTATCAAGTAAACTTATTAAAAAGAAAAGAAGATGTCATTCGTTTGATTGATGAAAAAGGATTAATGACTGAAGAATTAAAACAAAAAATTCTAGGAGCTAGTAAATTAGTAGAAGTAGAAGATTTATATCGTCCTTATAAAGAAAAAAAGAAAACAAAAGCAACCGAAGCGATTGCTTTAGGATTAGAACCACTAGCAAAAAAAATGATGGCTTGTCCCGATCATGGTTCTTTAGAACCATTCGTCCAACCTTATCTTAATGATAAAGTAAAAACGATGGAAGAGGCGATTACGGGCGCAAAATACATCATGGCAGAATATATTAGTGATCATGCCTATTATCGTAAATGGATTCGTAAACATACTTTTTTACACGGTACTTTGGTAAGCAAACGTAAGAAAAATGCGGAAGATGAACAAAAAGTATACGAAATGTATTATGATTATTCTGAACCCTTACGTTATGTAAAATCACATCGTATTTTAGCGATGAATCGTGGTGAAAAAGAAAAAGTACTTTCCGTATCGATTGAATTAGATACAACAACAATCCTATCCTTTTTAGAAGAAAAAATCATTCGTGGACGTACTTCTTTTACCGTTCCTTATATCAAAGAAGCTATAGAAGATAGTTATAAACGATTAATTAAACCAAGTATCGAACGTGAACTTCGTGCGGAAGCTACAGAAAAAGCCGAAGAAGTCGCTATTACCAACTTTGGTGAAAACTTAGAAAAATTATTGATGCAGCCACCAATGAAAGATAAAGTGGTACTAGGATTTGATCCTGCTTATCGTACTGGTTGTAAATTAGCTGTTATGGATCCAACCGGAAAACCAGAAACGATTGCGGTTATTTATCCCCATGAACCAAAGAATCAGTATCAAGAAAGTAAAAAGAAAGTACTAGAACTGATTGAAAAATATAACATTGATATTATTGCCATTGGGAATGGAACTGCCTCACGAGAAAGTGAAGCCTTTATTGCAGATGTCATTCAATCTTGCAAAACCAGAAAAGTAGAATATATTATTGTCAATGAAGCTGGAGCTAGTGTTTATTCTGCCTCTAAATTAGCTATCCAAGAATTTCCTGATTTACACGTCGAAGAAAGAAGTGCGATTAGTATTGGTCGTCGTTTACAAGATCCTCTATCTGAACTTGTTAAAATTGATCCGCAAAGTATTGGCGTAGGTCTCTACCAACACGATGTATCCAATAAACGACTAACAGAATCTTTAGATTTTGTCGTTAGTAAAGCCGTAAACCAGGTAGGAGTTAATGTTAATACTGCGAGTGCTTCTTTATTAAAATATGTCTCAGGATTAACCAAGAAGAATATTGAAAAACTATTAAATTATCGAAATACCCATGGCAAAATAAAAGATCGTATGGAACTTAAAAAAGAAAAAATTGTCAGTGATAAAGTATTTACGCAAGCCATTGGTTTTTTACGTATTCCTGATGCGACTAATGTTTTAGACCGAACAGCGATTCACCCGGAAAGCTATGAAACAACCAAACAATTACTGAAAGAGTTAGGATTACAACTAGAAGAAATTGGAACCCCAACCTTTAATCACCAGTTACACCAAGTAAATGTTCAAGAAATGGCAAAAAAACTAGGTACCGATTCTTATACGTTAGAAGATATCATAGAATCTCTTTTAAAACCAAATCGAGATCCTCGTGATGATATGCCAAAACCATTATTAAAAAGTGACATTTTAACACTAGATGATTTAAAAGTAGGAATGAAACTTCAAGGGACGGTTCGTAATGTGGTTGATTTTGGTGCGTTTATTGATATTGGTTTAAAAAACGATGGTTTAGTACATATTTCGAAAATGACTGATCAATATATTAAACATCCCAAAGAAGTGGTCAGTGTAGGAGATATTGTCGATTGTTACGTGGATGAAATTTTTAAAGATAAAAAGAAAGTTTCCCTTTCTTTAATAGAACCTAAAAAATAAATGTTTTAAGCTTAAATTGAAAAAAATTAAAAAAAGTTAAAATATGTCAGATTTAAGAAATTGGTAAGAATGATTTTACCAATTTTTTATTTTGTCTAGACAAATTTTAGAAATCTGTAAAAATAGTTTTACAGAATGCTTAAAACTGTCATTTGACCCTTGATTTCTGGTGTGTTATAGTGATTTCGAAAGGAGGTGAATGATGTCAAAAAAGAATGAACGATCGAACAAATTGTTCGCGCAAGGGAAGGTGGTATCGCCCGTTAATTCATTAGTTTTTAAAGAATTACTTGCTATGATGATTTAGTTGAAATCATCTCAGGAGTTACTTCTCTCCCAAAGGAGAAAATGAAAAATCATTTTAAGTTCAAAGACAGTGATTATGAAATGAATTGGATAGGTCAGACTGGAAGAAGAGAGGATTTTACGGTATCCATTAAATACAATATGATTGATTTGAAAATGAATATTATAATGATCGCATTATTATTAAATTTATGAAATGGAGTGATGACATGAAATATATTGAGACGGATGATATAACTATTTACCATGTAAACCTTGAAAAAGTGAAAAAGATGTATGAGAACAACGAACCTTTAAGTAAATTTGAAAAATCACTTCTATTATTATGTACGGATGATCTTTCGGTTTTGGATGATATCTGCAAGGGTGAAAAAGATTTGGAAGCTGTAAAGAATAAATTAATAGAATTAACTAAAGATGAAGAATTCATGGACTTATATAACTCTGTAAAAGAAGATACTAAATAATTTTGTACAAAAATAAAGCATTTTACACATGTTTTATTTTTTTGTAAAACTTTTCATATTTTTTTCATGAAATTATCACATGTCTAAAGTATACTGTAATTGTAGAAAGGAAAGGTGATAAGAGAATAAATTATTTGTACAACAAGAAGTAAATAAAACAAAATGAAATATATATAAACACTCCTACATAATAATCAGAAAGGAAGATATCATATGCCTTTTGAAGGAAATTCTAGTACTACGGTATGGGATTTCCTTTTTTTATGTACAAAAAAAAGATATGAAATCATATCTTTTAAGCAGCTGCTTGTTTTTTTAATGTTCTTAATTCTCTGGTACTAATTCTAACAGATTTACCATTATCTAATTTTACTTTTTGTAAGTTTATTTTTTGCGTTTTCTTAGTCGCATTTAATGCATGTGAACGATTATTACCAGATAGACCTTTTCTAGTCGTTACTTTCTTTGCCATAAAAATCCTCCTTTATGTATTTGTTATGAATTAAAAATTCCACGCCTTTTAACTTTATCACAAAATAAGTAATAAGTCAATATTTAGTCATATAATTCATTTTTTAATTGTTCAATATTCTCATTCATAATTGAAATATAGTCTTGTTTTGCAGAACGTTCTTCTTCGGTAATATTCGATAAGTTATGAATGGTTAAGAGTTCTACACCCGTTTCTTCTTGAATATTTTGAACAGTTTTGTTAACTTCTTCATTTTGAATGGTGAAAATATAATTTATTTCTCCATTTTCAATCATTTCGGTTACATCGTAAATCGTTTTATCCGTTAAGTTTTCATTTTCTTCTAAAGAAATGACGGTAAGATTATATTTCTCTAAAAATTTGAATACATCACTAGTTACTACAATCACTGGATGATTAGAGCTTTCACTTAATAGTTTAAATTTTGCGTCTAGATTAGAAACTTCAATTTTTAAAGCTTCATAATTTTCTTCAATACTGGTTTTTAAATAATGATTGTTAATATATTCTAGTAATCCATTTTTAATATTTTGTGCAAGCATCAAGAAATTAGATGGGTCCAGCCATAGTTCTTCAATATTGTTGGTATATTCCATTGCTAGGGTAGAATCGATAATTTTCATGTTTTTATTATATTCTAACATGGGTGAAACATACTCTTTTTCATTACTAAGACCATTAAAGATAAAAAGACTGGATTTACTATAATCTTTAATCTGTTTATCTGTTAATTTATAAGTATTGGGATTGGAACCATCCGGATAAATACTTTTAATGGTACTGTGTTCTCCATATAACTGATTGGTTATATATTCAAAAGGATAAACCGTTGTATAAATAGTAATATCTTCTAAATTATCTCTTTTTAAACAACCAGATGTACATAATGCCAATATTCCAATACAAACACATAATAAGATTTTTTTCATTTCCATTCTCCTTTTTTCGGTACGGGATCAAAGCCTTTACCACCCCATGGGTTGCACCTCAAAATACGCCAAATACTTAAAAGACTTCCTTTAAACAGTCCATGAACTTCTAAAGCTTCGATCGCATAATTTGAACAAGTGGGTGTAAATCGACACATACTGTGCCAAACACCAGGCGTTTTTTGGTACTTTTTTATGAGCCAAATTAATATCTTTTTCATACCAATCACATTATTATTATACTAAAATATAGAATTAAAGTAAATTAAAACTTAAAAATGATCAAAAATATGATACAATATAAGGGTCGTTAGTAAAAGGTAAAGTTCACGTACAAGACAAGAAAAAAAGAGGTGAAAATATGGAGTTGTTAAAAAAGTTAGGGATTGAAACCAAACATCCTGAAATTTACGAGACGGCTTTAACCCATACTTCTTATGCGAATGAGCATCGTGTAGAAAGTTATGAGCGCTTAGAGTATTTAGGAGATGCGGTATTAGAACTTATTATGAGTGAATATTTATATAAAAATACCAACGAAGTAGAAGGTGTTATGACAAAACTTCGTTCTCATTATGTTTGTGAGAATGCTTTGTATGAGTATTCACGCTTATTAGGTTATAACGAATATTTACGACTTGGTCATGGAGAAGAGGAAAGTGGAGGAAAATATCGTAAGGCTATTGTTGCGGATATTTTTGAATCGATGTTAGGGGCTATGTATTTAGATCAAGGGTTGGATTTTGTAAAGAAATTCATGGATCAACACATTATTCCAGTTATGAAAAGTGATAGTCTAAACTTTTTTGATGACTATAAATCGAAGTTACAAGAATTGGTTCAAACAGATAAGAAAAGTTTAGAATATGAATTGGTTAGTGAATCTGGTCCTGCACACAAAAAAGAATTTACGGTAGTTGTTAAAATTGATAATGTTATTTATGGAACAGGGACGGCTCATAGTAAAAAAGAAGCGGAACAAGAAGCTGCGCGTGATGCGATTAATAAAAGTGTAGGAAAACCACAAAATGATTAAGGATTTGTTTTTACATCAAGTTCTCCCAGAAGTGTATGATGGGGAAGTGTCGATTGCGACAACAAACACGCAAAATCCTTCTATCATTTATTCTGTACATTATGATAGTAATTTAACAGAACAAACAAATTCGGATACCTTGGTACCTTATCTAAATGTAAATGATACTACTTTGTTCTTTCGCTTACTAGAAGAATATACACATAAAATGATAGAAAATTATCCTATTCCTACGGAAATATCAAAACAACAATATTTAAAGAAAATTCTTGCTTTAGCTTTTAACAGTGCCTCTTATTATGACTTTTTATATCCAGAAAGCTATTTAGAAACACGAATTCATTTTCTAGAAACCGATTTTTGTGTCGATAAACAAGATTGGATCTCAGAGTTAAAAAGTTTAAATGGGGCAAGTATTTATTATCAAATTACCAAACAATCGATGTCCGTCGAAGCCCCTTATGCTTGTCGTATCACGTTACAAAGAGATCAAGAACACTATCACTTACCACTCATTTCTTTTGGCTATTCTTCTAAAGAAGGAGTGTGCTACGTGTATCCGAGTGAACTGGAATCTTTAGAATCTAAAAACGATACGTTTAAACAAGAGATGGAAAACCAAATTCAATCACAACTTACCACTTCAGACGTTTTTTCTAAAGAAGAAAGTATCTTTATCTTCACTATGGAATTATTTACTTCAATTATGGAAAACTGGAAAATGAGTCGAATGAAAATTGCGACCTTTTTACCAGTACGTTTTTATGCGAATCAAAAAAGAGAACCAATGACCGTTCGTGAAGAAGTCAAACAACACAAAGAACAATTAAAGCTGACAGAAGAATTGATTCATCATCTTCAATGTTTAGAAAAATTAACACATCACTTGTCTTTAGACTTTACCAACTTTTTAATGACAGGTGGCTATATTGAAACGAAGATGCATCAAAGTCATCCAGAGAATAGCCCATTACTAATGGAAATCCAACAAAGAATGGACAAAAAAGGTTGTCAAACCTTATAAAATAAGATAAAATAAGTTTGCCAATGAGAGAGAAAGGAAGATATTATGGGAAGAGCTTATGAAGTTAGAAAGGCCAGCATTCAAAAAACAGGTGCGGCAAAATCAAAATTATATTCAATGTATGCTCGTGAAATCTATCAAGCTGCTAAAACAGGTGGTGTAGAATTAGAAAGTAATGCGAGTTTAAAACGTTTAGTTGAACGTGCAAAAAAAGAACAAGTGCCAAGT
Source organism: Candidatus Pelethosoma merdigallinarum (assembly GCA_018716065.1). Taxonomy (GTDB): domain Bacteria; phylum Bacillota_I; class Bacilli_A; order RF39; family UBA660; genus Pelethosoma; species Pelethosoma merdigallinarum. The sequence goes on from DVKJ01000056.1 coordinate 13,910, forward strand.
GATATTATTAAACGTGCCATTGATAAAGTAAATAGTGGAGTAGATGAAAGTTATAGCCAAGCTCGTTACGAATTATTTGGCCCAGCAGGATCTACTGTGATTGTAGATTGTTTAACAGATAATGTAAATCGTAGTGTCAGTAGTATTAGAGCGGCAGTTAATAAATGTCATGTAAAAATGGGTGCCATTGGAAGTGTTGCTTATCAATATGATCATCTTTGTATTGTTGGTTTTAAAGGATTAAGTGCAGACGAAACTTTAGAACAATTAATTGAAGCGGATCTTAATATTGACGATATTGAAGAAAATAATGGATTAACAGTTGTTTATGGAGATCCAAAAGATTTATTTGAAATTAAAAATGCCATTACGAAAGCAATACCAAATGTAGAATTTGATATGGATGAAATTGCTATGATTCCAAAAGAAAAAATTACTTTATCAGGAGAAGATTTAGATACATTTAAAAAATTAATTACCATGTTAGAAGACATTGAAGATGTACAACATGTTTATCATAATGTAGAGTTATAAGAAGAATTTTTCTTCTTTTTCTTTACAAACAATCTTTTTATGCTTTATAATGATAATAGGTGAGAGATATGAAAAGAGGATTTACTTTAATTGAATTATTAGCTGTTATTGTTATTATCGCATTAATTAGTTTAATTGCTTTTCCATCTATTATAAATCAATTTAGTAAGTCAAGAGGTAATATGAATAGTGCCTCTACGGAAACTTTAATAAACGCTGCTGAATTATATTTAGACAGCAACGTGAATTTACAAAAATATAAATCAGATACGAATTTTTGTGTCACTTTAGAAGTATTGGTTAACAATGGTCTTTTAAAAGGGCCTATTAAAAACGTAGAAACAGGTAAAAATATGGATTTAAAAACAAATGCTATTCAAATTACTTATCACGCGGATACAAAAGTAATGAATGGTGGGAAACTAGGCGGACTTACTAGTTTAACTTGTACAGAAAAAATTACATCATAAAAAGAAGTGGAAGCCACTTTTTTTATTTTTCGAATAATTGTTGAATAGGAATTTCTAACGCTTTGGAAATTTTTAATAGGGTGGTTAAGGAAATATTTTTAAATTCTTTACCCGATTCAATTTGTTTAATATAAGAAGTACTAAGATCACTTCTTTCCGCTAACATTTCTTGTGTCATTTGTAATTTATGACGATAATATTTCAAGTTTTTTCTAAAAACATCATATTCCATCCGTGCTTCTTTATATGTTACCATAACATCACCTATCAACTATTGGTAAATATTTCCAATTCCCTTATTACCAATATTTTCTCATAAAAAATAAACAAAAACAGTGCACTACGCGTGTACTATGTGTTATAATGTATATAATAAAACATTTAGCAGTAAAGGAAGCGGTAGTATGTATTTAAAGTTAAGGAATATGCGTTTAAAACGCCACTATACCACGGGAGATATGGCAGAAAAATTAAACATTAGTAAACCATTCTATTGTCAAATAGAAACGGGTCGACGTCGTTTATCTTATGATATGGCAATAAAAATTGCGGCTATTTTTCGTGCTAAACCAGATAAGATGTTTTATGATGACCACGTAGAGATGATCAATAGAAGTGATAACAAATAGCTAATCAGACATTAACTATAGATAAGCAAATTAATTTAACATAGGTTTCGTCACATTAAAGTATCAAAATAAAAGGGATATAGACATTAAACTATATTCCTTAAATCATATAAAAAGTCGGTATTAATAAGTTCAGATAAGGCTTCATCCGTAAACCAAATTAAATCAAGAGTTCTCAATGGTTTATATTTATCATAATTATGTTTTAAACAATATTCTCGAATGGTAATTAATGTATCATCTTGATAATTATATAAAAGAAGTAAATTATTCTTTATCATTTCTATAATTTCATCTATCACTTTTTCATGGTAACTTTTCATTCTAAATCAATCTCTCCTTTCGCGACTCTAACAATTTCAGAATCTATTGTTTCTTTTTTCTTTTGATAACCTAATAACAAACAATTTAAAATTAATGTGTTTAATCTTCTAAATGAGGAATGACTACACGAATATAACGCGTTTAATGCGTCCTCACTAAATAAATCGTGATTTACATTCGCAAGTTGTAATCTAGTTTTAACGTATTCTTTTATATCTTGTCTGTTTAATCCTTCTAATTTATAATTCACTAATATTCTTTGTTTTAAATAATCATACATACCTTTTGATAATTCCATCTTTAATTCTTTCTTACCAACTAATAGTAATGTCACATAATCTTTACTATCCATTTCAAATTCATATAACACTTTTAAATTTAAAAGAATTTCCTTTGATAAATTATGCGCATCATCAATCATAATAATGGGAATCTTTTTTTCTTTTTCTACTAATAAAATCATTTCTTTTTGAATTTTATGCTATAATGGTAGGGTAGGTGAATACGAATATGAAGGGATTTATAGATTGGATAAAAAGAAAATGGGAAGAACTTTTAATTTTTCTTCATTTAAAAAGACGTAGACAGGAAGAGGAAGAAAAGAAAAAACAACAAGTAATGAGTAAACCTGTTGTCGTGACTAAATTCTTTTTAGGAATGTTTTTAGGTGTCATTGAATATGCAGTGACACGACCTAAGAAAACAGATATTAAAGAATTGGTAGATATTGAGGATATTAAAGAAGAAATTAAAAATTTAGAAAATAAATTAGATTGGTTAGAAACGCGTTTGAAGAAAGAACGCCGTAGTGATAAACGTGAAGCTTATCGAAAAAAGATTTCACATACGAAAGAATTAATTAGTGAATTACAAGAGCGTACCAAAACCATTGAACGTAATAAAGAAGAAGCAAAAAGAATTAAACAACGTTTATTGGATATTGAAGAACAAGTTGGTAAATTAAAAACAGATATTGAATGGCGTAGAGATCAAATAAAAGATATAAAGAATCCAAATCGTTTAGCTTCCATTCAAAAAGAGATGGAAGAAAAAG
>DVKJ01000057.1 GCA_018716065.1 Candidatus Pelethosoma merdigallinarum
GAATATAAAGTTTCAGAAGAAGAATTAACTAATTTATTAAAATCTCTATTAAAATTAAATACAGAAAATGAATGGATTGAATTTAAAGTTAATAATGATAATCCTTCAATGATTGGTGAATACATTTCTGCGTTGGCAAATTCAGCAGCATTATGCAATATCTAATATATGGTGTTGATGACAAGAGTAAAGAAGTATTAGGAACTGATTTTGACTTCAATAATTCTAAAAAAGGAAATGAACCATTATATAATTGGTTATATAGAAAATTAAAACCTCAACTTGATTTTACTCCCTATGAAATCCATTATAATACAAAAAGAGTTTTGATAATTGAAATTGATAAAGCCAAACTTTATCCTATTGAATTTAATAATATTGCCTATATTAGAATTGGACAACAGAAAAGAAAATTATATGATTACAAAGAAAAAGAAAAGAAATTATGGGACATGTTAAATAAAACATCATTTGAAGAAGAAGTTGCTTTATCTAAATTAGAAATACAAGATATTTTCGAACTACTTGATGTAAGTACATATTACAGAATGCTGGAATTACCTTTGCCAGAAAATAAAGAAAAAGTCATAGAAGATTTTAAAGAAGAAGGTTTTCTTAAAGAACTATATGGTAAATTAGCAATTACCAATTTAGGAGCAATATTATTTGCTAGAAATATACATCAGTTTAAATCTATTACTAGGAAGTCGATTAGACTGATTCAATATAAAAATAAAGATAAACTAGAGACTATAAGAGAAATCAACTATGATAATGGGTATGCAATATGCTTTGAGGAAATATTAAAAAATTTAGACCTTTTAACTCCTCAAAATGAGCATATTGGTCTAGCACTTCGAACTCAGGTAAAAATGTATCCAGAAATTGCACTTAGAGAGTTAATTGCTAACGCAATGATTCATCAAGATTTTACAATTAGTGGTACAAGTATATTAATTGAACTTTTCTCTAATAGAATAGAAATATCTAATCCAGGAACACCATTAATCAGTATTGATAGACTTATAGATCACAATCCTATATCGAGAAACGAAAAACTAGCAAGCATCATGAGACGATTTAAAATTTGCGAAGAAAAAGGAAGTGGAATAGATAAAGTAATTAAATCAATAGAAATATTTCAATTACCAGCTCCCAACTTTTTAGAATATGATAATGGAACTAAAGTTATTATATATTCTTACAAAAAATTGAACGAAATGGACCGTGATGACAAATTAAGAGCATGTTATCAACACGCTTGCTTGCAATATGTTTCTGGTGAAAAAATGACTAATGAAAGTTTGAGAGTACGATTTAATATCGAAAAGAAAAATGCAGCTATTGCTTCTAGAATTTTAAGTGATGCAACATTATCTGGATTAATAAAAGAATATCAACCAAACTCTGAATCTAGGAGATATAAGAGTTATTTACCCTATTGGGCTTAGTTTCATTTGATGATTATTTGATTACATATATAAACATATAAAAAAAACACTTTAAAATATATAGTGTTTTTTTATTTGATTGCCATTTGATTATTTACAAATAATATATAATTTAAATGTATTAAATATAATAAATTGTATCAATTTATATTTCTTAGATTAAAATACTTTTTCAGACTCTTAAAACATATAAAAACGAACTATCTCTAGTTCGACTAATTTCCCAATGGTGCCGAAGGACAGAATTGAACTGTCCGCTGATGCTTACCATGCATCTGTTTTACCACTAAACTACATCGGCATATTTACATTTTACCATAACTATCTCAAAATAAAAAGTATTAACCGTTAATTTAATACTTTTTTTGTCTTATTTCTTGCAAATATAAATATACATCATACCACGTATAAGCACAATAAATATTTTTACCTTGACATTTTTGATTGTAACTTGCATGAAAACAGATCACAGGAAGCTCTATGGAAATTTTATTAATGTTGTCCACTTTATCTTCAATCATAACATCAATGTGGTACTTTTTACAATTTTCTAACTTTTCTTCTGGGCTAAATACAATGGAATCATATTCAATATGGTACTGACGTAACCATTGTTTTACAATTGTTCGAGCTTCTTCTCCCTGATCATCATGTTGGGTGGTATAATCTCTTGCAGTTATAATATAAATTTCATTACCTTCCTTCCGTAATTGATGGATCACTTCCGATGCATACTTTCTAGCTGGTTCTTTCGTAATATAATCATATAAATAATCATCCCAAAATAAACTCTCTTCTTTTTCTTCTACATCAAAAATTTCACTAATTTCGTATCCATTTGGATTTTGAACTTTCTTTCCTTTTGTTGAAAAGTATTTTCCTCCGACATCTAGTTGCCATTGTTCAATATCCGTTAACACACCGTCAATATCAACACCAATTCTCATACTTACTCCATAAAAGAACTAGGATGATAAGAAGTAATTCCCATTTCTTCTGCCTTTCGTAAAACATCTAGTCTATCATCAACTAAAACGGTGTCTGTTAAAGAAAATCCAAAATGTTCCGCACAGGTTCTAATCACTTCCGGTTTTAACATTGTAGAATGAATAAAAAAGTAATTTACGAATTTAATCGTTGGAAAATTTTCTTTTAACCAACGATATTTTTGATTCATTTCGTGATTCGTTGTAATCGTACCTAAAATAAATATTTTATTTGAATCTAGTTTTTCAATCACTTTTTGCATAGTCTTTAAAGGACGAGCTTGATAAAACAAATCAGAAAATAATTGATCCTTCAAAGATTGACATCCCAATTCTGGACATCCACCTCCATATAACTGATCATTATATCGATATTCCGATAATGTTCCATCAACATCAAAGAAAACATATTTATCTTTTAACTTTTCAATCATCATTGTCCCTCCACTTCTAATTTATAGCCATCTTCAACGATAAAAACATTTTTTAAATTTGCTTTCCTTAAATTTTCTTTTGTCGTTTTTCTTAAATGAGTGGTCAATACTTTTATCAGGATGTTTTCCTAACACGCTTTTATATGATCTACCACCATTTTTATTTTAACAAAAATTTAAAAAAAAGAAAATGTCTTTTTCTGAATATTCAGATGTGTTACAATATTTATAAGGTGATCAATCATGAATTATTATAAAAACTTAAATCCTGAAATCAAAGAATATTTTCACATTCTATCCCCTACCATTCCAGACTGGCTTTGGGATTATGTGAATACAGAGGAAATGCAAAGAATTGGTAAAATTAGTATGAACTGTGGTGCGGATTATACTAATTTATTTCAAGTCAAATATTTTTATTCTAATTTGGCGCACAGTATTGGTGTTGCCTTAATCATATGGAATTTTACAAAAGATAAAAAACAAACACTTGCTGGACTATTTCACGATATTGCGACCCCTACTTTTAAACATTGTATTGATTTTATGAATGGTGATTATCTCACTCAAGAATCTACCGAAGACCGTACGAGGGCAATCATTGAAAATTCAACAGAAATTATGGAACTTTTAAAACGAGATGGGATTACAATTGAAGAAGTAGAAGATTATAAAATCTATCCGATTGCAGATAACAATACACCAAGACTAGCTTCTGATCGCTTTGAATATAACTTTTCGGCTGGACTCACTTTATTTCCAATTTGGAATTTAGAGGAAATCAAAGAAGTTTATTCTCATATTACCATTCTAAAAAACGAAGATGGACAAGATGAACTGGGGTTTGACGATTTAAAGACAGCCGAATTTTATATTCATAAAGTATCAAAACTTTGGCCAATATGGATTAGTGATAAAGATCGTACGATGATGCAGTTTTATGCGGATGCTTGTAAAATGATGCAGGAACAAGGAGAACTTACCATTGATGATTTATACGAATATTCTGAAAAAGAAATCATTGATCGTATTTTACATTCTAAAAACAAAGAATTAATTCAGGCATTTAAAAAATTTATGTCTCTAACAGAAGTTTCGTTTCATTCTTCTTTCATTCCTGATGTATATTGTGTGAATGTTCCAGGTAAAAGAAGATATATTGTTCCCCTTGTAAAAGATAAGGATAAAACTTTACGTATTACATCGTGTTCTGAACAAACAAAAAAAGAAATTGAGGAATATCTAGCCATTCCTCAGCACTCCTTCACTTCTTTTGATATTCCAATGCCTTCCGTTACACAAAAACATCTTATCAAAAAATAAGATGTTTTCTGTTAAAATTCTTTTTTTAAATAAATATGTTTCGATATTTGATAAGAAATGATAAGCATCACTATCATTGTTAGAATTAAAATAGGAATCAGATGATTTGTTAAAAACATAATAATCCCATTAGAAAATGGAAGTGAAACGTTATTCATAAGCCAACCAAGTAATAAACCTCCACCAAAAACACCGACAAATAGTCCAATACGTCCCTTCTCGACTCCGAATTTAAAAATTAAGGGATACATCACAGATTGTAAAAGAATAACGGCAAAGAGGCAACCAAATAATAATTCATTTATTTTTGAAATATCGAGATTATTTTGTATGGTTCCAATGATAAAAGCTATAGCATAAGTAACCACAATAGCGATTCCAACCAATAAAAGATTGGCTAAATATTTGGCTCTAACAACTTGAAGACGCCCTTTAGGTAACGTACAAGCATAAATATCCCATTTGTTATATTCATCATAACTAAAGGTAGAAATAAATAACATCGTACAAATAAAGACGGGTATAAAATAAAACATTTGGGACCCATCTAAGGAAATAAAACCAAAGATACAAATACATATAAGAATATATTTCCAATTTCCCATCAACATAAATAAATCTTTTTTAATAAGTCCTTTCATGTTACTTTCTCACTCCTTTAATCATAAATACCATAATATCTTCCAAACTAGCAGGATCAACGATACTATCCGTATACTTTTTTTGTACCGCTCTACGATTGGTAACTAGAAACTCGGCATCATAACGATTCTTTTTATAAGCAATATATTCTTGGGTATCTATGGTATCCATTTGTTCTAATGGACATTTTAAAATACCATAGCTATCCAATAATTCATCACGGCTTTGATTGAGTAATATTTTTCCTTGATCTATAAAAATAATTTGATCTGCAATATGTTCTAAATCACTCGTAATATGGGTCGAAAATAAAATGGTATGATCTTCTTCTTGAATAAAATCTAAGAATAAGTCTAACACTTCATTTCGCACGACAGGATCTAATCCACTCGTTGGTTCATCTAAGATTAGTAATTTGGGATGATGCGCAAGGGCGGTTGCGATTTCTAACTTCTTTCGCATTCCTTTTGACATTTTACGTATTTGTTTATCTACAGGAAGAGAAAAGTCTTCTAAATATTGGAAAAACAATTCTTGATCCCAACTGGAATAGATATCTTTCATAATAGAGTTAATTTCTTTGGGAGTTAATAGTTCAGGGAAAAAGGTTTGATCTAAAACAACTCCGATATCTTCTTTAATTTTACTTTCTTGTTGTTGGTGGTCCTGTTCAAAAATACGAATGGTTCCTTGATCAATTCTAATTACGTTTAGTAAAGATTTAATCATAGTCGTTTTTCCGGCACCATTTTCCCCAATCAAGCCAACAATAACCCCACTTGGAATGGTGATATTTAATTCACCTAAACGAAAACCACGATCATACGCTTTTACTACATTTTTCATTTCAATTGCTTGTTTCATTCTTCGTCACCTCGATCAAAAATTTCAATTAATTGTGTTAATTCTTCTACAGGAATTTGAAAACGATGTGAAAGTGTTACGGCTTTTTCAATATGATTTTCAATTTCACGTCGTACTTGTTCCTGTACTAATTGTGTATTCTGTGGTGCGACAAAAGTTCCTTTTCCTTGAATAGAAGTAATATATCCTTCACTTTCTAATTCATCATATGCTTTTTTTATCGTCATCACACTAATTTTAATATCTTTAGATAACGACCGAATAGAAGGAAGCATTTCTCCTTCCAGCAATTCATGATTCATAATTTGATGAATAATATTTTCTTTAATCTGTTCATAGATTGGAACAGAACTACTATTACTAATCATCATTCTCATAAGAATCCCTCCACTGTTATATACAGTATATAACACTATATGACAGTTGTCAATAAAAAAGAAGAGTTTTTTCTCTTCTTTAATCACCAAACATATCAAAAATTTCACCAAAGATGGATTCTTTTTTTCTTTTGGAGTGTTTTGAAGAATATTTACGATCGTCATAATCATCATAATCTCTTTTTCGATCACGTTCACTTTGACGTTCGTAATCACGATCGTAACTTTTAGAACTACGCTCTTCTACTTCCATTAATTTTTCGAGTTCACCGCGGTCTAACCAAATTCCACGACATTCTGGACAATAATCAATTTCTACTCCTCGTTTTTCTGACATCAATAAGGTAGCATCTTTACACACTGGACATTTCATATTTTTCCTCCATTCTCTTTCTATTATATCAAAACCATGATGGTTTATGAATCCTTTTCGGTTGTAGTGATAGAATCTTCTGGAGTACTTGTTTCATTATCACTTTCCTCATCAGTGGATTCATTCGTATCCGTTGGATTTTGATCTTGAATTGTTTCTTCTTTTTTCTTAGAAACTGTTAACGTGATAGTTTGATCACGATCGATTTTTTTATTCGCTTTCATACTTTGGTCTAAAACCATACCATCGGATGTATCACTTTCTTGATATTTTATTTTATAAGTAATGCCTTGTTCCTCCAGAAACGTACATGCACTTTCCATACTAAGACCTACAAAATCTGGAAGTGTTAAAGTATGATCTTCGATACCAACCGTAAGTTTAATCTTTTTATAATTCGATACCGTCTCACCTGCTTTAATACTTTGATCAAGAACGATACCAATTTCACTTTCATCCTCTACTACTTCCGTTTTTTCTGTGACACGAAATCCTGCATCTTCTAAAGTAGTCTTCGCATCTTCCAAGGTCATTCCCACAACATTTGGAACTTCTCTAACTTCAGCAGTATAAATGTGATAAGCAAAAATTCCAGCAGCTCCAGCCGCAACTACAAAGAGTAAGAACAATAAGAAAACCATAAATTTTTGTAATAAACTCATTTGTTTTACAACCACGACGTCATTTTTATCACGCTTATCTTTTCTTCTGTTTCTATCTTTTGCTTTTTCTTTTTTGGTTTTGGTAACCTTTTTATTTTTCGTTTTGTTTTTACCTTTATCTTTTTTGTTTTCCTCTGTTATTTTACGTTCGTAAGGTAAATCTAAAATGAAATCATAACCACAACGGCTACAAAAATGTGCCGTTTCATCATTTAATTGATGACAATTTGGACATTTTACCATAAATACCTCCTCGTAAAGTCATACTATAACAAACAAATGTGAAATTTTTAAGAAACTACTTTGGTTGGTGAATGTATTCAAATAACGCGGATGGACGGTGTCCACCTCCGGTTTTCATTTTATCGGTCTTACGTACTTTATTAGAAATCATACGACGAAAGGCAGGATCTAATAATTTTTTACCAAGAATAATTTCATATACTTGTTGTAACTCTCCTAAGGTAAAATATCTTGGCATCATATGAAAGACGATATCCGTATATTCTATTTTATTCTTTAAGCGTTCCATTCCCATAACCATCGTTAGAGCATGATCAAACGCAAGACATTCGTTGTTTACAATCTCATATTCGTAATGTGCGGTTGTAATTTCTTTTAAGTGTTTTTTTACTTCAAAAGTTAATTGTTCTTCACCATTTTCTAAGAAAACTTTAATGGTATCTCCGTCTTCAAGGGTATGAATGTGAAACCAAGAAGCATTCTGGACAAGATTGTGATGAAGACAATTTTTATCGACTAAAGACATATAAGCGGTACTAATGACACGCATACGAGGATCACGATCCACCGCACTAAAAGTATAAAGTTGTTCTAAATAAATATCTTCTAAGTTTGTCTCATCTTTTAAAATACGTTTAGATGCCTCATCTGTCGTTTCATCCATACGAATAAATCCTCCAGGCAGGCACCATTTTCCTTTAAAGGGATAAGTATCTCTTTTAATCAGTAAGACACTAAAATACTTTTTATTTAATTTACGATAATTTTCTTGAACACCATCAGCAACACTAAATAATAGAATATCCGTTGTTAAAGATAGACGTTCAAATTGATTCGGATCGTAATGTTTTAAAAATTCTTCTTCACTTTTATATTCCATACTACACCTCTTATTTCTAAATTGATTATATCACAAGAAGGCAAAAAAGTCATTTCTGACCTTTTATCCATTTTGATATAAATGATTCGTTTTAATATATTGTTTGACACCCATAGGTAATCCTGAATAATCTTCTTGTTGTAATGATTTTCTAATTTTGGTAGAAGATAAAGAATTGGAATTTATAGACAAAAACTCTACATGAGGAACGATTTGTTTTACTTCTTCTTTGGTGTCTTGGTTTCGTAAAAGAACAAGAAAATGGGTATCAGGAATGAAAGAAGATGCATGTTCCCAAGTCCAAATTCCTTTAATATTATCACTACCACAAATAAAATAAATTTGATCGTTGGGATACTTTTCTTTAAAGTAACGTAAAGTTTGATAAGTATAAACTTGTGAATTCTTATCTTCAATTGTCGATACTTCCATTCGATCTTCTAAACAAAGTTTTAACATTTGAACACGATCTTCTAAGGCGATTAATTCATCCTTTTGATAAGCATTCCCAACCGGTACAAAGATGACCTTATCTACCATATTTAATGCATCTCTAGCGATATTGATGTGCATCTGATGTGGTGGATTAAAGCTTCCTCCAAAAATTCCTATTTTCATTTTGTCACCTCCAAGGTTTGTAAGGAATCATGTCGTGATAAAGTATCAATGACTTCGCCAATGACTCCCGAAAAATCTACCCTTTGACACCATTTTTGTTTTTTTATACGATCAGGAAGATAAGATAAATTAGTGGTATATAACTGATCAAATACATGGTGGTGATACGCATCTTCAAAAGCTTTGGTACCTTCGGTAAAAAGAGCAAAGGTCGCACAGAGAACAATCTTTCGTGCCCCACGGTTTCTTAACTCTTTGGCCACCTCAATCATAGATGTACCTGACGCAATCATATCATCTACCACAATCACATCTTTTCCTTTCACACTACTTCCTAAATAAACATGTTCGAGAATCGGATTTTTACCTTGTATTACTTGTGTTAAATCACGACGTTTATAAAAGACACCCGTTTTAGAACCTAATTGCTCCGCATAATGACGCGCTCTTTCCATCGCCCCCATATCGGGACTAATGACATAAGGGTGATGGATAGTTTTTAAAGCTTGAACCATTGTTTTAGTAGGATAAATATTTTCAAAAGACATATTAGGTACGGCATTGGCTACATTAGGGTCATGACAATCAAACGTTAGAATATTAGAAACACCTAAACGTTCTAATTCTTGCAAAGCTAAGGCACAATCTAAAGATTCACGACCACGACGTTTGTGTTGACGAGATTGATATAACAAGGGCATAATCACCGTAATACGTGAGGCTTTTCCACTACAAGCAGAAATCACACGTTTTAAATCTTGATAGTGTTCATCCGGTGACATTTCATGTTCTTTTCCATACATGGAATAAGTCATTCCATGATTACCAACATCCGTTAAAATATAAAGATCTTTATCGCGAACACTATCTAAGATACGAACTTTCCCTTCTCCGTTTTGAAAGCGATTACAAATAAGATTAATTTGTAGTGATTCCTTCACTTGATACTTTTCTTGTAAATAACGTTCTACTTTTGTTCCTAAAGCTTCACAGTTTGGCATCATGATTAAACCCAAATTTTTCATGATAACTATTCTCCTTTCTGATAAGTAGGAATATAAAACTTATGACGATTTTGTTCATGAAGTTTTTCTATTTTTTCACGACTTTCTTCTTTCACTTGGTCTGGATCTTCCATATACATGGCAATCTCTCTATAAGTAACACCCAATTTTTCTTCATCACTATATTTTGATAGACCATCCGCAGGTGTTTTATATAATACTTTTTTAGGTACTTGTAACACTTCTCCGATTTGTAACACTTCTTCGACCGTTAAATCAGCTAGTACACTAATATCATGAACAGAATCACCACCCTTTGTGAAGTATCCTACAAACAATTCACATTTATTACTTGTTCCAGCTACTAAGTATGTTTTTTGATATACACTAGAATATAAAGCAGCTAAATAATATAAACTAGCCATACGTAAGCGTGGTTTTAAGTTAATCCTACTATTTTCTTTTTGTTCATCCGTAAAATTTCCAAGTAGATCTACTTCTTTTTCAAATACATCAAACGTATTCGTTAAATCAAGATTGTATAAAGGAAATCCATAATAATCACTAACTAATTTGGCATCCACTTGATCTTCTACTTTAGAGTGACAAGGTAACGTAACACCAATTACATTTTCTTTTCCTAAAGCTTTGGTAAATAGAGCGGCAACAACCCCACTATCTTTTCCACCACTAATTCCAATAATGGCTCCTCCCAAATTATTTTTTTTATAATAATCTTGAATGAATCCAATGATTCTTTCTGTTTCTTTTTTCGCATCAAATCTCATTTTACTCTCTCCTTTACTTTTATTTTTTCTAAATAACGTAATGCAAGTTTTGCATTTCCGCCACCAATCAGTCCCAGTTTTTCTAATTCATAAACTTCTTCTAAACTGCATTCGATATAGCGAATATATTCGTCTTGATCTAAGTGTTGATCTTTTATTTTTTGACAACCAGTGGCGATATAAATCGTATTATAGGCACTAGAACATCCTTCATCTTGATAAAACGAAGTCATATAGTGAAGTTCTTGTGCTTGATATCCCGTTTCTTCTAGTAACTCTCTTTTCGCACTCTCCCATGTCTTTTCTCCTTCTTCGATATAACCTGCCGGAAAACCAATTCCAACGGTTTCTTTGGTAAAAACACGAGGTTCAATGGCTAGAATAATTTTTCCTTCTTGAGTAATGGGTACAATAATAACTGCGGATCCATCATGACCATTTTTTAATACCTGTTCACGAAGAATCGTTTTAGCGTTTTGTAGGGTACAAGCTTGAACCAGAATTTGTATAAAAGAAGAAGGCCCGTTTCTTGGTTCTTTTTTAATACAACGAAAATTTTCCATCATCTTTCGTATTTCTAATAAACGCTCTTTTTTCATTTTATTTTTCCTTTTTTTAAACGTAATGTTTTTGTGTGTTCTTCCAATAATTGATTTTTAAGTTCACGTAATTCATCGGATAAATCTACATAATATTCAGCAGGTTTTTGAATACGACGAACTTCTGGATAAATACGATGATAATTTTCTTCCGCAAATTTTCTACGTTCTTCTAAGCTTGGTAATTGGTAAACAAGTTGGCCTTCTTTGTAAATGGTCTTTTGTAATTCTTCGACTTTGAAATTTTCTAATTCTGTTTTCTTCCATGGCTCTACTGGTGAGACTAAAGTATAGTGGTCATGAGGAATTTTTTCATGATGAACTGTAATCACATCTCCTAAGGCATAACCGGATACTTGATCATAGAAACGATATACTTTTTTATAACCTGGTGTGGTTGTTTTAATGGTGTCACCACTCACTTTAATACGTGGCGCAATTGTGTTGTTCTCTTCGACAGCGACTAATTTATAGACACCACCCACACGTTCTTTACTAGCACTTATATTATCCCCCACTCCTAAGGAATTCATACAAGCTCCTTGTTCTTTTAAATCACGAATGGTAAATTCATCGAGTCCATTCGATAAACAAATACCGGTTTCAGGAAATCCTGCCTCATCTAACATACGACGTGCCTCTTTCGATAAATAAGCTAAGTCTCCAGAATCAATACGAATTCCTTTAAAAGGAAAACCATTAGGAATTAAGTAGTCCTTAGCGACACGAATCGCATTCGGAATTCCACTTTGAAGCGTATCGTAAGTATCAACTAGGAATACACAATTATGGGGATTACTTTTAGCATAATTTAAGAATGCTTGATACTCATCTTCCGCTTCTTGAATAAGACTATGAGCCATCGTTCCCATAACAGGAATGTGATAGCGATAACCTGCTTCCGTATTAGAAGTTCCCACACATCCTCCTAAATAAGCATATTTAGAAGCTTCTACGCTAGACTCTAGGCCACGAGCTCTGCGGGCACCAAATTCCATAACAGGAATTCCGTTTGCTTCATTCGTAATACGTTTAGCAGAAGTCATGACTAAACTCGCATGATTAAAGCAAGCTAGTAGTGCGGTCTCAATGAGTTGTGCCTCTATCACATTGGTTCTAACCGTTAATACAGGTTCATTAGGGAATGCGACTGTTCCTTCTTCCATCGCATATAAATCACCTGTAAAATGAACTTCTTTTAAATAATCTAAGAACTCATCTTTAAAAGTACCTAAACTTCTTAAATAATTAATATGTCTTTCTTCAAAATGAAAGTTTTCTAAATATTCAATCATAGATTCTAATCCGCCTACCATTAAATATCCTCCAGCAAAGGGATTCTTACGAAAGAAAATATCAAAATACACAATCTCATCTTTCTTTCCCTGTTCAAAATAAGTTTGAGCCATCGTTAGCTCATAAAAATCAGTAATCATCGTATTATTTTTCATTATAACCTCCTCTTTCTAACATTTTGTTAATATCAACAACTAAAATAAAAATTAATATTTCTTTACCAGTTTCGCACCTGCTTGTTTCATCAATATTTTACCCATTTCATGATATTGATCTCTTGGATGAACTTCCGCATCATGGGTTTCAATCGCATTTTCTGGTACAATAACTTCAATATCTAAGTTTTTTTGATCAATATCGTTTAATTGGGAAATCGTAAAATTGGTTACGCAAATATCAGTACAACATCCACACACGACAATCTCACGAATTTTGTGCTGATTAATTCGTAAATAATTTTGATAAGCTGGTGTAATAAAACCATTGGTAGAATTTTTAGGAATGACTATCATTTGTGGTTCATATACTTGTAACTCCTCCACTAATTCACATTCTTTTGTTCCTTTCACACAATGTTCCGGAAATTTCGTAAACTCCTTACAACCTATTTCATGCATATCTTTAAATGCAATCACATCTTCCCCTTCTTCCATAAACTTTTTCGTCAATCGAAGAACCTCAGGTGTAATATGATTAATATAAGGATCTGCCATATTCCCTTCTTTTACAAAACCTTGAATCATATCAACAATCACTAATAATTTTTTCTTATTCATCTTATCCCTCCTCTTATTAATAACTTGTTAATATCAAGAACTAAAAAAATAAATTTCTTCGTCCTGTTATTAACATTATATTAATAACAACTAATTTTGTCAACACCTTTTTTAAAAAAAATTAAAAAAAAAATAGAAATGAATCTATTTTTATGAATAAGGTTCAACAGATAATAGCAGTACATTTTTCACAATTACATATCTACTCTATGGAATCTATTGACAACATATAATTACTTTCAATCCAAAACCAAAAGAAGATTGTTGTCAATCTTCTTTCGTTAAATATATTATATGCATAATTCATTTAGTTAATACTTTACATTCTTTACTTACAACTCAACTACTCAACTACATATGGATCTTGCATCGTTCCAGTACCTGTGAAGACAAGATTAGAAGAATCCAGATTGATAACTGGGCGGACGCCGTGACCAAGGTTCACGATGTTGTGCGAAAGCTCACCCGACGACGTCACGTAGAACTCGACCGCGTAAAACCAGCTGTAGAAGAAGGACGGCGACATGGTCCAATAGCTAGTTCCACTATATAAATAGTAAAGCCTATTTTGAGCACTTGTTCTTCCTCCCGCCATATTCACTTCATCCGCAGTGATTAATCCAATTGGGTTGGTTAACTCCCCATTACCACTGGTACTTGATACACAGAACTGATCATTTTCCTGTGTACAAACTAAGTTTGGTCCTTTTCTGGTTCCTTGCCAATCAAAGAATTTTTCAAAATCATATATCGTTGGATGAATTCCATATCCTTCATGAGTATAAGTAGAATCTTTTCTCGTAGATGGCACTCGATTATTACAGTAAATTGCTTCTTTGGAAATCTTACTATCATAACTTTTTAAATTATTATTATACCAATTGTCTAAATACGTTTTCATGTTACTATTAACGTCATTTTTATGAGCTGTCTCATAACTTGTTGATGAATATTCAATTCCTTTTACTCGTAATGTTGTATCATTTACTCCACCC
>DVKJ01000058.1 GCA_018716065.1 Candidatus Pelethosoma merdigallinarum
ATGACAAAAGAAGAAAAGAAAGAATTAATGGATACCGTAAAAATCATCAAAAAGGGAGATCCGTTATGGGAAGCGATGGAAGAAGATCGAATTTATTATGAAAATACCGTTCGTCATGAGATTTACCAAGACGGATTAAAAGAAGGGCGCGAGTCTGGATTAAAAGAAGGACAGTTAAAGGTTGCCAAAAAGATGAATGAATTAGGTGTGGATGTTAATACTATTTCTAAGTCAACCGGTTTATCTGTAGACGAAATTGAAAAAATGTAATATTTATAGGATTAAACCATAAAATAGACTTCTGTCTATTTTTTTGATATAATGGTTTAGTCATAAACGAAAAAGAAAGGAGAAATTATGAGTAAAATTAAAATATTCGCATTAGGTGGATTAAATGAAAATGGTAAAAATATGTATGTGGTAGAAGTAGACCAAGATATTTTTGTTTTTGATGCTGGATTAAAATATGCGGATGATAAAATGTTAGGAGTCGATTATATTATTCCTAACTATGATTATTTAAAAGAAAATAAAAAACGTATTAAAGGTTTCTTTATTACTCATGGTCATGATTCGCAAATGGGCGCGATTCCTGATATTATTGAGGATTTTAAAGAGGTTCCTATTTATGGAACAAGGTTTACATTAGAAATTATTAAACAAGAATTAGAAGAGGAAAAGATTACGGCTAATAATTTAAAATTAGCGGAACCTCATAGAAGTATTAAGTTTGGTAAGAATAGTATTTTCCCAATTAGTTTAACCCATTCCGTACCAGACACAGTTGGATATGTCTTATATACACCAGATGGTGCGATTTTCTATACGGGAAATTTTGTATTTGATCCAACCTTGATTGGAGCTTATCAAACGGATATTGGAAAACTTGCTTATGTTGGTAAACAAGGAGTTCTTTGTTTACTTAGTGAATCTTTATATGCGGATCGACCAGGATTTACATCGCCAAAACATCGTATTGCGAAGTTTATGAGTGAAGCACTTAATAAATGTGATGGTCGTATCTTGTGTAACGTATCATCTAGTGGTTTAACGAGAATCCAAGAAATCTTTACGGAAGTCTCAAAAACAGATCGTTCTGTTGTTATTTTAGGAAAACGTTTGGAAAGGACGATCATGAAAGCAATTGATTTAAAATTAATTGATTTTGATAAAAATAGAATTGCTAATATTCATCAAGCAAATCAACCAAATAGTTTTATTTTAGTAGCGGATGAACGTGAAAAACCATATTCTAATATGGGAAGAATTGTAAAAGGATATGATCGCTTTGTTAAAATTACTTCTGATGATCATGTCATCTTTACTTCTCCTGTAGAAGCCGGACAAGAACGTCGTTCTACAAAATTATTTGATGAAATTGCGCGTATTGGTGCGGATTTAATGATTTTACCAAGTAAGCAATATCTAGGATACCATGCTTCTCGTGAAGATTTATTATTGATGTTAGGTCTTATGAATCCTACTTATTATTTTCCAGTGATTGGTGAATATCGCCATCAAGTAGAAAATGCAAAAGCGGCTATGGCTGTCGGAATGCAAGAGGATCACATATTAACCTTATTAAATGGACAAGTAGCGGTATTTGAAAACGGTGTTTTACAAGAAAATAGAGAAAAAATGAAAATCGATGAAATTTTAATTGATGGAAAACAAGCTGGAGATGTTGGCGAACTGGTTTTAAAAGATCGCGAGTTATTAAGTGAAAATGGAATTGTGATTGTTAGTGTGACATTGGATCGTTCTACGAAAGAAGTGGTATCTGGGCCTGAAATCTTGACACGTGGATTTATCTATGTGAAGGATCATATTGATTTAATTAAAGAAGCAGAACGTATTTCGTTAGAAGTGATCGAACAACACACCAAGGATCACACGTTAGATTTTAATAAAATTAAATCGGGATTACGTGATAAATTAGGAAAATACTTATATCAAGAAACCGAATGTAAACCTATGATTTTAATCGTTTTACAAGAAGTATAAAGAAATACTTCTTTTTTTCTGATTTGACAAATTTTTTACTACTTCTTTTTTATAATAAAATGGGTGAGGTTTATGAAAAAATTAATGTTTCCCGTTTTTTGTTCTTTGTTTTTAGGTGTAATGATGGGATATTATTTGTTTCACGAATATGATTCTACCGTTAAAATAAAACCAGTTTTTCAAGAGACTAGTGAAAAAGTATATTTCTTTCAACTAGGTGTTTATTCTGATTTAGAATCCGTTCAAAATAGTACCCGTTCTTTTACCAATTATATTTATGCATTAGAAGATTCCCAGTATCACGTTTATGTTGCTTTAACAAAATCTAGTAAAAATGTTGAAAAAATAAAAGGATATTTCGAAAAAAAAGGGTATGATATATATGTAAAGGAAATGGTTCTTAGTGATGAAGAATACCTAGAAAAGTTAGAACAATATGATCAAGTGTTAGAACAAACATCGGAAGAAGAAGCGATTGAAAATGTGATTGCCAAAATCGTAACTGCTTATAAGGAGATGGTTATTGATCGTGGTAAAAATGAAACAGATTCCCAAACAGGAACGTCCTAGGGAACGTTTAATCAATGAAGGAGTGGAAACACTCAGTAATGAAGATTTACTCTCGATTTTGTTAAAGACGGGGACGAAAGAAATGTCGGTGAAAGAACTTTCATTGGCGTTATTAAAAGAGGTTGGAAGTGTGGAACAATTACGCTTTGTAAACTACCCACAATTATTGAAACTACCAGGGATTGGGGAAAGTAAAGCTTGTGAAATATTAGCTTGTATAGAATTAGCCAAACGAATGCACCAAAAGATTCAATATATTAAAGGAACGGTTATTACGAATGCAGAATTAGTTTTTGAGTATTATCAACCGAAATTAAAAGATGAGATGCAAGAGTGTTTTTATGTATTATATTTAGATCCAAAAAAAGAAGTGATTTCTGAAAAATTATTATTTAAAGGTACCATTAATTATAGTCTTGTTCACCCTAGGGAAGTCTTTAAAGAAGCTTATTTAGTAGGGGCAACATCGATGATTTGTGTTCATAATCATCCATCGGGAAATGTTCATCCTAGTAAACAAGATACCGAAGTGACGGAACGTTTAATACAGGTTGGAGAATGGATGGGCATTGCTTTAGATGATCATGTGATTATTGGAAAAGATCTTTACTATAGTTTTTTTGAAAATGGTAATATTTAGTTGGAAAACGATGGAAAATAGTTTATAATAAAAAAGGTGATTGCAATGTTAAATGGAAGAAAAAAAATCGAAAAAAAATATATTTTATTAGGAATCGTTGTCGCAATCGTTTTATTACTGGTATTAGTATCGGCGATTGTGATGAATAAAAGAAACTTATCACCTGTCGAAATGGCAATCAAAGATAGTGTTCTTTTAGTTCAAAAAGTCGCATATGCGCCGATTCGTTTTGTAAAAGATAAGATGACTGAAATCTCAAAGTTACACAATATATATGAGGAGTATCAAATCTTAGAAAATAAAGTTCAAGAAACGGATTCTATTAAGGCTAAAAATGCAGAATTAGAAGATGAGGTAGATAAACTTCAAAAGACACTAGAACTGAACCAAGTATTATCGAAAGATGCCTATTTAAATGCGACGGTTGTGAATCGTAATTTAGGTTATTGGTATAATACGATTACCATTGATAAAGGTTCTAAAAATGGTGTGAAAGTGGATATGCCAGTCGTTGTTAGTGAAGGATTGATTGGTAAGGTTTCCAAAGTTACAAATTTTAACAGTACTGTTAAATTATTAACGAGTGATGATGTTAATAATAAAATTAGTGTCAAAATTAGTGTCGATGGAAAAAATGTTTATGGTTTATTATCAGGTTATGATAAGAGTTCTCGTTCTTTTATTGTGGAAGGAATTGCGGATAATACGGAAATTAAAGAAGGGGATATGGTATTGACAACAGGAATGGGAGATATCTTTCCAAGTGGTATTTTAGTAGGGAAAGTATCTAAGATTACGAAAGATAATTTTGATTTAGCTCGTACCGTAGAAGTAAAATCAGATGTGAATTTTGACGACATTCGTTATGTAACGATATTAAAGCGTCAAGGTGAAGAATCATGATGATGGTTAGTGTTGTAACGGTTCTTTCCTTTTTACTAGAAGGAATTGTTTCTAACATTGTAGGAATTACGAGTACATGGCTCGTACCTTTATTTTCAATTGTTTCGTTGATTATTATTTATCCTTATTTTAACCATGAAGAAGAAAACTTTCTGAAAGTGTGTTTTGCGGTTGGTTTATTTTATGATTTAGTATATACGGATACATTAGTGATCAATGCATGTATCTTCACACTTATTGGTTTCTTTATTCGTTGGTTAAACTCTTGGATGTCTAATCATGCGATTAGTGTATTATTTATCACTTTTTTAACCATTTTCGTTTATCGCATACTCATGTACCTCATTTTAATTGTGGTTGGTTTTCTTCCATTTGATTTAAATACACTCGTGACTAGTATTACGTCATCTTTATTATTGAATTTAATTTATGCGGAAGTACTGTATTTGATTACTGATTTTATGAGTAAAAAATATAGGATTCGTAAAATAGATTAAAAATTTGTCAAAGATTGTTGAACAAATTTTAATCAAAAAGAGTTGACAATTGTAAAAATAATGCATATAATGAAATAACGCTCGTGCAAAAAGAAAAGGCAGTATAAATCGATACTGCTTTTTTATGCCCAAAAAGGAGGAATTATGAAAGTAGAACATATTACATTACCAGAAACGAATCTTATGAATAGTTATCACACCTTACAAGACTTAGAAATGAAAAACATTCAAAATTATGAAGATGCGATGATGATTAAGAAAAGTATGTTACAGGTTTTAAAAGATTTAGTTTTAGAATATCGTTTTTTAAGAATGGATCAAAGAAATAAAGAAATTAATAAACAAATGCCAACCATTTTATCCTTACTAGCTCGTGTACAAGGGACTGACATTATTTGTAATGTAGGGGAAGAGGAAGGCGCAGTTAAAGTGTTGGATCCTTATATTGATACCGTTGATGTTTCTAATGACAACGCATTAGATACTTTACGTTTGTTGTATCAAGAATTTATGAATCATCCAACATTGTTACAAACATCATCTTTTTCAAGTCATGCAGATGTGATTCTGGTAAAGAAAAAATAACCAAATGGTTATCGTGATAGCGTAAATAAAATTAAGAGAAGAAAGAAGAGACTGATAAGAAGAATGAAGATATAAGGAGTCCTCTTCTTTTTTTCTTTCGGAAAAGGTTGTGAATATTGGTTTATTTCCTCACCAATTTCTTTCTTTACTTGTTGTTGATCCTCTTTTGATAGATTTTGAAATTCTTTGTTTTTACTTTCCAAAACTTCATTAATATTATTGCGATCTAGAGGTTTTCCGGCATCTTGGTTAAAAGCAGAAATAAGTAAATCGCGATCATCTTTTTTCTTAGAAGAAGTAAGACTTCCTCGGGTTATTTCATAAGAATGTTTTGTTTTCATCGTCTCACCATTTTAAGTATAACATGATCTCAAATAAAAAGAAATGAGAATTCTTTTTTTCTTTATTACTTGACACTTATTAGAAATTTCTTTTTGTTAGAATTCATTTTCTTAACAAGAAGAAATGTGATATGATAGAAGAGGTGGTGCGCCAGTTCGGTGCATAGTGTATAATCGGTGGGAAGCCGATATGGTAATCCCTAGCAAGGAGCCATTAGCTAGCCTTGGAGCCGAAAACGTGAGATTAGGTTTAAGCGTAGGCAAGCAAGAGTTCGAGCCGCAATGCGAAAGCGTGAAGTTATTGAGCCTCGTTAAATAATATATAAGCAGATGTTGATAGGGTCACCTGCCTAGCAAACAAAATCGGTAGTATCGATAAAGCGAGATACTATGAGAAATCTGTCGGGGTCTTTAGGACGTGGCGAGTTCTACATTGTTACATTATGCATACCTGGGAGGACTTATACATTCCTAAGTACAAGAGGTTTCGTATACCAATTGTTAAAGCGAGCAAGGCGAAGGTATGAGTGTACAAGGACTTGGATAAACCAAGGCACTCAAAAGATGTATAAGTAGTCGGACTAACTCATACTAGCAAAGAAGCGAGTAATGACCGTGGAGCGAAGGGGTTAGCATATAGGATGCACTGTGTATGAAACAATATTGATATGCATAGACATATCAAGAATGTAAAATGATTATACAGGATAACTTTTATAAGGTGAATGTCCTATATGAAAAGCCGTATGCCTTAATAGGGCACGTACGGTTTTGTGAGGGGCAATGAGACTAGCCTCCCACTTAAGAAAAGAGAGGTGAAAGTCGAGACTTGTCTACTCGACATGTTATGAGATGGTTAGACAAAATACCAGAACAATCGATTGTCATTGTACCTTCTACAATGAAGAAAAAAGTCATTGTAGAAATGAATCAAACGACGCAAAATTATAAAATTATGACGTTTCAAGAAGTGGAAACGTATTTAGAATTTACATTTACGAAAGACGCACTTTATTTTTTAAGTACGACTTGTCATTTGTCCATTCCGATCGCTAAAATGTATATGGAACAAATGAAGTATCTTCCTACACAAAAAATAAAACAAGAAAAATTAGAAAAAGTTCAAATCTATTATGAAGTTTTAAAACAGTATAACAAACTACAATTTTCTTCCTATGGAAAAACTTTTTTCGAGGGACGTTCTATTTATATTATAGGTTTTGATTTTTTTACCAAACTACAAAAACATACGATCGAAGAATTAAAACAAATTACAAATGTAGAGATACTCACATTCGATGAACCGCAAGCTTCGTCTATTGATGTATATGAATTTTCACACATTCAAGAAGAAGTGGAATCTGTCGCTTTAGCGCTTGCTAAAAAGATTGAAGAAGGAGTTCCTTTAAATCATCTTTATCTTATTGGTGTGACAGAAGAATATGAACCTTATATCGAACGTATTTTTAAATTTTATCAATTACCGATAGAGTATGCACAAAAACCTTCTCTTTATCACACACGAATTGGAAAAGAGTTTTTAAAAGGAGTACAAACGAAATCAAGAGAAGAAATCGTTTCGGAATTACAACAGAAGTATCACCATACCAAAGAAGAAATAAAGCTTGTTAATCTTTGTATTGATCTTTTAAATCGATATGGGTGGTACGAAGGAGAAATAAAAGAAGTATATGATTACATCAGAGAAGAGGTAAAAGAAACGTTAGTGCCTACGACAAAAGAACAATCAACGATTTCTTATGGTACGTTGTTACACACGTGGTATGATGAAGAAGACTATGTCTTTGTAATTGGAATGAACCAAGGTTCTATTCCTACCATTGTTAAAGATGAAGCTTATATTACGGATGATGTTAGTGAGCTTACGTATAAAGATTCCAGTGTCATAGAGAACAAAAATCAACGTATGGGAACCAAACAAAGTATTTTACGCATTCCTCATCTTTATATGAGTTATAAATTAGCGACCGATGAAGGGGTTTGTTATCCATCTGCTTTATTACAAGAATTACCGGTTCAAATCAAACATATCACTTGGGATTATCACCACAATTATGGACATGATTATAACTTATTAACTATGGCATCTCTTTTAGATCAATTAAAGAATTATAATCAAAATCATCCAGCCCTTCCAATACTGACCTCAACTTATGGTACGGACTCTTATTTGTCTTACCACCATGAATTTACGAAGATTCCAGACTTAACTGTGAATCCTATACTTTCCTATACGAGTTTAAATAGTTATATGGAATGTGCGTTTAAGTATTATGTGACTTATCTCTTAAAATTAAATCAATATGAAGAAAGTTTTGCCCAAAAAGTAGGTAATATCTACCATTATGTTCTTTCATATTGGCAAGAAGATCCTGATCGTTTAAAACAAATTCTTCAAGAACAATTAAATTTAGTTTCCTTTACAGTGGAGGAACAAGTTTGGTGGGAACCTTTAGAAGAACATTTATGGATGATGATTGATGTATTAAAAGATCAACAATTATGTACGGACTTTAAACAGGAAGAACATGAAAAAGAAGTGGTGGTAACGCTTCAGGATCAAGTTCAAGTAAAAGGATTTATCGATAAAATTTTGCATTTTCAAAAAGATGGGATTCACTATCATGCTTTAGTGGATTACAAGACAGGAAATACGGATATTTCATTAAAAGAATTGGATTATGGATTTGGTTTACAACTTCCATTTTATCTCTTTTTGTTGATGCATACCAAAGAGAATCCTCTTGATCAAGTAGTGGGATTTTATCTTCAAAAGTGTCTACAATTTAAGCTTCACACCAAACACCAAGAATCTTTGAAAGAACAAATTAAGACGAGTTTAAAACTAGAAGGATATACGATCAATGAAGAATCGATTTTAAGCCATTTTGATAAAACGTATGAGAATAGCGAATGGATTAAAGGATTACAAACAACGAAGAGTGGATTTAGTAGCTATGCAAAATTAGTGACCAAAAATCAAATCGAAGAAATCAATCAAAAGGTCGAGAATCATATTTTACGTACTTGGGAAGCAATTCATCAAGGTGACTTTACCATCAATCCCAAAGTACTAGCGGATAAAAATAAAAGTTGTGGTTACTGTCCTTTCCAAGATCTTTGTTTTAAAACATATAATGATGTCGTGTATTTAGGAGGTGATGAAAATGAGTAGACAATGGACCAAAGAACAACAAGAAGCGATTTCTAAAAGTGGGACCAATATGATTATTAGTGCCGGAGCTGGAAGTGGAAAGACTGCTGTTTTAACCGAACGTGTGATTGAAAAGTTAAGACATGGGACCAGTATTCGAAGTCTACTTATTTTAACGTTCACCAATGCGGCCGCTAGTGAGATGAAAGAACGTATTCGTAGTGCCTTACAAAAAGAAGAAAGCTTAAAAGAAGAATTAGACCAACTAGATTCTGCTTATATTACAACGTTTGATAGTTATGCTTTATCGCTTGTCAAGAAGTATCACTATCTTCTAGATCTACCTAAACAAATTGCGATTACTTCTAGCAGTATTGTATCGATGAAGCGTGTAGAAATCATTGATCAAATTCTTCATGAATATTACGAAAAGAAAGATCCGGCTTTTGTCTCTTTTATTCATTCCTTTTGTATTAAAGGAGATCAAAATATTCGTGATGCGATTCGTTTTTATGATGATAAACTAAATCTTCGTACCGATAAAGTAGAATATTTGACTCACTATTTAGATCATTTTTATAACGAAGAGAATATAAATTCTTTCATTCAGGAGTATGTTCAGCTTTTACAAGAACAAGTAGGTTATATTCAAACACTTTTATCATCTCTAGAACTGGTTAGTGATGGTGATTATTATTATAAAATACGCGATGTTTTAGAGCCTTTATTACAAGCTCAGGACTATTCTCAATTTTTAGTTGCTCAGACATTAAAATTAAAGAATGCGCCTAAAGGAAGTAGTGAAGAATTAAAAAAGATGAAACAACAAATAACGGATGTTTTGAAAGATCTTAAAAGTTTATTGGTGTATGAAGATACCGATGAGATAAAAAGAAATTTGTATCAAACGAAACCAACCGCATCGATCTTAGTTGATATTCTTCTTCGTTTGGATCAAGAGATGAAAGCATGGAAGAAAAGAGAAAATGCCTACGAATTTCACGATATTTCTCGTATGAGCTTAGAACTATTAAAAAATCATCCCGAAGTTTGTGCGGAAATAAAACAAGGT
Organism: Candidatus Pelethosoma merdigallinarum; assembly: GCA_018716065.1. Taxonomy (GTDB): domain Bacteria; phylum Bacillota_I; class Bacilli_A; order RF39; family UBA660; genus Pelethosoma; species Pelethosoma merdigallinarum. The sequence goes on from DVKJ01000058.1 coordinate 9,788, forward strand.
TTTAGTGAGATTTTGGTTGATGAGTATCAAGATACCAACGATATTCAAGAAGAATTTATTTCTTATATTGCCAATCATAATGTTTATATGGTGGGAGATATTAAACAATCGATTTATCAGTTCCGTAATGCCAATCCTTATATTTTTAAGCAGAAGTATGATCAATATAAGCAAGAAAAAGATGGGATTAAAATTGATTTAATCAAAAATTTCCGTTCCCGAAAAGAAGTGCTTGCGGATATCAATGTTTTGTTTGATCCGTGGATGGATGATGAAATTGGGGGCGCTAATTATAAACAGGAACACCAAATGGTTGCTGGAAATAAAATGTATGATGAAGAAGGAAAAACCGATGAGAATTATCACATGGATCTTTTAAATTATACGTATGAAAAAGAATCTCCTTATACACGTAGAGAAATTGAAATCTTTACGATTGCTCAAGATATTAAGAAAAAAATAGATCAAAAATTTCCTATCTTTGATATGAAGAAGGGTGTGACAAGACCAGCAGAATATAAAGACTTTACGATTCTATTACAAACTGGTAGTGATTATGATTTATATAAGAAAATATTTTTATACTTTGGAATCCCATTACAAGTGTATCAAGATGAATCCATCAAATCTTCTTATGATGTTCATTTACTAAAAAACATTTTTCTATTACTAGATGCGTTTGATAAACAACGTTTTGATACAACCTTCACACATGCATTTATGAGTGTAGGAAGAAGTTTCTTAATGGAATATACAGATCGAGAGTTGTATCACATCATTCAAAATAAATCTTATCAAAATACAACACTTTCCCAAATTTGTCTTAAAATTCTTCCTTTCTTATCCACTTCTTCTTTATCACAATTAGTAGAGAAAGTGATCGAAGAATTTGATTTTTACCGTAAAATCATAAAAGTAGGGGATATTACCCATACACTGGCAAGACTAGATCATTTATCGAGTGTGGCGAAAGGTGCTCAAGATCTTGGCTTTGATATTCCTGAATTTGTGGCTTTTTTAGAAGAGGTTTTAAATGGAAAAGAAGATATTAAAATGAAAGGAATCTTAGATCAAAGTAATACCGTAAAACTCATGAATATTCATAAGTCTAAAGGCTTAGAATTCCCTATTTGTTACTTTGCCTCTTTAGATCGTAAATTTAATACCGATGATGTAAAAGGGGATTTCTTATACGATAAAAAATATGGTCTCATATTCCCTTATTTTGAAGATGGATTAAAAGATACCATTCTTAAAACGTTATATAAAGAAACCTATACCAAAGAAATGATTAGTGAAAAGATTCGCTTGTTCTATGTTGCTTTAACTAGAGCCAAAGAAAAAATGATCTTTGTGACGGACTTATCCTTAAAAGAGGATCATGGACATGAAATGGTTCCTACTTTAGAACGATTGAGCTATCGATCTTTTGGTGATATGTTGTGTTCCATCAAAGAACGTTTAGAAGAATATATTAAGCCAATTGATGTAGAACAATTATCGTTATCGAAAGATTATCTATTAGAATTAAAAGTTGACCTTAATAAAAAATTAGAAAAGACAAATGACAAAATTATCGAACATACTTTATCGATTCCAACTCAGGAAATTAAAGAGATTCACTATTCAAAAGAAAATCATCAATTAATCGAAGAAGATTTAGAAGAAGTTTTAAAATTAGGTAGTGAGGCACACTTATTGTTAGAAATGATTGATTTTACAAATCCTAATTTGTCTATGATTCAAAGTGATTTCTTAAGATCAAGAATTCAATGTTTCTTAGATCAACCATTATTAAAGAATATTGAACAAGGAAAAGTATATAAAGAATATGCGTTTGTAAAAGAAGACCACATGGGAATGATCGATTTATTTATCGTCTATGAGGATCACATTGATGTCATTGATTACAAACTAAAAAATATTGACGATCCAGCTTATATTCACCAAGTTCATGGGTATCAAGATTATCTACGCGAAAGTTTTGGATTACCTGTTCATGGATATTTATATTCGTTATTTGACGGAAAATTAAAGAAGGTGTAAAAAAGATTTCTTTTTTGGACCTTCTTTTGATATAATGTATAAGAGTAAGGAGGAACTTATGGGAATCATAGATGTTATTATATTAGGAATTATACAAGGAATTGCGGAGTTTTTACCAATCAGTTCTAGTGCGCATTTAATTATCTTTAGAGATGTTTTTGGAATTGGTAGTGGTATTTCTAATGATCTAGCATTAACTTTAGATATCGCACTTCATTTAGGAACACTACTAGCGATTGGAATTTATTTCTTTCATGATTTTATTACGATGATTGGAAAAGGCCTTACAAAAGGTGTTAAAGATAAAGAAGGAAAGATGTTGTGGTACTTAATTGTGGCAACTATTCCAGCAGCTATTGTGGGTGTATTATTTGAAGAAACCATTGAAAATGCAGTACGTAGTAATTATATCCTCATTGCGGTCGCTTTAATTGTAATGGGTATTATTATCTATGTTGTTGATAAAAAGTGTAGCCAAAAAGAAAATCTCGAAGAAATGACGATGAAACAAGCCTTTTTAATTGGATGTTCTCAAGTATTTGCTTTAATACCAGGCTTTTCACGAAGTGGAACCACAATTACTGCGGCGCGTGCTTTAAAACTAAATCGTGAAGATGCGGCTAAGTTTTCCTTTTATTTATCCGCACCTGTCGTATGTGGAGCTGTTATTTTACAATTGTTAGATTCTGCAACATGGACTTTAATTTCAACCAACTTAACTGTCTTTTTAGTTGGAATCTTAGTAGCCTTTTTATCCGGATTATTCTGTATATCATTCCTATTAAAATATTTAAAGAAACACGATTTCAAACTCTTTATGGGTTATCGTATCATTCTAGGAGTGATTGTCATTATTATGACTTTAATGTAATGAGATATAGTCAAACTATATCTTTTTTTGAAAAAAGTACTAAATTTTATCAAGTTTTTCATTTTTTTGAAAAAAGTATTAAAAATCATCAAATTTTTTCATTTTATTGCAAAAACTTGGTGACTTTATTTAAAGATGTCATGAAAAAGAAATAAATAATAAAAATATATATATGGTAATATAGACAATAGAATAAGCATGAAAAAAATATGTAACAACATTGATGGAATCACAAAGTTAAATGTTTGAGATTGGCTGCGGAGTGAAAGTGATTAGTGTGACTCTCATCATTTCTTGTTAACAAATCGTACTTTTTCATAAAGATTTATACTCTGTTTAACTATTTAAAACAAAGGGTAAATCAAAAAAAACTAAATTTTACACATTCTATGGAAGGGGTTAATGATTGGAGTACATCTTCTCTTCAAACGTTATTAAATAGTGGTGATTATTATAATTCAATTGGTGATTATCAAGCAATAGGATTTTCAGAAAAGTCAAAAGAAAAAATCGTTCCAGTGACGTGGAATTTAGGCGGAAGTGTTCTTAATGAAACTAATACTGGTCAACAGTTTTATGATTTTGAAAGAAGTGATAATGTGGAAGATGGTCATGCCAAAGAGTGGACTGGAGAAATAGGATTATTATATCCAAGTGATTATGGTTTTGCAACTAGTGGAGGAAATCAGTTTGATAGAACTAAATGTCTATCTACTCCATTGCGAAAATGGGGAGAGACTGATTGTAGTGATCATAATTGGATTAGCAGTTTGACTTATGGTTGTGTTTGGACATTAACTCCCCGTACAGACCATTCAACACAAGTATACATAGTTATGCCAGAAGAATTGGGTTATGAAGATATTTATTCATATCCATGTCGCGTTCTTCCAACCTTGTATTTAAATAGTAATATAGAATTTGTTTCGGGCAGTGGAACACTTGATGATCCATATGTGCTAAAATAAAATCTAGTCGATATCATAAAACTTTTAACATTCTTTTCCAAATCTAGGATAAGTGAAAACTTATTCTTTTTTTGGTGAAAAAAAAGGAAATGAGGGTTAGTACGAAGTATATTCTAATAGAGGTGGTTTGATGAATGAACAAAAAAAGAAAGTAATAGTAACGGTGTTGTTTAGTTTATTGTTTTTAGGAACGAGTATTTATTTTTGGATAAAGCCTTCTTCAAACAAAGAAGAAAAGGTAGAAGAAAAAACGGAACTTGTAAAAAAAGAAAAGGAGGAAATAAAAGATATTGAAGAGGAAACGTTGATTGTGGATATTAAGGGAGAAGTTAATGCACCTGGAATTTATGAAGTTCCTAAAGGTACAAGAGTGATGGATGTGATTACAAGTGCGGGAGGTTTAACAGGTAATGCCGATACGAGTCAAATTAATCTTAGTAAAAAAGTAAGTGATGAAATGGTGATTATTGTAGATAAACAAGGAGAAGTTGCTTCTAATTCTGAAGGTATTCGTAATGATGCTAGAATCGATACAAGTGAGGCTTTAGTTTCCGGGGGAAGTAATGAAGTAACGGTAAATGGACCTGTTTCGATTAATCAAGGAACCAAAGAACAATTGATGACACTACCTGGGATTGGTGAAGTCAAAGCCCAAGCCATTATTGATTATCGAAATAGTCAAGGTGGATTTCAAACACTAGAAGAATTAATGGAAGTGAAAGGAATTGGCGAATCTACTTTTAATAAACTTAAAGAAAATATTACACTCTAGTTTCTTTCTTTTCTTCTTTCTTCTTTGTGTGTTATATGTTAGTTTTATTCGAATTCAATTAGGAAAGTCAAGTGTATATTCTAAAGATATAAACGAAATCGTTGGAATGGTGACACAAGTAAAACAAGAAGAAGAGTATACGGTTTTAGAAATCAAGGCAGAGGAGAAGATTCAAGCCTTTCTCCCAGAGTCATTATCGATTCCTTTAGGAAGTAAGGTAAAAGTAGAAGGTACGTTTGCTTTACCAGATAAAAATACGACGAAAGGTTTATTTAATTATCGAAATTATTTACTTAGTAGGGGAATTGTTTGGACGGTAGAGGTAGAAAAGATTCAAATTCTTTCTGAAAAAACGTCTTTCCTTTTATTTGTCAAAGATCAGTTGTCTGGGCTCCTAAAAACAAGAGAAAATAGTGATTATTACCAAATGATTATCTTTGGTGATTCTTCTTCGATTCCAGAATCGTTTGAGGAAGCTATACGAACACTAGGCATTAGTCATTTGTTTGCTTTATCAGGATCACATTTAACTTTTATCTCTTTCTTCCTTTTTTATTTACTTCGAAAAGTGTTCGATAATGAGAAAAAAGTTTATCTTATCGTGTGTATTTTATTGTTTGGATATGTTTCGATGACTAATTTTAGTGTTTCTTTAATAAGATCCTATGTCTTTTTTGTTCTGTTTAAAGCTAATCGTCTTTATCATTGGAATTTTAAAAACACGACATTATTCTTTTATATTTTAGGTGGTTTTTTACTTTATCGTCCCTGGTGGATTTATGATCTTGGTTTTCAATATAGTTTTTTGATTTGTTTTTATTTACTGGTGTTTTCCAAATGGTTATCTTCTTCAAACTATCTGATATCTGTATTTAAAATATCTACAATGGCTTTTCTTGTCAGTGCGCCTATTTCCATGTTTCACTTTTATGAGCTACACCTGTTAAGTATTTTCTGGAATTTACTGTTTGTTCCCTTTTTTACTTTTATTATTTTTCCTATCTGTTTTCTTGGGTTTATTTGTCCGTTGTTTGATCCCGTTTTTTCCTTGCTTGTTTCTTTATTAGAAATGATGGTCTCACAGGCTAGTTCGATACCATTTGGACATCTTGTTTGGATGCGATTTCCTTTTGTGTGGTACCTTCTTTTAGAAGTGTTTATCTATTTTAGTTTTCAAGGAATCCTTCGTAAGAACTATTTTTATGTCAAAGTAACCTTTCTATTCTTTCTTTTTCATTTTATTTTTCCTACTTTACGTTCGAGTGCGACAGTAACTTTTTTTGATGTTGGACAAGGAGATTCAACGATCATTGTTTTACCGCGTAATGAAAAAGTCATTATGATTGATACAGGAGTATCAACAGATGGGAAACGAATGCGTCGAGAAATTATTCCTTATTTAAAAAGTTTAGGTTGTAGGAAGGTAGATTCTTTAATTTTAACGCATGGTGATTTAGATCATGTTGGAGATGCGGAAACGTTATTAGAACACTATCCAGTCGATAACATTCTTTTTAATGCGAACAATTATTCAAAAGAAGAGCTTGACATTTATAAGCTTGCTCATAAAAAAGGGATTCAAGTGAAGAAAGTAAATCAGGATTATTTAGAAATAGGTTCACAACGTTTTAATGTTTTAAATAGGAAAAGTGTAGAGGATGAAAATGAAAGTAGTCTTGTTCTTTATACGGAATTGAACTCTTATTCCTTTTTGTTTATGGGAGATTCTACAACAAAGGAAGAAAGTGCGATCATGAATGAATATGTTTTACCTAAAATCGATGTATTCAAAGTGGGTCATCATGGTTCTAAGACGAGTACAAGTGAAAAATTGATTGAACAAATTCGTCCACAGTATGCGGTGATATCGGTAGGAGAAAATAATCGTTATGGTCATCCGACAAAAGAAGTATTAGAACGATTAAAAGAATCTGTTTTATATAGAACAGACTGGGATGGAAGTATTACTTTTCGTGTTAAAAAAAAACAAATTAGTTATAGATCGGTAATCACATTTTGAAATCTTCCTCATATATTATTTATAGAAAGATTATGAATATTTGAAAGTGTTTTGGGATATATTAAAGGTAGATGGTGGTTGTTTCTCATGCCCGCTAAGCATTTAGCGTTTATATAGATAGAGCCTTTTTTGGCTCTTTTTTGTAAGAATTTTCAAAAAAATGAAAAAAATTTCGTCAAAAAAAAGGAAATCGAAAAGTTTTGTTGTATATTAATAATAGGGAGTATGATACTATGGCATTAATAAACAATGAAACCATCAATGAAATACGTAGAAGTGTTGATATCGTAGATATCATCTCTGGATATTTACCACTGACACAAAAAGGGAAAAATTTCTTCGGTGTTTGTCCTTTTCACGATGACACCAATCCGAGTATGAGTGTATCTAAAGAGAAACAAATTTATACTTGTTTTTCTTGTGGGGCAACAGGAAATGTTTTTCGCTTTGTGATGGATTATGAAAATGTATCATTTTTAGAAGCGGTTAAAATTGTTGCGGATCATGCGGGAATTGATATTCAGATTGATACGCGATCTTCTAAAAAGAATGTTGCCCATCTTCAACCGTTATATGATATGTATGAATTAAGTCAAAAGCTGTATCAAAATAATATTAATACCAGTCAGGGAAAAGAGGCACGTACGTATTTAAAACAACGTGAGATTGACGATTCGATTATTAAAGAATTTGGTATCGGATTAGCACTTCATCAAAGAGATGTATTAACGAAGTTATTTTTATCAAAGAAATATAGTCATGAAGATATGGTCAAAAGTGGCTTGGTTTTAAAAAATGATTATGGATACTTAGACATGTATCAAGATCGTATTATGTTCCCTTTATGGGATATCTCTGGTCGTATTGTTGGTTATAGTGGTCGTTTATATAAAACAGAAGGAAATTTTAAATATATTAATACTAGAGAAACGGAAATCTTTAAAAAAGGAGAACTTTTATACAATTATCACCGTGCGAAAGATGAAGCACGAAGATTAGATACCGTACTCATTATGGAAGGTTTTATGGATGTCATTCGTGCTTACACGATTGGGGTAAAAAATGTCGTTGCGACAATGGGAACGGCAGTTACTAAGGAACACATTATTTTATTAAAGCGAATGGCTAAAAATATTTTACTCGTTTTTGATGGGGATTCTGCTGGAGCAAAAGCAACTTATGCGTGTGCGAATGAATTATTAAAAGTGGGAATTACTCCTAAAATTGTTCGTTTAGAAGAAGATTTAGATCCCGATGATTATATTAAAAAATATGGAAAAGAACGTTTCCTAAGAAAGATCAATCATCCGATCAATGTCATGGATTTTAAACTATCTTATTTAAAAGAACATCGCGATTTAACGAGCAACGAAGATTTGGCAAGATATGTTCAAGATGTATTACAAGAATTATCTATGATTGAAGATGATGTGTTACTAGAGTTAACGATCAAGAAGATGAGTGAAGAATCTTCTTTGGATGAATCTTTTTTACGAAAGAAATTAGAAGAGATTCGAGAGAAGAAAGAACAAAAAGAACAAAAAAATAGTCAAAATCTTCCAACGAAAGAAAAAAAGAAAGAAATTTTAAACAATAAATATACCCAAGCTGAAAAAAATTTGATATACTACATGTTGAAATCGCCAGAAGTGATTAAAATGTATGATCGTAAGATGACTTATATGCCTACCGAATCGTATCGTCTTTTGGCACGTGATATTAGTTATTTCTATAAGCAGTATCACCAAATTAATGAAGCTGATTTTATTACTTTTATTGGAAATAATCAACAAAAGATGGATACGTTAGGTGAAATCTTATCACTTCCTTTAAAAGAAGAGTACACCTTAGATGAGATCGAAGATTATATTGCGGCGATAAGACAATATAATGTTCGCTATGAACAACGTCGTTTAAAAGAGGAAATGAAAAAGATCACAGATCCTTTAGAAAAAGCTAAAATTGCACAAAAAATTATAGAATTAAAAGTAAAAGGAGAATAAATATGTTACACGAAATTAAGACATTTGATGAAAGAAAAGAAGACTTATTAAAATTAGGAAAAGAAAAAGGTTTTATTACTTATGAACAACTTGCGAATGCATTAAAAGGATTAGAACTAGATGCGGACAGTTTAGATGATTTATATAATGTATTTAGCGAGAATCATATTGCCGTTGTAACGGAAGATGAAGCGGGTTCTGGGGATGATGGAAAAGCTGGAAAACAATCAGAAACGAATTTATTATTAGATGATCATGATTTAACCAAAGATTTAACCATTAACGATCCGGTTCGTATGTATTTAAAAGAGATTGGACAAATTAAACTTTTAACAATGGAAGAAGAGTTAGAACTTGCTGATCGTATTGCGGCTGGTGATGAAATGGCGAAAGCAACTCTTGCTGAAGCGAATCTTCGTTTAGTGGTTAGTATTGCTAAACGTTATGTAGGACGTGGAATGTTATTCTTAGATCTTATTCAAGAAGGAAACATCGGATTAATGAAAGCGGTTGAAAAATTTGATGTGACCAAAGGATACAAATTTTCAACTTATGCGACTTGGTGGATTCGTCAAGCGATTACACGTGCGATCGCGGATCAAGCTCGTACCATTCGTGTCCCTGTACATATGGTTGAAACGATTAACAAATTAACTCGTGTTCATCGTCAATTGACCTTAGAGTTAAATCGTGAACCAACCGAAGAAGAGTTAGCAAAGAAAATGAATACTTCAGTAGAAAAAATTCGCGATATTTATAAAATTAGTCAAGAGCCTGTAAGTTTAGAAACTCCAATTGGCGAAGAAGATGATTCACATTTAGGAGATTTTGTTCCTGATGAACGTAATATGAGTCCGGAAGAATATGCGACGAATGAGATGTTAAAAGATGAAATTTCTGAAATCTTATTAACCTTAACCGAACGTGAAGAAAAAGTCATTCGTTTACGTTTTGGATTAGAAGATGGAAAATCACGTACCTTAGAAGAAGTAGGGAAGATGTTTAACGTGACGCGTGAACGTATTCGTCAAATCGAAGCCAAAGCACTTCGTAAACTTCGTCATCCTTCTCGTTCTCGTAAGTTAAAGGATTATATGGGAGACTAGTATGCGTTTATCCAAACGTTTAGAGGCAGTTGCCTCTTTTCTTTCGCCAGAAGAGGGTGTAATTGATGTTGGATGTAATCATGCTCACTTATGCTTGTTTTTAGCGCTTCATCATCACCCCTCTCGTTTGATTGCTAGTGATTGTAATCCCAAGTCTTTAACCAATGCCATGATGGATGCCAAGAAGTATCAAGTAGAAGAACAAATTGAATTTGTCGTTACTGATGGATTAGATGGTCAATCGATTTTACCTACAGATGCGGTAGTGATTGCGGGATTAGGGACAAGAACCATTCTTCAAATATTAAAACCAGAAGTTTTAGAACAAGGAAATCATTTCATTTTACAGAGTAATCGTGATTTAGAAATTCTTCGAACCTATATGATGGAACATGGCTTTTATTTAAAAGCGGAACTTCCTGTGATGGATCGTAAAAAAGAATATATCGTGATGGATTGGTGGAAAGGTGAGGTTTCTTATACACCTTTTGAATTACGATATGGTCCTTGTATTTTAAAAGAACAACAGAAAGAATATATGAGGCATCAAATAGAGTGGTTAGAGCAACAAATAAAACGTTGTGAGAATGTTCCTGAACTTCAAAAACAATATAGAGAAGAAATAGAACACATAAAAAAATTAGATTGGATCTAATTTTTTTATTGAAAGAATGTAGGACCGTAGGAAAAGTTCTGATGATTTTGAATGGTTGAAATTTCTTCTGTAGTGTTCGAAGTGGAGGTTGCTGGAGTTTTTGGTTCTGGTGTTGGTGTAGGAGAATCTACTTTTTTAAATTCATTCATGACACGAAACATCGTTCTTGCATTTTGTAACATCGGTGTTGCTTGTTTTACGAGTGGAATCGCTTGATTGATAATACCTAAAGTACGCTGGGCATTGTTTAACAAACTAGACCAATTAAAACCACTTGCTAGTCTAGAAAATAAACCACGAGAAGCAATAGAAGGTGCGCCATATAAACTACTTGCCGGATTCGTCATGTAGTAATAAGGGTTATAATAGTTCATCGTAAAACTCCTTTCTAAAATATTATATGATTTTCATAAAAAATATTGAATTGAAAGCAAAAGTTTTAAATAGTTTTTATTACAAATCCTCTAAAACAAGCAATAGTTATGTAATAAATAAAGAATAACTAATAGCAAATTTTATAAATTATTTTTTTGATTTTAGTTGTGTTCAACTTTATGACTGATAAGCAAAAAATAGTGGTATAATAGATATAGCCAAACGAAATATAGGAAGGAGATATCCTTAATCAGCTAGTCTATCTATATTTTGTTTGGCGATAAAATTATTTGA
>DVKJ01000059.1 GCA_018716065.1 Candidatus Pelethosoma merdigallinarum
ATTGAAAATAATATTATTAATTTAGAAATGAATCAAGAATACTATGAAGGTTTATTAAAAAAGAATGAAGATTATTTATTTAAACTTGCGTCCGAATCGATTCATGTAGGAGAATCTTACTTTTCACAAAAGAAAGTGATTCAAATCAATTTTGATCATTTTTGGAAATACGACCATCGAACGATTATTAATTTTAGGATGAGAGACGACACAGGGCATTATCAAGAAACACCTGGAGAACCAATCGTAGAAAGTTATCACGTAAATCTAGCCAAAATAGAAAATATGTATTATAATAAAGAAGAGATGACCAGAGAAGAAAAATTGTTACTACTTTTAGCAATGAATCAACTAGAAAGTATAGAAGAAATAAGTAAAGGAGATTACGTGATGGAAGAGGTAAAGAAGAAGTTAGTAGATTTAACTGAAGATGCGAACTTTATAGGATTATACGACAAAGAGGAAGCAGACCGAAGAGAACTAATTGATAGAACAAGGTATGCGGAAAAAATAGGACGAGAAAAAGGACTTAAAGAAGGCCACGAGTCTGGATTTAAGGAAGGTCAGATGAAGATTGCCAAAAACTTTAGAGAATTAGGTATAGACATAAATACGATATCGAAAGCGACTGGTCTATCGATTGAAGACATTGAAAAACTGTAATGTTTGTGGATTGAATAAATAGACTTCGGTCTATTTTTTTGATATGATCTCAAGTTTGACAGTTGTGAGAATATAAAACAGCTTAAACCCTTTATTTTCAAGTGATTTAAGACTTTTAAATTAGTTTTAATAATGCGTACCTAAATTGTTTAAACAAATATGATCAGAAAAAATTATTAGTATAATATTACAATTTCTTGTAAAATAAGAAAAAAATTATAAGTGTATGAATTACGATCATCAACTATGCTTAATTTTATCAGAGGATTATAACACGATTTAAGTACGCTTGTATATATTTTTAAAAGTTTTGTAAATCTAGCCAAAATAGAAAATATGTACTATAATAAAGAAGAGATGACCAGAGAAGAAAAATTGTTATTACTTTTAGGGATGAATCAACTAAAAGATATAGAGGAAATAAGTAAAGGAGATTACGTGATGGAAGAGGTAAAGAATAAGTTAGTAGATTTAACTGAGGATGCAAACTTTATAGGATTATACGACAAAGAGGAAGCAGACCGAAGAGAACTATACGATAGAACAAGGTATGCGGAAAAACAGGGGCGAGAAAAAGGACTTGAAGAAGGACTTAAAGAGGGACGAAAAGAAGGACATGAGTCTGGATTAAAAGAGGGGCAAAAATCTGAGCAGCTCAAGATTGCCAGAAAGATGAAAGATGAACATATGGACTTAGATACGATTGTTCGGATTACTGGCCTATCAGTTGACGAAATAAAAAAATTATAATAAAAGGCGAAACGTTTCTTGATGAAACGTTTTTTTGACAAACAAAATAGGTATTACGCATATACTTGGATAGGTGAGACTCATGAATTTAATGAATAGTTTTCGTTCTTATCTATTGGATGAAGAATTTAAAATTACGATGATTGAAAATAAAATTGATGTAGTAAATTATGATTCCATTGGTCATTTTGATTCAAGTAAAGTCATGATTCATTATAAAAATAAGACCTTGGTTATTAAAGGAAAAAATTTAGTGGTTTCACGATTACTTAGTGATGAGGTATTAGTAACAGGAGAAATTAAAGGAATAGAAATTCAGTAAGGAGGGACTTCCTTGAAGAATCAATTTTTTAAACGATTTATAAGTACGGTTAAAATACGAGTGAAAGGAAGAAACATCGAACGTTTTTTACATCGTTTGGTTCACGAACATATTGATTTATTAGAAGTAAAAAATATTCGTTATAATGAGGTCTTAATTTGGGTAAAAAAAAGTGATTTAGAACGAATTTATGAGATTAAAACCATTTATGAAGTGACAGAAGAAGATCAATATGGGCGTATTCGTGTGCAAAATCATTTATATCGTAATCGAATTCTAATTGGCTGTATTATGATTGGTATTTGTACTTTGTATTTTTTAAGTCATGTGATGTTTCAAATTGAAGTAGTACATAATGATCGAGCGTTACGTGAAATGTTACTGAGTGAATTAAAAGAAGTAGGAGTTGCGCCCAAACACCTACGTAAAAACTATGATCAGTTGCAAAAAATCAAAAAAGATATTTTAGAGAAACATAAGATGGAACTAGAATGGTTAGAGATTGAAGTGGTAGGTACGAAATACATTGTACGTGTTGAAGAACGTAAAATGAATGACAAGGAAGAAGAAATACCCATTCGAAATGTCGTATCTAAAAAACATGCGACGATAAAGAAAATTATTGCGTACCAAGGGGATGTTGTGAAAGAGTTGAATAGTTATGTAAAACCAGGGGATGTGATTATTAGTGGGGATATTAAATTAAATGAAGAATCTAAAAATAAGACGGGTGCGGATGGAGAAGTGTATGGGGAAGTGTGGTATGAAACACAAGTTTCTCTTCCTTATGAAATACATGAAAAACATGCGACAGGAAAACGTAAAACAGTGTATAGTTTTAAATTTTTAAATCATCGTTTTGAATTTTTTAATTTTGAGCCTTTTAAACAAGTAGAGAGAAAAGAAACCATTCTTTTAGGACACCCTTTTTTACCTATTTCTTTGGTAAAAGAAGAACAAAGAGAAGTCATTCGAAAGGATATCGTGTATACCGAAGAAGAGGCTTTAAATGAAGCAATTAAAATAGCGCGAAAGAAAATAGAAGATGGATTAAGTGAAAAAGAATATATAATTAGTCAAAAAAATTTGAAAGTTGACATGAGAAATAGTAAAATAGTAGTAGATGTGTTTTTCTCTGTCTATGAGAATATTACGGATTATAGTGATATTCCAAAGGAGGAAGAACACCCAAAAGAGGAGTGAGGTACGTGATTGGAACTACTATTATTAATATTTTTCAAAATGTATGGCCCATGGTGTTTATTTTTACAACGATTATTGTTTCTATGAGAGTAACTTATTTACTGAAACATCACACTACCTTTTATTTATATAAAGATTTAATGATTCTAGGATTTATTATTTATATTTTGTGTTTGTTCCATGTTGTAACTTTCCAGGATGTAAGTTGGTCGACGTCTAATTTTATTCCATTCCGAGAAATGTTTCGTTATGAATTTGGAACCGGATTATTTATTCGTAATGTCATAGGTAATATGTTAATGTTCTTGCCTTTTGGTTTCTTTGTATCTTATTTTTTGCAATTAGATAAGACTTGGATGATGGTACTTCTTTCTTTAATTACTTCTACTTGTATTGAAACCACACAATTAGTGATTGGACGAGTATTCGATGTCGATGATATTATGTTAAATGTAATTGGTGGAATTGCTGGATATTTGGTTTATCGAATATTAGTGAGTATTCAAGATCATTTACCTACCGTATTGAAAAAACCATTATTTTATAATATAATAATGGTAATTGTATTGATTCTTATATTATCGTATTTATATATGATTATTGAATCGGGGGTATAAAATGAACCAAATAGAGATTATTAATGAAACCAAAGAAGAAATTAAAGAGTTAGAAGTATTGCCAGATTTATTAGAATTTGCGGCAAACAAACAACAAGTAAAAGATGTTGTATTTAATATTATCATTGTGGATAATGAATATATACATCAATTAAATAAAACGTATCGTGGGGTAGATCGACCAACAGATGTCATTAGTTTTGCTTTAGAAGATAATGGAGCTTGTGAGACGGAGTTTGGTCGTATTTTAGGAGATATTTATATCTCCATTGACCAAGCACGAATTCAGGCAAAAGAATATGGACATAGTCTAAAGAGAGAACTTGCTTTTTTAAGCATTCATGGTTTTCTTCATTTATTAGGATATGATCATATGACAGAAGAAGAAGAAAAAGAAATGTTTGGAAGGCAGGAGTGGATCTTAAATGAATACGGAATCAAGAGAGAAAAATAAGAAGTTTGGATTTAAGAGATTTTTACGTAGCTTTAAATTTTCTTATGATGGTTTAAAATATGCGTATAGATTTGAACAAAGTATGACTCTTCATTTGGTTTGTACGATCTTGGTAATTATACTTGGTATTTGGTTACAAATTAGTCCTCTAGAGTGGGCGGTTTGTATTATAGGTGTTGGTCTTATTATGGCTTTAGAATTATTAAATACAGCTATAGAAGCCGTAGTAGATCTTGCATCTCCAGAGATTCATCCTCTTGCAAAGATTGCCAAAGATACCGCATCCGCTGCGGTAGGTATGTATTGTTTAATTGCCTTTATCGCTGGATGTTTTATCTTTGGGCCTAAGATTATTGCATTATTATAAGGAGTTATTATGGTTGAAAAATTAAGAAAATTATTAGAATCAAGTTATAGTCCTTATTCTCATTTTAAAGTAGCCTGTGTGGTAACAATGAAAGATGGGAAAGAATTTTATGGGGTTAATGTAGAAAATGCGAGTTATGGGGCTGCAATTTGTGCGGAAAGAAATGCGATTACAAGCGCTATTACGCATGGGTATGGTCCCTATGATTTTGAATCTTTAGATATTATGGTGAGTGGAGATCAAGTAAGTACTTGTTGTTTTATGTGCCGACAAGTAATTGTGGAATTCTTTGAAGAAGATAAAATCATTACTTGTTATAACAAAGAAGGAGCTTGTAAGAAGTTTACCGTAAAAGAATTATGTCCGGAACCTTTTTCTAAAGGAGATTTAAAATGAAATCAGGATTTGTAAGTGTCATTGGAAGACCTAATGTTGGTAAATCAACACTCATTAATTCCATTATTGGTAAAAAGATTGCGATTACTTCCGATAAACCACAAACTACACGTAATATTATTCAAGGAATTTATACCACCAAAGATACGCAAATTGTCTTTGTTGATACCCCAGGAATTCATAAACCGAATCACAAACTCGGACAATATTTAAATCGTCAAGCTTATGATAGTGTAGGTGGAGTAGACGTTATTTTATTTGTTGTCGATGCCAGTAAAAAATTAGGCCCTGGAGATCAATTTATTTTAGATCGTTTAAAAGAATTAAAAGAAGAAGTACCTGTGATTCTTGCCTTAAATAAAATTGATCAGTTAACACACGAAGAAATTTTACAAAAAATTGTCGAATATAAAGACTTATATCCGTTCCAAGAAATTGTACCGATTTCTGGATTAAAAAAGAAAAATACAGAAGAGTTAATTAAAACCATTCGTACCTATCTTACCGATGAAGTGATGTATTATGGAGAAAATGAAATTACCAATCGTTCTTTAGACTTTATGATGGGTGAAATGATTCGTGAAAAAGTATTTCAACTAACGAGAGAAGAAGTACCACATTCTGTAACGTGCGTAGTAGAATTTGTAGAAGTTGGAAAAACTAGTATGACGGTTCATGCGTCTATTATTGTAGATCGTGACTCTTTAAAACGAATTATTATAGGAGCCAAAGGAAGTATGATTAAAGAAATCGGAACCAAAGCTCGTATCGATATCGAAGAATTAGTAGGGAAAAAAGTATATTTAGATTTACAAGTACGCACCATAAAAAAATGGCGTGATAAAGAAGAGTATTTGTCAGAATTTGGGTTTCATGATTTTGAATAAAAAGAAAATCTATGTACAGTATAGTAATAGGTGATGAATATGCGTGTACATCAAAAACAAATGTTATGGGATCTTTTTCGAACAACAGGTAAAATTGAATATTACTTAAAGTGGAAAGAGTATTCTAAAGATCATGAGAATAAAGAATGAATTCAGAGAAATTCATTTTTTTGATGAAATATATAAAAAAAAGAAAAAAATGTGATATAATGTAGTTTAGAATAGGAAGTGGTTAATTTATGAATCAAAAAGCACAAATTGCGACTGTAGTTGCGGTCTTATTAGGAATCTTTCTTGTCGTCGTTACAGCGATTAAATTTGATTGGGTAGGTATGGTTGTACGTGGAGAATCCATTTTTAAATTTGGGGACGAAGAAAAAGTAGAACCAAATAATCAAAATGATCAGAATCAAACAGAAGAAGAACCCGTTGAAGATGATGATTCTACCACAGGTGGTGTATTAGTTTCTTTATCTTGTAATTTAGATGATCAAACAACCGACTTAAAAACCACATCTTTTTATGATTTCCAATTTATCGATGATCAATTAGTTAATAGTACGCAAAATTTATTAGCAACCTATACCTTAGACACGACAAAAACAGCTTTTGATCAATATATAAAAACGTATCAAGATATGGCAGTTAGTCATAGTCAATCACCATCAATCAATGTAACAGAACAAAGTGCGGATAAAAGTTATACATTTACCGAAGATATTAGTTATTCGGATGAAACGGTATCTACTGTAACTCCTGCCGTTCCATTTAACCAAACAATGGGTGTATCAGAAGTACAAAATATTTTAACACAACAAGGATATACTTGTACACAATCTTAATTAGCAAATAGAAAATGGGGGGGGGTATTTGGTATTGACAAATACTTCTCTTTTTTTGTATAATAAATAAGTAGAATAGAAAAGTACATAATAGAAGTAGGAGATGAACTTTATGCGAACACGTCAGAAGCAACGTATTATTATAGGAACTTTATGTGCGGTGATTATAGGGCTAGCTGTAGGATATGCGGTTTTAAGCCAACAATTAAATATTCAAGGAACGAGTGGGATTACGTCAGACTTCAATATTGTATTTACCAATATTGAAGAAATTAATCAGGTTCCTGAAAGCGGAGATATTAATGACTTTGATAATGGAATTTTAGGTCAACTTGGAACAATAACCCATGATATTACCACCCTAAAAGCTCAGGTGGTAAATGAACATCAAATTGATCTTAGTGTCGATATGAAAAAGCCTGGCGCAATGGGTGTATATGAAATAAGTGTAGAAAACACAGGTAAATTAGATGGATATATTACTGATATAACTGGACTTGATGAGGCAAACGCCGAAGACCCAACGGATATCCAATTTATGTTACTAAACTTCAAAGAGAACCAAAAGATTAGAGTAGGAGAAGTAAAGAAATTTGTACTTATTGTATCATGGAGTGAAGAGGCAACAACAATCCCTGATACCAGTAAGAATTTAACTCTTGACTTAACCGTTACACAATATTCCGAACAACAACAAGATCGACCAGATATACCAGAACCTAGTGGTAAAACAGAATACGCTATAGGAGATGAAGTATA
>DVKJ01000060.1 GCA_018716065.1 Candidatus Pelethosoma merdigallinarum
TTTTTTCTAAATTTACTGTATTATTTTTCATAGACATGTGAATCTCCTTTCATTTGTGACGAAAGATATTTTACAGATTCACATGTCTTTTTGCAAATTGAAAAGTGTTGCACTTCAAATTTAAATTAACATTATCAAGAAGGTTTGACAAAATCTTCTTTTTTTCGTACAATAGAAAACAATTGTTTTATGAGGTGATAAATATGCGTAATAAGTTATTTATGCGAGAATGTTTTAATTTTTTAGTGACAAAGTATCCTTCAAAAGAAGAAGTTGAAGCTTTTTGTTTTAAAAATAATATTACTACAAAACGATTTCACCAACAAATTCGAGATTATGTCAAAATATTTGCAAATTCAGTAGAGAGAAAAGCTTATGATCACTATTTGTATCTTTTCCATTATGAAAAGATTATTGAAAAGATTATGAACACACCATTAAAAGAAGATCGTATTACTTTATTAATTGAAAATGCAGAGTTATATGGGATGATGCGAGGAACCTATTTAAATTATCATCCGGAAAATCGTTTAAAAATTAAACAGTTAGATGTAGAATATCGTGAAGCTATTGATGTTAAAAATCGTATTCATCGAAAAATCAATGGACTATTGTTATCTACAGACGAAGGACAACAACGATATATTGATTCGATTGAAGAGTTACTCATGAAAGTTGAAGAAAAAGTACAAAATGATCATTTTTATATAGAAGATGAATTAAGAGAAGCTCGTAATTATATCAGTATTTTATCAAAAGAGAAAGTTGCTTTACGTGATCAATATAATAAACGAGTAACGCATTATTATAATCTGGTTTTAAAACAAGTTTTAAAAGATTTTTCCGAAAATAAAGAAAATTATTCGGTAGTAGATTATTATTACACAACAGATATATTACCTATGTATTTATTTAAAAGAGCCGATCTTTTAAATAAAGCGATTGAGAAACGTGCAAAAGAATTGGGAAACGATGTTTTACGTAAACCAAATCCTTATATCACTTTAAAAAGGGTAATTTTAGAGCGCATATCTAATAATAATACTTTTATTACAACTCCACTAACGATTACGCGTAAACAAGCTTCTTCTATTTCTCAATATACGTATCATGGGGTTTGTTTTGATCATCATGATTTGGAACACATCTATGATTTTATGATTCAAGAAGGATTACCAAGCTATGAGAATGTCTATTATGGATTATTAAAAGAGTGTGCGATAAAGGGAGAATTAGTTTCTAGGAAAGAGAAAAAGAATTTTGTGAAGAAATTAGAAAAAAGAGTTTCGTAAATTGTTATTAAAATGATATTCAATTAATAACAATGAGCTGGTTATATAATGAAAATGTATAAAACTATGTATGATAAGTTGTGAAAAGAGTGTGATAAAAGTGATAGAGCAATTAAAGGAAAAGTATTGTCTCGAAATAGATAAGATTGTTAAAAATGAAGATTCAACAGATGGCAATGTATATATGTTATTCAATGATACTACCAAATATATACTAAAATTGTATGATGATAAAAATCATGCGATTTCAATGATAAATATTCATAAAGATTTGCGCAAAAATGGAATGAATGTTCCGAAAATAATATTGAATAAGGAAAATAATGGTTATACTTCGTTAGATGATGGAAAATATTGTGTAATATATTCTTTTTTAGACGGTGATGAAATTGGGAATTTGTTTAAAAATATAAATGCTGAAGTATCAAGCAAAATAGCAAAAGAGATTAAAAAAATACACAAAATTACTAGTGGTGATAATAAATATGACTTAAAATCTTTACCTTTTAACATTGAGAAAAAATTTAATAGATATTCCACATTACATTTTGATTTAACTCGATGTAATATATTTTATAACGAGGATTGGTCATCAAAAATAGGTTTTATTGATTTTGATGATGCTAAGTATGGACCAACAATAGTAGATGTTGCAATTACAATATCATTGTTGTATTTTTCAAAATCAAGAGGTGTAGATATCGAAGGACTGAAAGCATTTTTAGATGAATATTACGAAAGTGATGAGTTAAGAAAAGAAGAAGTTCCATATTTGAAAGAATGTGCAATAAAATGGATAGATTATATAATGGATAATAATCAATTTGACACTTCAACTACGGAAAGTTTTGAAATAAGGAAAAATTTGATAGAAACAGAGATGAATTTTTAAAATTTGTATATAATATGCAAAGTATTACTTCATAATTTTTATAACATAAAAAGTGGAAAAATATTTTGTTTTAAAAAGATTTTAATTATTTAACTACGAGAATGTCTATTATGGATTATTAAAAGAGTGTGCGATAAAGGGAGAATTAGTTTCTAGGAAAGAGAAAAAGAATTTTGTGAAGAAATTAGAAAAAAGAGTTTCGTAAGACTCTTTTTTTTGATACAATAAATATATTATGAGGTGGTTTTATGAAAGATCAAAATAAGCTCCATATTTTATTAGATCAAATCCATTTTCCAGCGGAATATCGTAAAGAAGTAGAAGATGGAACTTTATTACGTATTATAGGAAATCAAGATCGTGATGTTTATCATTTTATGATTCACTTAGAGCATTTTTTAACTCCTCACACGTATCACCAATTAGTTGAACACTTACGTATGGGCTTTCCAATGTTTCGTAAAACGGTGTTGACATTACAAGTTCCTGAATCTTTAGAAAAACCATTAACGGATTATTATACTTATTTTATGGAAGAATATGCAAAAGAAAATCCTTCATTATCTTTTTTTATGGATAAGAAAATTCAATTAAAAGATGGCATTGTTACATTAGAAGTGGTTAATTTGGCGGAAAAAATGAAATTTCAATCTCTTCAAGAACGTTTTATGAATGACTTAAAAAATGCGGGTTTTGGAGAGCTTGCTTTATCGATTGTTATAAATCCAGAAGGTGAAAAACAAATTCATGATGAAATTATGAATGATCTAAAAGAAGCTACAAAAGAAGTGTTGAAAACACCAATTGTGGATGCTAAAACAGAAGTGGAACCTACTCCTGAAAAAAAATCTTTCAAAGGAAACTATCAACGAAAATCAAGAGTACCAAAAGATCATGACGAAGAAGTTATTTTAGGAAGAAAAATTGATACGGAAGTCATGACGATTAGTAATATTATGGGTCCTCAAAACAATGTTACATTAGAGGTTTATATTTTTGATGATGAAATACGTGAAACGAAGACAGGATTAAAAATTGTTACTTTAAAACTAACGGATTATACCGATAGTATTTATGGAAAGATGTTTATTAACGATGACGATGAATATGAAATTGCCAAAAAGAATTTGAAAAAAGGTTCTTGGGTAAAACTACGTGGAACGGTTAAAGATGATGCTTATAGTAAAGAGTTGGTGTTCAATATTTACGATGTGAATCACCTAGATAAAGTGATTGAAGAAGTTGTTGATGATGCATCAGAAAAACGTGTAGAGTTACACGCCCATACGATGATGAGTCAAATGGATGGAGTCGTTAATGAAGTTGCGTTAGTAAAACAAGCGATGAAATGGGGACATAAAGCGATTGCGATTACCGATCACAACGGTTGTCAAGCTTTCCCTCATGTTTATCAAGAGGTAACCAAATATAATAAGGGTAAGGATGAAAAAGATCAATTCAAAGCCCTTTATGGATCAGAACTTACTTTGATTGATGATACCGTCAATATTGTGGTACGTCCAACCGATGATATTATGTTGGATCAAACCTATGTTGTATTTGACTTTGAAACCACAGGATTTAATGCTGGTGGAAAAGATTCGATTATTGAAATCGGGGCTGTTAAAATTCATAATGGAGAAATTCTTGAACGTTATGATGAACTGATTAATCCAGGACGTAAACTTCCTAATAAAATTGTGGAGATTACCAATATTACAGATGAAATGTTAGCCGATAAAGATAATGAAGAAAATGCCGTAAAACGTTTTATTGAATGGTTTGGCGATTTACCTATGGTTGCCCATAATGCGAAATTTGATGTTTCCTTCTTGGAAATGGCTTATCGTAAGTATAACTTAGGAACATTCAAAAATACGGTTATTGACACCTTAGAACTTTCTAGAACGATGGATAATACTTATGCAAGACATAGTTTATCGGCTTTAGTAAAACGTTATAATGTACCATGGGATGAAAGTGCACATCACCGTGGAGATTATGATGCGGAAGGAACAGCTTTAGTGTTCCACAAAATGATGAAGAAGTTAAGTGACCGTAATTTAGAAAAAATTAGTGATTTAGATAAATTAGTTAGTCGTGATGAAATCCATAAATATGGTCGTTCTTTCCATGTTAATTTGATTGCTAAAAATAAAGTAGGGTTAAAGAATTTATTTAAAATTATATCTTTAGCCAATACCAAATATTTATATAAAACACCACGTATTTTACGTAGTGAGATTGAAGCCCACCGTGAAGGATTATTAGTTGGTAGTGGGTGCTATGAAAGTGAAGTCTTTATTCAGGCACGAAGTAAAAGTGATGAAGAGTTAACCAACATTATGAATTTCTATGATTATATTGAAGTTCAACCACCAGAGTGTTATGATCATTTGTTACAAATGAATGATTTTGGAAATAAAATGGAATTGATTGAACATCTAAAAAAAATAATTCGTGTTGGAGAAGAAGCTGGTAAAATCGTGGTCGCAACGGGTGATGTTCATCACTTAACACGTGATGATCGTATTTACCGTGAGATTATTGTAAATCAAAAAGTACCTGGTGGAGGAAGACATCCTCTTGCGCGTAATAACATTAAACAAATTCCAAGTATGCATTTTAGAACAACAAACGAAATGCTGGAAGACTTTAGCTTTTTATCGCCAGAACAAGCCAAAGAAATTGTGATAACCAATCCTAATAAGATTGCCGATATGGTAGAAATCATTGAAGTTATTATTGAAACAGGTGGTGTTCCTTTTTCTCCTCATATTGATCATTCTGTTGAAACCGTAACAGAACTCGTTTACGATAAAGCACGTGATTGGTATGGTGATCCCCTTCCTCATAATATCGAAGAACGTATTTCTAAAGAGTTATATGGAGATGGAATCTTTGAGGCGATTCAGTACCAAATAAAAAAAGAAGGTCTAGAAGGGGAAGAAGCGGAAAACGAATCTTTCCGTCGTCTACACGCTACTTTATTACAAGGATTTGATCACGTAAAAAGTGTCATTCATGATTATTTGAAAGAACGTTCGGAAGAAGAAATAAGTGAAGAAGAAATCCAAAAACAAATGAAAAAACAATTAGGAGGAATCATTGGTGGAGGATTTGATGTTATTTACTTAATTGCTCAAAAGTTAGTGAAACACTCTAATGATGATGGTTATTTAGTAGGTAGTCGTGGTTCGGTTGGATCTAGTTTTGTCGCAACGATGATGGGAATTACCGAAGTAAATCCATTACCGGCGCATTATCGTTGTCCAAAATGTCGTCATAGTATTTTTGAAATGGATGGAAAACCACTAGGTGCGAAATATTCCAGTGGATTTGACTTACCAAATTATAACTGTCCAAAATGTGGAACTTTAATGATTAAAGATGGTAATGACATGCCATTTGCCACTTTCTTAGGATTTAATGCGGACAAAGTACCGGATATCGATTTGAACTTCTCGGATTTAAATCAAGCCGATGCTCATAACTATACGAAAGTATTGTTTGGTATCGATAATGTATATCGTGCCGGAACGATTGGTACGGTTGCCACAAAAACGGCATTTGGTTATGTCAAAGGTTGGTGTGAAGAAAAAGGAATTATCAAAAGAACTGCGGAAGTAGAACGTCTGGCTCTTGGATGTACCGGTGTGAAACGTACCACTGGACAACACCCTGGAGGAATCGTTGTTATCCCAGGATATATGGATGTCTTTGATTTTACACCTTTCCAATATCCAGCTGATGATCCAAATAGTGAATGGCGCACCACTCACTTTGATTATCACGCCATCGACCAAGACGTTTTAAAGCTGGATATTTTAGGACATTCTGATCCTACCCAACTTCGTATGATTCAAGATTTTTCAGGAATGAATATTCTAGATGTTCCTTTAGATGATAAAGAAACCATGGGGATTTTCCTATCACCGGAACCTTTAGGTGTCACCAAAGAACAAATTATGTGTGAGACTGGATCGTTAGGAATTCCTGAATTTGGAACGAACTTTACGATTAGTATGTTAGTCGATACAAAACCGAAAACATTCGCAGAGTTAATTAAAATTTCCGGTTTATCACATGGTACCGATGTATGGGTTGGAAATGCGCAAGAATTAATTCGTAATAAAATTGTTCCCTTTAAAGATGTTATTGGCTGTCGTGATGATATCATGGTTTATCTTATGTATCATGGATTAGAGCCTATTCGTGCCTTCAAAATTATGGAGTTTGTTCGTAAAGGTCGAGCAAGTAAAGATCCGGAAACTTGGAAGGGGATGGAACAAGAAATGCGTGATGCAGGAATCGAAGAGTGGTTTATTGGATCATGTGCGAAAATTAAGTACATGTTCCCAAAAGCCCATGCGACAGCTTATGTAACCAGTGCTTTTCGTATTGCTTATTTTAAAGTTCATCACCCAGTATGGTTTTATGCTTCTTGGTTTACAAGCAAAGCAACTGATTTTGATATTGAATCGATGATTAAAGGATACGATGCCATAAAAGCACGTGTGATTGAAATTATTAACAAAGGTTTTGAAGCAACCAATAAAGAAACCGGAATGTTAGAATGTTTAAAGGTTGCCTTAGAAGCAACTGCTCGTGGTATGAAATTCGCACCAATTAGTTTAGAACACAGTAAAGCAACTACATTTGATGTAAAAGATGATACAACCATGTATCCGCCATTCTCATCGATTGATGGCTTAGGAGATACGGTTGCCAAAAACATCGTTGCGGAACGTGAAAAAGGACCTTTCTTAAGTATTGAAGATTTACAAAAGAGAGCGAAAATTTCTCAAACGCTCATTGATAAAATGCGTGCGATGGGAATACTAGATGGTATGGATGAATCTAGTCAATTAAGTTTATTTTAAAGAGAAAGCGAGTCTTTCTCTTTTTGACAAAATAAAAATTTGTGGTAATATATACAGTACCAATGGGGGTTTATTATGAAAAGGCTAGATATATTATCGTATTCATCCAGTGAATTAAAAGAATTATTAATTCGTAATTTTACATTGTATTTTGGGAAAGAACAAGAAGAATATCTTCGAAATCAAATAGAGAAGTTAGATTTTTATTTCTTTCTTTATCCGTTTCACTTCCTAACTTATTTAAAAACGGTTAGTGATTCGGTCTTATTAGATAATTTTTCAACACAAGAGTTATATCGAGTTAAAGATCTTTATCAAGAAGCGATGGATACACAAAATAGAATTCAACAATTAGAACAAAAATATACAAAAAAATGGAAAAGAAAAATACGTATGAAAGAATTCCATCCGTATTATAATATACAGTTTAATCCATCTATGGAACAAATTGACTTTTTAACAAAACAAGGATATTTTAATACTTATAAAAAATATTATAATCAATTTATGGAAGAAGTTGTGGTGTCCTTTCCTCGTTTTCAATATGATTTACAAAAATTATCTAATCAACAAAACAAATCGAAAAAAGAATTAAAAAATCAATTGCTTCGTATTTATCTTCGCCCATTTGTGGCAAGTATTGATTTATATCCAAATGCTCATCAGTTACACGGTAGTATTTTTATTCCGGTTTTAAATGAGCAAGACCTAGAACGTATTTTGTACCACGAAATTCTTCATGGTATGGGTAGTCATTTAGTAAAAGAAACGAAACAAGATTATTTGATTCAATCGGGATTAGAACAATTTTGGAAACATTATAATCAAGAAGAAAGACCAAATTATGCTTTAAATGAAATTTTAATTGATTGTATTGCTTATGATATGAAAAAAGAGATGGACAAACAACATTTAAATATGTTTGAATCTCCAAAAGAATCTATTCATCCTACTTATTACTATTATGGTTATCCATTAATTAAAGATTTCTATCATGCTTTTAGAAATCCGATTGAAAAATCGATTCTTCGTGGAAATCCATATGATTTAGAACAAGCGGTAGGAAAAGAACGTTTACACGCCATCACCCGTATTGTAAATAAACATATGAAAGTAGGATACCTTGTGGAACACGCATATCTTTATTATATGAATCCTGAGTTAACGACGGAGGAAGAAAAGGAATTGTACCAAGAACAAATTCAAAAAGTACTGAAAATTTAAGGTTAACAAATCGCAAATGCGATCAAAAAAATCAACAAAAAAGGGAAAAAATTCCTTTTTTTTCATGGTATAATAGAAAAAGAGAGGATGAGAAACAATGGAAAAAATAATTTTAGTAGATGGAAACAACTTATTATTTCGTAGTTATTATGCGACCGCATATAGTGGCAATTTAATGCAAAATAGTAAAGGATTTCCAACCAATGCGATTTATGGTTTTGTCAATATGATTAATAAGATTATTACGGAAGAAGAACCAAAATATATGATTGTTGCGTTTGATAAAGGAAAAACATTTCGTCATGAACAATATGATTTTTATAAACAGGGAAGAAGTGAAACACCAGAAGAATTAAAGGTTCAATTTCCAATTGCTAAAGATATCTTAAATGCGATGGGAATTAAGTATTACGAATGTGATAATTATGAAGCGGATGATATTATTGGAACATTTGCGCGTTATTGTGATGAAGAAGAAGATTTTATTGGAACCATTGTTTCTAGTGATAAAGATTTATTACAATTAATTAGTCCCGATATTGATATGAAGTTATTAAAACAAAAAGACTATATTCGTTATAATGAACAAACTTTCTTTGAAGATTATGGAATACCACCTAAACAAGTAGTTGATTTGAAAGCTCTTATGGGAGATCCTTCGGATAATATTCCAGGTGTTAAAGGAGTAGGGGAAAAGACGGCTTTAAAGTTGTTACAACAATATAAAACCTTAGATGGTGTCTATGAACATATTGATGAGATTAAAGGTAAACTTCATGAAAAGTTAGTAGATGATAAAGAGAATGCTTATATGAGTTATAAGATTGCGACCATTGTTCGAGATGTACCTATGGAAATATCCATTCCTGATATAAAGTATCGTGGTAATGATGTCGAAAAATTAAATGATATTTATGAAGAATTAGAATTTTATTCTTTATTAAAAAAGATTCATTTACAACGTAATAAAGAAGATAAAAAGCTAGAAACGAAAATTATTCAAAAGGTTGAAGAAATAAAACTTACAAAAGATACGGCAGTTTATATTGAAATATTAGGTACAAACTATCATCGAGATAAAGTATTAGGTCTTGCGTTATACAATGATCAGGAATATTATTTTGTACCACCCCATTTAATTAAAGATAGTTTTTCTTACTGGAAAGATTATGTCAAATTTACATACGATTTAAAAAAACTTTACGTTTGCTTGCGTTGGTTAGGAGAAACTGTAACCAATATTACTTTTGATAGTATGATCGCTGGTTATTTACTGGATTATACAATTAAAGATGATATTGCTTATCTTGCGAATGATTTAGATGAAGAATTACCATTTTATGAGAATGTTTATGGAAAACGTAAATTTGTAGAACCAGAGTTAGATGTAACAGCGTCTCTTGCTCTTTATAAAGCAAAGTTTATTTATGAAAGTCAAACTTTATTACAAAAAGAAATTGAAGAACACGATCTCCATTATTTATTTTACGAAGTAGAAATGCCACTAGCGATTACACTAGGAGATATGGAATTTGATGGTGTTCATGTGAATAAAGAAACATTACAAGAAATGGGAAAAGAAATTCAAATTAAGATTGAATTATTAGAAAAAGATATTTATAATCAAGCGGGTTGTGAATTTAATATTTCATCTCCGAAAGAGTTAGGAAACATCTTATTTGAAAAATTACAATTACCTCATGGTAAAAAGAATAACCGCGGATATTCAACGGCTGCGGATACCTTAAATAAATTAAAAGATAAACATCCAATTATTGAGTTAATATTAGAATATCGTATGCTGACAAAATTATATAGTACGTATATTGATGGTTTGATGAATACGATTTTACCAGATGGTAAGATCCACACGATATTCACGCAAACACTAACTCGTACCGGACGCTTATCTTCATTAGAACCTAATTTACAGAATATTCCGGTTCGTTATGAATATGGACGATTAATTCGTAAAGCTTTTATTCCAAGCGAGGATTCGATGATGGTAAGTAGTGATTACTCGCAAATTGAATTACGTATTTTTGCACATATGGCGAATATCGAAACTTTAGTAGAAGCTTTTAAGCAAGATATGGATATTCACTCTAAGACAGCCATGGATATCTTCCATGTCACACAAGATCAAGTGACGAAAGATATGCGTCGTATCGCGAAAGCCGTTAACTTTGGAATTGTGTATGGAATTAGTAGTTTTGGACTTTCTGAAAATTTAGGTATTAGTGTAGGAGAAGCTAAACAGTTTATGGATCATTACTTTGAAGCCTACCCTGGTATTCGTACTTATATGGATCAAGTGAAAAAAGATGCTTATCAAAAAGGATATGTAGAAACTCTTCTTCATCGTAAACGTGTCATTAAAGAACTTCAAAGTGATAGTGTCATGGTTCGTAAACAAGGAGAACGTATGGCACTCAATACACCCATTCAAGGAACTAGTGCGGATATTATAAAGAAAGCGATGAATGAAGTACACGATGCATTCATTAAAGAACATTTACAAAGTAAAATGATTTTACAAGTACACGATGAATTAGTGATTGACTGTAAAAAATCAGAATTTGAACAAGTATCTCGTATTTTAAAAGAGGTGATGGAACATACGGTTGAATTACGTGTTCCACTTAAGGTCGATATTGAATACGGGAATAATTGGTATGAAGCGAAATAGTTTTATTTCGTTTTTTCTTATCATTAAAATGTAAAAATAGGTTCATTTTTTAATTTCTACATGGTAAAATGAATGTAGTATGAAAGAAAGAAGGATCCATATGAAAAATAAATATAACATGACAAAGGACGATAATATTTTTTTCGCTAAAAGAAAATTAGTAGATAATATTTATAAAAGTGCCAATTTGGAAGGTATTAAGGTTACTATTTCGGATATCTATTCTTTCATAAATAACATAAATACAGGAAAAATTTCCGTAGATGATATGTTAAAACTAAAAGGATTAAAAGATAGTTGGCAATTTGTTTTAGATACAATTGATGAAACTTTAACGATTGATTACATAAAAAAAGTTCATTTTGAGATCTGTAAAGGGCAAAATGTTTATCCATTAGGAGAATTTAGAGACAGAGGTGTTGGAATTACTGGAACCGCCTGGCGTCTAAAACTTCCTAGTGAATGTAATTACGATGAAGAATTAACAGAAATATTATCTATGCCTAATGAATTAGAAAGATGCATTCATCTTTTCTGTTGGATTCAAAGAAGTCAAATGTTTTTAGATGGAAATAAACGAGTTGCCAATTTAATCGCAAACAAAGAAATGATTCGGAATGGTCAAGGTATTATTGCTGTTCCAGTAGAAAAAATTGGTGACTATTTTGTAAAGCTCATAAAATATTATGAAACAAATGATATGACAGATCTTGCACAATGGATTTATGATCATTGTATTGATGGTGTTAATTAGAAGTGGTGTCTCGTATGTTTTATAAAATTCCATTTAAACTCATTGTAATTGTGGTGATAATTGTTTTAGGTGTTAAAGAATTAACTCCTATCGCTACAGAACTCTATGAAGAATATGAATCGACGAATATTCAAGAAACTTTACAAGAAGAAATGCCAGATAAAGTAATTACCGAAAATGATATTTCACAAGCTAAAATAAATTATTTTATTGGATCTGTTATTATCGTTTTTATTAATTTTATCTTTTTAGTAGGAATAAAGTATTATTGGGTATGGTTTATTTTATTAGGATTTTATTTAGGCCGAAAAAAGTTTATAAAAACAAAATTGAATAAAAACGATTTCAATCACTATCAGGGATATTTTAGGGAAATATTATCTAAATATTCTGTGGATGTATTATCGTATATTGATCAATTTCAATTTCGTTATCCAAGTATTTTAGTGGCTATGTTATTACAATTGAAACACAAAAATTTTATTACGATCGAAGAAGATAAAATTATAAAGAATGATTTTACTACGACTCCTAATTGTTCAGAAGAGTATTTACTTAACCATATTGAAAACGGAATTTTGAATGTATCAAAATCACAATTTGAAAGTCAAACGTTAAAAAGTGCGGTGGAAGAAAAACTATTAAAAAGTGATGAGTTTAGTAAAAATACTTTCCAACGTTTCGTTTCAGTTTCTTTTATATTATTTATAGTTGCCTTTTTATGTTTATTTGCTTTCAGTTTCATATTAGACAATAACATACAACTTATCTTATTCTTGATCGGTTTTCTTAGTTTTATCATAGTTATGATTTATCTTCCTATAAAAATAATCTCATGGATTGTTTATGTGGTTCATGTATCACATAATCCAGGCGTAAGAACAAAAAAAGGGGAAGAAATAAACTTGCGTTTAGAAGGATTAAAAAATTTCTTAAAAGATTTTTCTACTTTAGATCAAAAAACACAGGAACAACTAGTGTTATGGGATGAATACTTAATTTATTCCGTATTATTTGAACAAAACGAAAAGATTGTTTCTGAATATATGAAGTATATAAAGATTTCATAGAATCATTGACAATTGTTGGATATTTTGTTAAAATCGAGTTATAAATTGATGAAGGAACTAAGTAATAAAAGAAGGTTCTAAAGAGAGTCTATGGTTGGTGGAAATAGATGAACCCTTTTATGAAATCTACTCTGGAGAGAAATGTAAACATTTCCGGCCTAGCCGTTATCGTAAGTAAGCAACTTGTATAGGATGGTACCGTCGATATGACTCCTAACACGAGTTGCTTTTTTTGTTAGGAGGTCTTTTATGAATCATTGGAATCATTATTTTAATGAAATTGAAATTGATGTTTTAAAAGTGACAAATAATTTATATGATAAAGCGTATTATATTGTTCGAAGAGTATTTTTAGATAAGAAGGATCGAGGAGGAAATCCTTATATCGAACATTTGCTTTATGTATCGAGTCAGGTGTCGGGGAAGAATGCGAAGGTTGTAGCTTTGTTACACGACATTATAGAAGATACCATGATTACGAAAGAAGATTTATTATGGATGAATTTTCCACAGTCAATTGTCGATAGTGTTTTACTTGTTACGAAACGAGAAGAAGAAATTTATGAAGAATTTATTGAACGTTTGATTCAGAGTAATAATAAAGATGCTTTAATGGTCAAAAAAGCGGATATGGAACATAATATGGATTTAAGTAGAATTCCTATGGTTACCGAAGAAGATCAAAAACGAGTAGAGAAAAAATATAAACCAAATTATCAAAAAATTATGAATAAATTAAATAAGAGAGGAAGATAAAAATGATTGATATTAAATTAATAAGAGAAAACAAAGAACTAGTAAAGGAAAATATTAAAAAGAAATTTCAGAATCACAAATTACCATTAGTTGATGAAGTTTATGAATTAGATAAAGAATTTCGTGATGTAAAACAAAAAGGAGACGAATTACGTGCTTTAAGAAATTCAAAGAGTAGTGAGATTGGTTCTTTGATGCGAGAAGGGAAAAAAGAAGAAGCTATGAAGATCAAAGAAGAAGTGTCTTCTTTTGGTGATCAAATCGATGAATTAGGTAAAAAAGAAGAAGAATTACAAAAAGAAATTCAAAAAAGAATGATGGTCATTCCTAATATCATAGCGGATACGGTTCCAATTGGCGAAGATGATTCTAAAAACGTAGAAATCGAAAAATTTGGAGAACCATTGGTTCCAGAATATGAAATTCCTTATCACGCCGATATTTTAGAAAGATTAAATGGATTAGATAAAGTAAGTAGTGGTCGTACCAGTGGGAATGGTTTTTACTATTTAATGGGAGATATTGCTCGTCTTTCCAGTGCGATGTTAAGTTATGCGCGTGATTTTATGATTGATAAAGGTTTTACTTATTGTATTCCACCATTTATGATTCGAAGTGATGTTGTAACTGGCGTTATGAGTTTTGATGAAATGGATGCGATGATGTATAAAATTGAAGGTGAAGATTTATATTTAATTGGAACAAGTGAACATTCTATGATCGGTAAATTTAAAGATCAAATGGTTAAAGAAAGTGATCTTCCTATTACAATGACATCTTATTCTCCATGTTTCCGTAAAGAAGTAGGAGCTCATGGTATTGAAGAACGTGGAATTTATCGTGTTCATCAATTTGAAAAACAAGAAATGATTGTTTTGTGTAAACCAGAAGAAGCAATGGATTGGTATAATAAGATGTGGTCTTATACCGTAGAATTATTTAGAAATATGGATATTCCTGTACGTACCTTAGAGTGTTGTAGTGGGGATCTTGCGGATTTAAAAGTAAAATCTTGTGATGTAGAGGCATGGAGTCCTAGACAACAAAAATATTTTGAGGTTGGTTCATGTTCTACCTTAGGAGATGCTCAAGCGAGACGTTTAGGTATTCGTACCAAAGGAGAAAATGGTACATATTACGTTAGTACGTTGAATAATACGGTTTTAGCTTCTACGCGTGCCCTTATTGCTTTAATTGAAAATAATTATAACGAGGATGGAAGTGTAACCATTCCAGAAGTCTTAAGACCTTATATGGGTGGGAAAGAAGTTATCCACCCTTCAAAATAGGCTGGATGTAAAAGTCATTACTTAATAGTAGCGAAATGAGGTTATAGTATGAAAAATATGGATCAGTATAAAATCGCGATGATTTATGGAGAGGATAGTATCGAACATCAAACCCAAGATGGTCAAATCGAATATTTTGGAAATGCTTTGGATGAGAATACGCTTCACATTACTACTTTTGTGGATGATATTATTGCCAAAAAATATTCTGATGTCAATCTTTTAAAGAAGATCACTTGGCGTCATCAACCAGAAGTTCCTGCTTTTTTCCTATCGAAAATGTTTAATCATAGTATTTTCTTGAATACAACATCGGATATTGAAAAGTATGGGAAAACCGGAATGTTCATCTTATCTGACCAGTTGTCAGATAAGCAACAAGAGTCTCTTCTTGCTTTTTGTAGAACAATTTCTGATTATAATATAAAAATTTGTTACCAACTAGAATTAAATGAAGGATTGATTGATTCTAGAAATTTTGGGAATGATGGTGCAGAAAAACATACACCATTAGAATTAATGGAATATTATTTAGAAAACATATATGGGAAAAGAAAAAGTTTATAGCTTTTTTCTTTTTTCTGTTATAATGGATTTTGAGGTGGGAAGTATGCCAGAATTACCAGAAGTCGAAACCGTAAAAGAAACATTAAAATTAAAGGTGTTACACAAGAAAATAAAAGAAGTACGTGTTTTATATCCGAAAATGATTGAATATCCTAGTGTGGATGAATTTAAAAGAATCTTAAAAGGAAAAGAACTTGAGGATATCGAACGTCGTGGAAAATGGTTGTTGTTTTCTTTTGGAGAGTATACCTTATTAGGTCATTTACGTATGGAAGGAAAATTCTTTTTAAAGAGTCACCGTGAAGAAGTGAATAAACATGAACATGTGGTTTTTGAATTTACAGATGGTACAGAATTACGTTATCAAGATACACGTAAGTTTGGACGTATGTATTTATATAAAACGGAAGATTTGTATGATCGTAAACCTTTAAATGAGTTGGGATTAGAACCGTGGGATGATCATTTAAATACGCAGTACTTATTAAATAAATATAAAAAGAAACGATTACCTATCAAATCAGTCTTATTAGATCAAAGTATTATTACTGGGATTGGAAATATATATGCGGATGAGATCTTATTCTTGTCTCATCTAAATCCATTGACGCCATGTATGGATCTTACGCAAAAAGATTGCGAGAACATCATTCAAAATACCCAAAATGTTTTAGAAAGAGCAATCCAGTTAGGTGGTACTACGATTCGAAGTTATGAAAGTAGTCAAGGTGTTCATGGACTTTTTCAAAATGAACTATTTGTTCATGGAAAAGAAGGGGAGAACTGTCCCGAATGTGGAAGTGAGATTGTTAAAATTAAAGTTGGAGGTAGAGGAACCTATTATTGTAAAAAATGCCAAAGAAAAAAGGCAAAAAGAAGAAAAAAATAAAAAAATAGGGTTTATTTTGCGTTTACTTTATGATAAAATGGGACTTGTGGAAAAAAGAAGGTAGTGATATTGATGAAAAAAACTAAGATTATTTGTAGTATTGGACCATCTAGTTGTCCAGTAGAAATTATGACTAAAATGGTTGATGCTGGAATGAATGTTGCTCGTATCAATTTTTCGCATGCGACGGATGAAGAAAAGAAAAATGTAGTCGCATCCGTTCATGAAGTACGTAAAATTACCGGAAAACATATTGGAATTTTATATGATACTAAAGGACCAGAATTCCGTAATGGAATGTTAGAAAATGACAGTATCAATTTAGTAGAAGGAAAAACCATTCGTATTGTGAAAGAAAACGTATTAGGAAATGAAGAACGTTTTTCTGTAAATCATCCTAGTGCGATTGAATCTTTACAAGTAGGAAATTCTATTTTACTTGAAAATGGTTTAATGGAAGTTATTGTTACATCAAAAGAAGAAGATGGCGTTACTTGTAAAATATTACACGGTGGAGTTCTTGGAAACAAGAAGAGTTTAAGTGTTCCAGGTGTTCACTTAGATATTCCATTTGTTAGTGAAGCCGATCGTGAAGACATTATTTATGCTTGCCGCCATGAAGCTGATTTTATTGCTTTATCATTTGTTAATAGTCGAGCAGATATTTTAGAAGTAAAGAAAATCTTAGAAGAAGAAAATCGTACAGATATTAAGTTAATTGCTAAGATTGAAAGTCGTACAGGAGTAAACAACTTAGATGAAATTATTCCAGAATGTAGTGGTATTATGGTTGCCCGTGGAGATCTAGGTGTGGAAGTACCTGTATATGAATTACCAATTATTCAAAAAGATATTATTAAACGTGTTCGCGAACGTGGAAAAATTTGTGTGGTTGCCACTGAAATGTTAGAATCGATGAAGAAAAACGCACGTCCTACGCGTGCTGAAGTCAGTGACGTAGCCAATGCGGTATTAGAAGGAACCGATGCGGTTATGTTAAGTGGAGAAACAACTACTGGTAAATTCCCAATTGAAACCGTACAATACATGGCTTCTATTTGTGAATATGCCGAAAGAAATTATGATTATAGTCGCAAATTTGCGGATTTACGTCATGAAAATATTACAAGTACGATTGCTCATGCTGTAGTAGAAGCCGCACATGTTCTAGATATTAAAGCCATCGTTACACCAACGATGAGTGGTTATACAGCGAAACGTATTAGTAATCTAAAACCCAAAAGCATCGTTCTTGCTGGATGTACCAGTGAAGAAGTTGCGAATAAACTAACACTTAATTGGGGTGTATATCCATTTGTCATTCCTGTTTATGATTCTGTCGAAGATGTATTAGAGAAATCAAAGGATGCCGCAAAGAAAATGGCTAATTTAAATCCTGGAGATACGATTATTATGACCGGTACGTTCTCTAACAACTTAGAAGCTCAAACAACAAATTTAATGACCGTAGATCGTATTTAGAAAACAGTTTTGTTTTCTTTTTTTTTGTTAAATTTTTGTGAACTTTGTTCAAGTTTCGTATTTTCATGATATACTGTAAGTAGGTAGGTGATCATATTGAAATTGGAAAGACTATATGGTGAATATACCAATCAATTAAGTATATTCCCAAATGAAATGGAACTCGCTTTACGCGAAGAGGGGAAAACTAGTGAGAATCTATTAGTTGATCGGATTGAGTATTATTTACAGTTACACCATATGAATGTTATTTTTCCAAAAGAAGAAGTACGCCAAACGATTATTTCAAATCAAACGGATTATAATAATTATGTGGTCAATCATAGTCGTAAGATAACCGCACAAAATTTACATTCCATGAAGCAACACATTAAGGAACAAACATCAGTTCAAGAACGAATGAATCTTTTAGTAGATTTGTTGAAGAGAATGTATCAAACGATTGATTATAATGACAACGCACTTGAAAAATTAGATTATAATGCTCATCTTGCAGATGATATTATCAATATTTTTAAAAGAGAAAATCATGATAACATAGATTCTTGCCTTCAAGAAGTAGAGCAAATGATTTATGAATTTGTCGAGGAAAACTCAAGAAAATGTAATGAAAATGTCAAAAGTCATTTGCGAGAGAATTATATGTTGCCACTCAATAAGGCTTATGAACAGCTCGCACAAGTGTTGACCCAAGAAACGGTAGTTCCATCCGTTGTAAAATAAAAGGGAAAATAAAAGGAGAAATCCTTTTATTTGTGTCTTAAAAATTCTTGTGATAAGAAGGTGATAAAATGGTTATACATAAAATAAAAAAATTAGGTAATGGAAAATATCAACTAATCATTGGGAATCATCACAAAGTAACTACTTATGATGAAGTGATTCTAAAATACAATTTATTGTATAAAAAAGAAATCGACAGTGAATTATTGGATCAGATCTTTAGTGAGACTAGTTTTTATGATGTTTATACCAAAGCCGTGAAATATATTTCGATACGATTACGTAGTGAAAAAGAAATACAAAAGTATTTATCTAAATATTCTTTATCGCCAAAAGAAGAACAACAATGTATGGACCAATTAAAAGAAGTGGGTCTTATTAACGATGAACGTTTTGCCCAAGCTTTTATTTCCGATAAGCTATACTTATCTACGATGGGACCTTATAAAATTCGTGGGGAATTAGAAAAGTTAGGTGTTTCTTCCGAGTGTATTGAAAAAGAAATGGAACATATTGATTTATCCATGGTGAAAGATAAACTCTTTGGGTTGATGCAAAAGAAAATAAAGGCGAATAAAAAGTATTCCTCTTATATGATGCACCAAAAATTACTCTATTATTTTCGTGATTTAGGTTATGATACTGGGATGATCGAAGAAGTTTTTTCTATGATGGAAAAATCTGATTCTTCGGTGATTCAAAAAGAGTATGAAAAACAAGTAAAACGATTATCTAAAAAGTACCAAGGAACTCTTTTACAACAAAAAGTGAAAGAGAAGTTATATCAGAAAGGTTTTTCTTGGGATGAAATCCAAAGTGTTACACAAAATTAAAAGAGTCCTAGGACTCTTTTAGTTTTTCATAGACATCTTCAACAGGTAATAATACTTGTTCTTCTTGATAATGAGGTTTTAAATGTAAGTGAAAGTGTTTCACTTCTTGAACATCTCCATTATTTTGAACTAACGTTAAACCATCGATTTGTAATTTCGTTTCCATTAATGATTTTAAATAACGAGCTACATCAAAAATATGAGTGAGCGTTTCATTATCTAAGTCACTAATATCGGTATAATGTTTTTTTGGAATAATTAAAGTATGTCCATTCACATCTGGTTCAATATCTAAGAACGCTTTTACTTTATCATCCTCATAAATCGTATAAGAAGGAATTTCTTCATTTATAATTTTACAAAAGATACATTCCATTTTTATCATCTCCATTTTTATTATAGCACACCTTTTATCTAAATTTTTGTAAAAAAAGTTATATTTATGAATTTTTATGATATACTAATATTGAGAATAGACGGATGTTCTCTATACTATTGACATTATGTTTTATTTATGTTAAAGTATATCTTACTCAATGACCAAGGGTTATATGAGTCCTGGAAACGCAACTTTTTATAAGTTGCGTTATCCGTTTTAGATTAAAAAAACTCGTTAAGAGTTTTTTTGGTATTTGTAATATTCTTTTAAAACTTTATTTAAATAACCTGGTTCATCAATTAAATAAGAACTAATGATGAACATATCATTTTTCTTTTGCTCTAAAATTATAATATAACTATGGCAGTGATTACTATACAATATTTTTGTTCTTTTTGTGTTTTTATAAGGGGCAGTCCAGATTTTAATTTTTGAACAATTATTATCGTCACAAGTTTTACATTTGGAATAATTATTAATCATTGGAACAATATAATTAATAAAATATGCGCGTTGTTCTCTCATCCTAATTTTAATTCCAAAATTCTTTTTTGTTTTGGTTGTTAAATGAAAAAATCCTTGCATTCGATTGTCTTCAAAAGGTGTAGTAAATACTTTTACATTCATTCCATTTATTTTTAAATTACCATGATATATATTTTTTACAAAATAAGAATATAATTCATCATCTGTCATGGTATTTGGTAATGGAATATTTAAACCACATTTGTTTTTAGTCAATGTCATCTCTTGACTTCCAAATAAATATATTAAATTTTGTATTACTACAGTAAGAAGTTGTATCAAAATCATTTTTGTATAATTTTTGAATTTCATTTATTATATTCAATTTAACAGGATTACCTTCTAAATGGCGATAATAATAAGATAAGGCTCCAATTAATATATCATTAATTTGAAGAATGGATGATTCGTATGATCTGATTGGTTGTATTTTTTTTATTGTTTTTTTATTAGTGTCAGAAATCTTTATTCTTAAATATTTTAACATTATTTGATGATAATAATAGGAGTTTGTATCTTTGATATCTGGATAAATATTATAAGAATTTCCTGGATTAATGATATATTTTAACATGTTATAGTATGCCTTATGATAGAAATCATTTTCTGTTTGATTATATTTCTCATGATTTAATTTCTTTTTATCGATTACAATAACTCTAAATTTTAAATCATCATTATTAAAAAAATAGTTAATGATATCTAAATATAGTTTTTCAGTCTTTTTATCTACCTTATTCCATTTTAATTCAATCTTTCTTGAAAGATTGTAATTTTCTTTTAAATGATTGATATATTCATTAATTTTTTGAACTTTAATTTTTGG
Organism: Candidatus Pelethosoma merdigallinarum; assembly: GCA_018716065.1. Taxonomy (GTDB): domain Bacteria; phylum Bacillota_I; class Bacilli_A; order RF39; family UBA660; genus Pelethosoma; species Pelethosoma merdigallinarum. The sequence goes on from DVKJ01000060.1 coordinate 21,074, forward strand.
ACAATAAAGAGCTCCAATTAACATATAATCACTTTTGTTGCTTGATAAATGACAACTTTCATCACAATATATATTATATTCCATTTTATCACCTTATTCCTTTTAATGGCTATTATAACACACATCAGATATTGTTCGCAAAACTTATTGACAATTATCTATAATTTTATTATAGTATACGTGAAAACGAAGAAAAAAGAATGAGTCTCATTCTTTCGTGAATACTGCGAATATTCGTTATTATAATGTGACGAAAAAAATTTTTTAAACATATTTTTATTTATTGCCATATAATAAAGATAGTAGGGACGAATACATTTCAGAAAAAAGAAGAAAAAGAATATAATAAAATAGAGAATTGGAGGTGATGGTATGCATCGTGAAGATTTTCCGATCTTAAAAAATGATCTGATTTATTTTGATAATGGTGCGACTTCGCTAAAACCACAGAGAGTGGTGGATGCGATTGTAGATTATTATACAAAGTATACCGCGAATGCCCATCGTGGTGATTATGACAATAGTATCAAAGTAGATGAAAAATATGCGAATAGTCGAAAAATCATAAAAGATTTTATTCATGCAAAATCTACCAAAGAAATTATTTTTACGAGTGGCACAACAGATTCTTTAAATCGTATTGTATTTGGTTATTTTGAAAATCAATTACAAGAAAATGATGAAGTATTAGTAACGGTCAGTGAACATGCATCGAATTTATTACCTTGGTTTGAACTCGAAGATAAAAAGGGAATTAAAGTACGTTATATTGAGTTGGATTCGAACTATGAAGTGACAATTGAAAACCTAAAACAAGCAATTACACCTCGTACGAAAGTAATTAGTCTTGCTCATATTACGAATGTGATTGGCGATGTAAGACCGATTGAAGAGATTATTAAGATGGCTCATCAAAACCATATTTTATGTGTGATCGATGGTGCCCAATCGGTTCCTCATTTACCGATTGATGTTCAAAAATTAGATCTTGATTTTCTAACTTTTTCTGGTCATAAAATGTGTGGGCCTACAGGAATTGGTGTCTTATATGTCAAAGAAGATTTACTCCCTGATTTAAAACCCCTTACGTATGGTGGAGGAATGAATGCAAGTTTCGCACCGAATGGAGAACGTCTGTATCACGCTTCTCCAGATTTATATGAAGCAGGTACTCAGAATATTGCGGGTATTATTGGACTTGGAGAAGCGGTTCAGTATTTAGAACAACTGGGAATGGATCGTATTCATCAATATGAATTAGAATTAAAAGAATATGCGGTCAAACGTATGAAAGAAATTCCCCAAATTACCATTTATAATGAACATAGTCAAAGTGGTATTATTTCTTTTAATTATGAAGGAATTTTTGCTCAAGACTTAGCCATTTATTTGAATCGTTCTCACATTTCGATTCGTTCTGGTAGTCATTGTGCGAAGATCTTAAATCAAGAAATTGGAATTAAAAATACTTGTCGCATTAGTTTTTATTTCTATAATACGAAAGAGGAAATTGATCGGATGATTGAAGTATTAAAAAATCCTCATATTTATGAAGAAATTATTTAAAGATTGGAATACTTAGTATTCTAATTTTTTTTTGTAAAATTTCTCAAAGAGAATTTGTCTTAGGACTATTTTTATTGCGTTTCTAAGGTTATACGTGATATAATGATAAAGATGAAACTAGGAGGTACAACATGGCAAAAAAGAAGAAAAAAAAGGATACAAAAAAGAAAAGTCAAGGCTATGAAGTGGAATTACAAGGACTGATTCTAATCCTTATTACCATCATTGGATTTGGACGTTTTGGTGTTGTTGGTAAACTGGTAAGTTCTTTTGCGTCATTTCTAGTAGGTGCTTGGTATAATGTTTTACTCGTTGCCGTTTTCATCATTGGTGTTTATATGATGATTAAACGTGCTCGTCCTGATTATTTTACCTCTAAATTATTTGGTATTTATATCTTTTGTATTGGTATTTTAGTATTTTCTCATATTGGATATTTAAATGAGACCGATCTAAAAGGATTTGAAATTATTAAAGAAACCGTTGATAACTTTTTAGCTTCTACTGTTAGTATTTCTAATATTCAAGGGGGAGGGTTAATTGGTTCTATTTTCTCTTGTTTATTTGTAGAATTATTTGATATTGAAGGAACACAAATTGTTTCTTGGGCATTGCTCATTGGGGGATTTGTAATGTTTACAGGTATTTCCATTGCAGATTCTATCCAGTACATGGCAAGTAAAGCGAAAGAAACCATTAAGAGTGGAAAAGAATTACGTAAAAAAGATAAAGAAGCCATTAAGAAAGCAGAAGATGACTATGAACAAGAAACGGATGGTAAAGTGGTGATCAGTAGTGTGGATGAATTGATTCATACGAAAGAAGAACCTAAAACTTCTGCTGAAACATTAAAAGTAAATGAAACAACAGGAGAAATTATCGAAAATAAAGGTTATAAATTTCCACCGATTACTTTATTAAATGAAGCTCCAAAACGAAATAATAAAGCGAATGAAGAAGTGATTAAAGATAATGTAAAAGCACTTGTGCAAGTGTTAAGTGATTTTGGAATTAGTGGAAAAGTCGTGGCTGCTCATATTGGACCGACGGTTACCCAATACGAGTTAGAAATTAAAGCCGGAACAAAGGTTAGTAAAATCTTAGGAATTCATCGTGAGATTGCCCTTGCACTCGCGGCCAAAGATGTTCGTATTGAAGCGCCTATCCCTGGTAAGAAAACCATTGGAATTGAAATTCCAAATAAAGTCACTAGTATGGTTTCCGTTCGTGAAATCTTAGAGGCGATTCCTAAAAATAAAAAGGATTCGAAGTTACTGGCTACTCTTGGACGTGACATCATGGGAGATCCGATGTATTGTGAGATTAATAAAACACCACACTTATTAGTTGCTGGATCTACCGGTAGTGGTAAATCTGTATGTATCAATAGTATTATTGTTTCTATTTTAATGCGTACAAAACCAGATGAAGTAAAATTGGTTTTAGTGGATCCGAAGAAAGTAGAGCTTAGTATGTATAATGGAGTTCCACATCTCTTAACACCGGTTGTTACAGATCCTAAGAAAGCAAACATCGCACTAAAGAAAATTGTTGTGGAAATGGAAAATCGATATGAACTATTTAGTAGTAGTGGAACTAAAAATATTGCTGGATATAATGCTTATGTCGAAAAACAAAATAAAAATCGTTCGGAAGATGATCAAATGCGTAAATTACCTTTTATTGTTGTCATTATCGATGAGTTAGCGGACTTGATGTTAGTAGCGGCCAAAGAAGTCGAAGATTCGATTATGCGTATTACACAAATGGCACGTGCGGCAGGAATTCATTTAATTGTTGCGACGCAAAGACCATCGACGGATGTCATCACTGGAGTAGTTAAAGCCAATATTCCATCGCGTATTTCTTTTGCCGTATCTTCTGGTATTGATTCTCGTACCATTTTGGATCAAACGGGTGCGGAAAAATTACTTGGAAAAGGAGATATGTTATTTTCGATGCAAGGGGAAGGAACACCGGTTCGTGTTCAAGGAACTTATATCGATGAAGAAGAAATTAAACGTGTTGTTGACTATACCATTGAACAACAAAAAGCACATTACGATGAGTCTTTCTTAGTCGAGGAAGAAGATCGTGGAGCTACAACTATGGTAGATGGTAAAGATGATTATGAAGAACCTCTTTATAATGAAATTGTAGAATTTGTAGTTTCTCAAGGTAAAGCGAGTGCGTCTTTATTACAACGTCGTTTCCGTTTAGGATATAACCGAGCCGCACGTTGTATTGATTTGTTAGAAGAACGTGGAATTATTGGTCCTTCTCGAGGATCAAAACCACGTGAAGTATTAGTAAAATTAGAAAGTAAGGAAGAGGATTAAATGATTAATAAATTGAAAAATATTTGTATGATCATCGTTTTAGGAATTGTAGGGTATGGAATTTGTTTCAATGTTAGCCATGCGATTTCGTTGCACCAAACGATCACTTATGACTTTGATAATGAAGCGATGACCAATATTAAAGATACCAAAAAGGTAGTAGAAGTTACCATTAATTCGATTGATCAATTAACAGAAGGAACTTTTACTGCAGATGAGTTAGAAACCATTCAAAATGATTTTATGATGGTTACGGAAATGTTAGATGAAATGAGTTTATGGAAATTAGAAGGAAAAACAAAATTAAATATTAATGATTTATATTTGTTACAAAAACAGATTTACTCATTACCTTTATTACCTATTACTAGTTTGACAAAAATAAAGGATCAACACACTAATGATTCTTATGAAGAAACACTAAATGCCTTACTAGTAAATAGTAGTGCCAGTGCGGAAAATGATTTTGCTTCGTTACAAAATAGTTATCACCAAGAAATAGATTTAGATTTTACAGAAGCACAAACGTATTTAAGCATGTATATGGAATATGTCGATTATTTAAGTAAATGGGTATTAGAAGTAGGAGGTGGTTCTAATGCGTAAGTTCTTACTTCCGATTCATTTATTCTTTGCCTTTGTGGCGACTGCTTGTCTATTACTATCAATGAGTGGAATTTCTTATTTTCACTTAGCCATCTACATTCCTTTAGTTTTAATCGTCATTTTAGATGTATTACTAACACTTTATGATTTAATCACAAGAAAACAATCCGTATTAAATCAAGATCTTCACCATGGAATTCATATTGGATATTATGTCTATATCACACTTGTGTATATTCGTTTCTTCTTTGATCAAGGAATGTTGTATGTGAATGGTGATTTGATGACTCGTTTTACTTTTATTGATTCACAATTAATTTATTTTCTAATTGGTGGAGTGGCTCTTACTTTATTCCATATCTTCACCGAAGTAGAAGAACCTAAAAAACAAAGAAAAAGTCGTAAAAAATAGATGAAAATCTATTTTTTCTTCTTTTAATAGAGAAGAATTATGATTTGTACGATTGCTTTATTTTTTGAATTATATTATAATGATGATAGGTAGGGTGAGGATATGAGTTTTACATATACCGTTCGTAAAGAACATTTATTAAAATATTTGAAAGAGAGACATCGTACGACGAATATTATGTGTATTTTATTCTTTGTTTTTCTCTCTGTTGTCGTCAATTTTAAAATATTTATGAATAACAAATTGTTAATGACGATTTGTTTAATTGGAATGGTTTTATTAGTAACCTTATTGATTGTCATTACCAATGCGATTTTTACACGTATACAAATTCGTACTTTGGAACGAAAAAAAACAACCTTTGGACGTCATCAAGTAAAAATCGATGAAAAACATATTGAAGATACCATTCATCAAAATACCTTTTCTGTTCTTTGGACAGAGGTTCGTGATGTATCCATGGATGAACGTATGATTGTTGTAAAACCGAAGAACAAAAGAGTAAATTTAGTTTTTTATCGTGATATCATTAAAAATGAAAATTTTGAAGAATTAAAAAAATTAATTAGAAAATATTATAAAAGATAGTAGTTATACTATTTTTTGTTAAGGAGGAATATTATGACACCACATATGAATGCAAAAAAAGGTGAAATTGCAAAAACAGTATTAATGCCAGGGGATCCTAAACGTGCCCAATATATCGCTGAAAAGTATTTAGAAAATGTAAAACTTGTCAATGATGTACGAGGAATGTTAGGTTATACAGGAACCTATCAAGGAAAAGAAGTAACGGTTATGGCATCAGGAATGGGATGTCCTAGTATGGGAATTTATTCTTATGAGTTGTTTCACTTCTACGATGTAGATCGTATTATTCGTATTGGTTCTTGTGGAGCGTATACGAAAGATTTACACTTATACGATGTCCTTTTAGCTACGGAATGTTATTCGAATTCTAATTATGGACTTTATCAAAATGGAGATCAAAACAAAAGCCTTTCATCGAGTCCATCTTTAAATGAACAGATATCTCTTTGTGCGAAAAAAATGAATGTTCCTTTACATGAAGGAAGAATTTATTCGAGTGATGTATTTTATGGAAACCAAGTTGATCCAGATGAAATGTATCACAAAAATCATTGCCTTGCGGTAGAAATGGAATCTTTTGCTTTGTTCCACAACGCATTCGTAACTGGAAAAGAAGCCGCTTGTTTATTAACCGTTTCTGATAACATGATTACCAAAGAAGAAACGACAAGTGAAGAACGCGAAAAAAGTTTTGATACGATGATTTTAATCGCATTAAACTCCATCTTATAAAATTTTAATTATGGTATATACTAAGGATAGAGGTGATTCTAGTGAATTATAAACAATATGATATGGGTTCCTTTCACTTACATGTGATTCCTACGAAGCGTTTTAAAACCGTTGGTTTAAAAATTAATTTTAAACGACCTGCGCGTAAAGAAGAAATTACCATTCGTAATTTTTTGAATCAAATATTATTAGAATCTACGCATCAGTATCCAGGACGTCGTGAACTCGCCATTGAGACCGAAAATTTATATAATGTATCTTGTGGAATTCGTTCTTCTTTATCAGGTAATTATGTATTAACGATCTTTGATGCGATGATGTTACACGAAAAATATACGGAACCAGGGATGATGAAAAAATCCATTCAATTCTTTTTAGAAATGTTACTCCATCCTGATGTAGAGAATGGGGTATTTAAAAAAGAACCTTTTGAATTGGTAAAAACAACCTTAACCAATCAAATTAAAAGTGCGAATGACGCACCTACACATTATGCGACTGAAAAGATGTTGGAACATTTAGATCCTACATTACCCCTTTCGTATCACATTCATGGATATTTAGAAGATTTAGAAAAAATAACACCACAAAATCTTTATGAATATTATAAAAGTATGATTCATAGTGATGTGATTGATATTTTTGTTTGTGGTGATGTGAATCCAGAAGAGGTCAAAATATTGTTTCAAGAATTATTTACGGTCAATACCTTGAAACGAAAAACATCTTCTCATTATATTACACACAAAAAAATTCGTAAGCGTTCACGTAGTTTTAAAGAAAGTAAAAAGTTAAAACAAAGTACATTAAGTATAGGATGTAAAATGACTCCTAAAAATGATTTTGAACGTTTTTACGTAGGCTATATTTATAACATGATTTTAGGAGGAAGTAGTGATTCTAAACTATTCCGTATTGTTCGTGAAAAACATTCTCTTTGTTATACAGTAAACTCTAGATATTTAAATGTCAATTCGTTATTACTTATTACCGCAGGAATTAATAAAGAAGATTATAAAAAAACAGTATCGTTGGTAAAACGTCAATTGAAAGCGATGATACAAGGAAACTTTAAAGAAGAAGAAGTAGAAAAAGCAAAAACGATTTATATTAGTGGATGTAAAGAATTATTTGATAGTCCATCCGCTATTATTAATACGTATATCAGTTATGTTTATTTACACGTAGATGATGTAGAAACGAGAATTCAAAAAATCAAAGAAGTAACCAAAGAAGATGTTGTAAAATTTGCAAAAAACGTATATCTTGATACCATTTTCTTATTGGAGGGCGATCTAAATGAATAAAATTGAATTAAAAGGTCTAGATACTTCTGTTTATACCGAAACCTTAGATAATGGCTTACAAATTTTTGTCGTTCCTAATGAAAATGTAAATAAAGTCTATGTCACTTATAGTACCAAATTAGGTTCTGTCTATGATGAATTTGTACCTAAGGGAGAAAAAGAATTTGTTAAAGTTCCTCTTGGTGTTGCTCATTTTCTAGAACATAAAGTGTTTGAACAAGAAGATGGAACCGATCCTTTTGAATTCTTTTCTTCTCATGGTGCAAGTGCGAATGCGAATACTTCTAATTATAAAACAACCTATTTGTTTCAAACGACAGAGGATATCAAAGAGAATCTTGAGTATTTGATGTACTACGTAGAAAGTCCTTATTTTACAGATGAAAATGTAGAAAAAGAAAAGGGAATTATTGAACAAGAACTTTTGATGTATGAAGATGACCCTTATAATGTGTTGTATGAAATGACTTTAAAGAATGCCTTTGTTCGTCATCCAATGAAATATTCGGTTGGTGGAACTGTTGAAAGTATTCGTAAAATTACCAAAGAAGATTTATATACTTGTTATCGTACGTTCTATCATCCAACCCATATGTTTATGGTTATTACAGGAAATGTAAAACCAGAAGAAATGATTTCGATTGTACGAGAGTATCAAGAAAAGCGTCATTTAAAAAAAGAACAACCAGTGAAGATTCGCTTAGTGGATGAACCGGATGAGGTTTCCAAAAAACAAGAAGAACGAACCATGGAAGTAAGCATTCCAAAAGTAACTGTTGCGTATAAAATGCGTCTAGATTCGTTTCCTAACTTATCTCTTCACGATCTTAAAACTTATATCGGTGAATTAATTAGTTTTCAATTTGATGATACTTCACTTTATGTAGAAGAATTAAAGAAAAAAGGAATTATCGATGATAGTTTTGGCATCCATGTGGTCTATACAGATAAACATGCCTTAATGATGATTAGTAGTGAAACGCACTTTGTAAATGAAGTCATCAAAGCGATCGATAAAGGTGTTAAACAAATTTCGATTACCGAAGAAGAAGTGGAACGAATGAAAAAAGTTCTTCTGAGTTCACAAATTTATATGAGTGATAATATCTATCGCATGAATAATAAAATTATGAGAGATATGATTGATGATGGTGAACTGAATGATCATCGAACAGAAGAAATTAAAGCTTTAAATATCGATGATATGAAAAAAGTATTAGAAGCTTTAAACTTTGAACATCGTACGGTTAATGTCATTCAAGTTCCTACAAAAAACAAAAATAAATAGAAGAAAGCTTTGAAAAATAAGGCTTTTTTTGTTATAATAGAAAAGGTGATTAAAGATGGTAAAGTATGATGAAAGCTCTATTAAAATATTAGAAGGACTAGAAGCCGTTCGTAAACGTCCAGGAATGTATATTGGATCTACAGACAAAAGAGGTCTTCACCATCTTGTATGGGAAATTGTCGATAATGGAATTGATGAAGTGATCAATGGTTATGGAAATCATATAAAAATTGTCATTCATAAAGATCACAGTGTATCTGTAACCGATGAAGGACGTGGTGTTCCTGTTGGAATGCACGAAAGTGGAATGTCTACTCCAGAAGTTATTTATACGGTATTACATGCAGGTGGTAAATTTGAAGAGGGTGGATACAAAGTATCTGGTGGTCTTCACGGAGTTGGTGCGTCTGTGGTTAATGCCCTCAGTAAATGGATGGAAGTAACCATAAAACGTGATGGTAATGAATACTTTATTCGTTTTAAAGATGGTGGAAAATTAGATAAACCATTAAAAAAGATTGGTAAAACGAATAAAACAGGAACGATGGTTCGTTTCTTGCCAGATGATGAAATCTTCTCCACAACAAACTTTTCTTTCACAACGATTTGTGAAAGAATGCAAGAATGTGCATTTCTTTTAAAAGGACTTACCGTTGAAGTCTTTGACGAAGAAGATGATAAAAAAGAAGTCTATCATTATGAAAAAGGATTAGAAGCTTTTGTAGAAGATATTAACCAAGGACGTAAAACGTTACACCCAATCGTTAGTTTTGAAGGAATTAAAGATGGAATTCGTGTAGAGATTGCGATGCAATATACCGAAACGTATTCTGAAAATCTTATTTCTTTCGTAAATAACGTTAAAACTAACGATGGAGGAACTCATGAGATTGGATTTAAAACTGCTTTAACTAGAGTTTTCAATGATTATGCGAGAAGTAATGGTTATTTGAAAACCAAAGATAAAAACTTTGAAGGAAATGATACCAGAGAAGGATTAACCGCTATTATTAGTTTACAAATCCCTGAAGAATTATTACAATTTGAAGGACAAACCAAAGGAAAACTAGGAACTAGTGAAGCTCGTAATATTGTGGATAATATTGTTTCTGAAAAACTACAATATTTCTTAGAAGAAAACAAAGAAGCTGCCGATAAAATCTTAGAAAAAATGTTAAAAAGTAAAGTAGCTCGTGAGGCAGCTCGTAAAGCTCGTGAAGCCGCACGTGCTGGAAAAGATAAAAATAAGAAAGAGCGAATCTTAAGTGGTAAATTAACACCGGCACAAGGAAAAGATGCGTCAATCAATGAACTTTTCTTAGTCGAAGGAGATTCTGCAGGTGGAAGTGCGAAAGGTGGACGTGATCGTAAATTCCAAGCCATTCTACCATTACGCGGAAAAGTTATTAATGCTGAAAAAACAAAACTAGAAGAAATGTTAAAGAACGAAGAAATTAGTACCATCATTCATACCATTGGGGCAGGAGTAGGAAGCGACTTCGACGTAAAAGATTCTCATTACGATAAAGTCATTATTATGACCGATGCCGATGATGATGGTGCCCATATTCAAATTCTTTTATTAACATTCTTCTATCGCTATATGAAACCTCTTATTGAAGAAGGACACCTTTATATTGCCATGCCACCACTTTATAAAATAACCTGTGGAAAACAAAGTGAATATGCATGGACAGAAGAAGATCGAAAAGAATTAACCGAAGAAAAATTTAAAGGTAAAAAATGTGAAATTCAACGATATAAAGGTTTAGGTGAGATGAACGCTGATCAATTATGGGAAACAACGATGGATCCAGATCGTCGTAGTCTCGTAAAAGTAAATATTATTGATGGAGCCCTAGCTGAAAAAAGAGTTAGTGTCCTAATGGGAGACAAAGTAGAACCTAGGAAAGAGTGGATCAATGAGAATGTCGAATTCTCATTAGAAGATCACTATCAAAAGAGTTAAGAGAAGTATTTTACTTCTTTTTTTCTAAATAAAGAGAGGAGATTATTTATGGACTTATTAAAAGAAATAGAAAAAATTAGTAAAGAAACAAAATGGACAGAAAAAGAAAATGATCGCTTTGCGACTCAATTTAAACCACAACAAACATCATTAGAAACATTTTATGACTATAACGCCATAACTATTATCAATATTATTAAAGATATGCATGAAGTACCTAAAATGTTAAAAGATTTATTAGTTCTTACCGGACTGATTGGTTTAACTCAAGCTCTTTATACTTATCAAAATCACGAAAATTATTCCTTTCACAGTTATGAAAAAAGAGTGATTTATAATCAAATGATTCTTTATTTACGTAGATATGAAAAAATCACTACAAGACAATATATTCCAAACGAGACCAAGGAATCTTTATCCGGAGAGATTCATAAATATTCTTTTCAAGATGTAAAAAATTGTATGGATGCGTTTGATGAGAATGACTTTGATTTACTAGCAGAAATCTATTCTCAGATGTCTTTAAAACAACAACAATTGTTTAAACAATATTTTGGATTAGATCGATTAGAAGTCAAGAAACTAATCAAATGATTTGTTAACAAATCGCATTTTTTTATAAAAGTGAACACTCTATTTATCCTTTTAAAATAAAGGTTAAACTAAATTTCGGAAAAACGCATAGTTCATGGGGAGGGGTATTCGAGTTTTTTGATTAAAAATGATTTTTTCTTTGAAAAATAAGGGTACTTATGATAAAATAGTAAATGGTGAGACTATGAATGATGTACTAAAAAGAATTTATGAATATTCCTTAGAAGAAATCATGGGCGATCGTTTTGGACGATATTCGAAAGCAATTATACAAGATCGTGCTCTTCCTGATGTTCGTGATGGATTAAAGCCGGTTCAACGTCGTATTTTATATGCGATGTATAAAGATGGAAATACCTATAATAAACCTTATCGTAAAAGTGCGAAGACGGTTGGTAATGTAATTGGTAACTATCACCCTCATGGAGATACTTCTATTTATGAAGCGATGGTTCGTATGAGTCAATGGTGGAAACAAGGAATGCCTTATATCGATATGCATGGTAATAATGGATCGATGGATGGGGATAGTGCCGCTGCGATGCGTTATACAGAAGCTCGTTTAGCTAAAATTAGTAATGAGTTTTTTACGGATATTAATAAGAATACGATTGAATGGACTTGGAACTTTGATGATACAGAATTAGAGCCTACGGTATTACCTGTTAAATTTCCTAATCTTTTAGTCAATGGTTCAACGGGTATTAGTGCAGGTTATGCGACCAATATTCCACCTCATAATTTAGGAGAAGTGATTGATGCGACGATTAAACGTATTGATAGTCCAAATTGTCGTTTGGACACATTACTAGATATTATTAAAGGTCCCGATTTTCCAACTGGTGGAATTGCCCAAGGAAAACAAGGAATTATTGATGCGTTTACCAAGGGACGTGGAAAAGTGGTATTGCGTTCCAAAGTCGAAGTGGTAACGAAACGTGGTAAATCACAAATTGTTGTTCATGAAATTCCTTTTGAAGTGATAAAGCAAAATTTAGTAAAAAAGATTGATGAAATTCGTTTAGATAAAAAAATTGATGGTATTACCGAAGTTCGTGATGAATCGGATCGAGAAAATCCGGTATCCATTGTCATTGATTTAAAGAAAGATGCGAATGTAGATTTGATTTTAAATTATCTATATAAAAATACAGATTTACAAGTATCTTATAATTACAATATGGTTGCGATTATCAATAAACGTCCAATGACAGTAGGCATTCTTCCAATATTAGATGCCTATATTGAACACGAAAAAAATGTGATTACCAAAAGAACAGAGTTTGATTTGGAACATGCGTTAAAACGTATGCACATCATTGAAGGTTTAATTAAAGCTCTTTCTATTTTAGATGAAGTGATTAAAACCATTCGTGCGAGTAAAAACAAAGCGGATGCGAAAGAAAACTTAGTTCAGAAATATGACTTTACGATGGAACAAGCGGAAGCAATTGTGGTATTACAACTTTATAAGTTAACCAATACGGATGTTACAGAACTCATGAATGAACAAAAGTCTCTAGAAGAATTAATTGCGCAATTACGCAAAATCTTAGGAGATGAAAATGAATTAAAACAAGTCATGAAGAATGAACTTCGTAGTGTAAAGAAAGAATATGCGACACCTCGTAAAACAGAAATTAAAGATGAAATCGCAGAAATTAAGATTGATACAACGAGTATGATTCCAAAAGAAGATGTTATGGTTGTTGTTACCCATGATGGATATGTAAAACGTACTAGTATGCGTAGTTATAGTGCCGTAAGTGATGAAGAACCGATGGTAAAAGAGGGTGACTATGTTACAGCTAAGTACCAAATGAATACCATGGACACGTTATTACTCTTTACAGATCAAGGTAATTATTTATATATTCCAGTTTATGAATTACCAGATATCAAGTGGAAAGATCTAGGAAAACATGTTAGTAATGTCATTAAACTAGGTGTTAGTGAAAATATTATTGGTAGTGTTCCTGTCTTTGATTTTGAAAAAGAACGTTATATTACGATGTTTACGAAAAATGGTATGGTAAAACGTACTTTAATTGGTGACTTTAAAGTTCAACGTTATTCTAAACCATTAGTCGCCATGAAGTTAAAAGAAGGAGATACTCTACTTAGTATTACAGACTCTAACTATACCGAAGTCTTTATTACCACACGAAGAGGATTAGGATTGTGGTACGATGTTTCAGAAATTCCTGTTACAAGTACGAAAAGTTCAGGTGTAAAAGCCATCTCCTTAAAAGAAGATGAAGTTGTTAGTGCTCATCTATTTAATGGCGATGCCGATTATTTAACAGTCATTACTTCCAAGAATACCGCAAAACGAGTTAAACTCAGTGAATTTGATAAAACAACCAGAGCGCGTCGTGGTGTTCAAGTTGTTCGTGATGTTAAAACGAATCCTTATTATATTTTAGCTACTTATATTCTTTCTAATAAAACTTTATTAGGTATGCGAATTGGTACGGATTTTGTGACTCGTAAAAATACCGATTTCCCAATTATGGATCGTTATTCTACCGGTAGTGTCATTAGTAAAAAGAAAATTAATGATATTTATGAAGTTCCTACCATTGTAACAAAAGATACAGAAGAAGAAAAAGTAGTATCCATTTCGAAAGAAGATGTATCTTTAAAAGAAGTCGATGAACGGATCTTAACCATTGATGATTTCTTAAAAAATATAGAAAGTAGTGAGGATGATTAAATAGGAATGCAAATTCCTGTTTTTTCTATCTACCTTTTCTGATATTTGTAAAATTTTATGCTCAAATTTAAGAAATCTGTCATTTGAACAAACTAATTGGTTTTGGTATAATAGAAAAGAACTTTAGGAGATGATTCTATGATTGAAGTAGAAGGGATTATTGTTAGTGAAAGAGATTATAAAGACACGAGTAAAATTGTAGGGATTATGACACCTACACATGGTCTTATTACTTGTATTGCTAAGGGGGCGAAACGATTAAAAAGTCCACTCAGAAGTACAACTGGGAAATTAACTTATGGAAAATTTCAAATTATTTACAAAGAAGGGAAACTATCGATTTTAACCGAAGCGGATGTCATTAACATTTTCAAAAAAATTAAAACTGATATTATTTGTATTAGTTATGCGTCTTTTTTAGTCGATCTAGCAGAACAAGTAATGAAACAAAATGGAAATGGTGAAATTTACGAATTGTTAATTGCCGGATTAAAAAAGATTGATGAAGGTTTTGACCCAGCAGTGATTACCAATATTTTAGAACTTAAATATTTAGACTATTTAGGAGTTATGCCAGTTATTGATCGTTGTGCGGTCTGCGGAAGAACCAATTCCATTTCAACCATTTCGGCTCGTCGTGGTGGTTATCTTTGTAACCATTGTAGAAAAGATGAAACTGTTGTTGATGAACGTGTAGTTAAACTCATTCGTATGTTTTATTATGTAGATATTTCAAAGATTTCTAAACTTGATATTAGTACAAGTGTTAAGAATGGAATTGATAAGTTCTTAGATGAATATTATGACGATTATACTGGACTGTATTTAAAGAGTAAACAATTCTTAAAAGATCTAACTAAAATCTCACAAAAGAAAGAATAAAAACATAAGGAAATTAAGATGAAACTATGAGAACAATATAGATTTAATATGGACTATATGTAAATCATTTTATGAGTAGGTAGATGATTTGATTCATATATTTTAATAACTGAATTTCGTGTTTACTCAACCTATTGTTCTACACTAGGTTGAATTTTTTTTACACATTCGACTATTTTTGTGATATGATAAATATATAAAATAGGTGATGATATGAAAAAAAGAGGTTTTACGTTAGTTGAGTTACTAGCGGTTATAGTGATACTAGGAGTGATTGCGTTAATTGCGGTTCCGCTTGTATTTTCAAGTATTAATTCGAGTAAAGAAGGATTGTATGAAAGACAAATCGATCAGTTAATTCAAGCAGGAAAAAACTGGGGAGGAAAGAATGCGAGTGAATTACCAAAAGAAATAGGAGATCAAGTATTCTTAGATCCTAAAGATTTAGCGCGCTTAGGATTTATTGACGCAGAGGAAATCTTGGATCCTAGAACTGGTGAACAAATCAAAGGATGTATTGTTGTAACGAAAGATGAAAGACAGTATAA
>DVKJ01000061.1 GCA_018716065.1 Candidatus Pelethosoma merdigallinarum
AATATTTAAATGGCGAACACTTGTTTTAGTTTATGCTAAAACCTTTTTGTCGTGAAATAATTTTTTTGATATGGCAGAAAATTATATTAAAACTGCCAGAATTTACCTATTGACTTTTACCAGATGTTCTATTTAAATTTTTTTAAGTAATAATTTACCATCGATTTTTCGATTGTAAACTCCTGGTAACAATTCAACAAAACACATACCTACTTCGCGACTATCTTTATCGTAAATATAACACAATTGTTCAAAATAAGCCAAATTAAGTTGACCATCGATAATTGGCACAATTTTATAGTGTTCGTCCTTAATACCAGACATTTCTAATTGCCAACCACAAGAAAAACGATACCCGTTCTTTTCAACAAAACCAGTTGGTTCCATATGATACTGATTCAATCGTTGACTTGTACAATCTTTCCGAATATACGTTCCATCTCTATAATTTTGTTGTGGAAAATGAAATAACATAATTTCTTCTTGATCATAAAACCTCATCGAAAACCATTCCCAATGAGTATGAATATTTAAAAAATTAAATGTTCCACCCTGTTTATCAAACCAAGTAGAACCCTTAACAGGAATCTCTTTTCCGTCTAATAGAATGGTTCCTGTCGTTGGCATATTTGGATAAGAATAATAAAAAGTCGTCTCTTTTTCCGATTGAATTCCCATAAACAATTTACCATGATTACAATGCCAGAAAGGACCTTTTCCATAATCCATCTGCAAACGATAAGAAAAATCATCTCCAGTACATTCAATCAACATCCCATCTGTTTCCTTTTTGGCAAGTGCTTTTGGTAAAACTACTTTCATAGAATCAATTTGAATATGACGATGAGACAAAGTAAATTGTTGTGTATAATAATGTTTCTTCGTTTGAAAATCTGTAATCGCAGCCATCAATATAAAAGGTTTCAAAAAAGGCATCAAACGCATTCTTAAAAACGTATATTGACAAGAATACAGATGATTTTCTTCATCCCTTAAAATAGACGTCGCATACCACCATTCACTACATTTTCGATGTAGTAACCACTCGGTATCGAAGTCTTGCAATTGATTTACACGATATGGAATCTGTTTCATACTTTACCCCGGACGATTATACTTCATTTTCATTATAACGCAAAAAACGAAATAAAAAAACTAGATATTTCTATCTAGTATTATACCGAAAGAATAAACCAAATAACTTTCAAGTATTAAAACTTCCAATGCTCTATGTTAGTTTCATTCCCATCTTTGTCCTTGATTTTAGTATCTCTAACAGGACCCCAATCAAAAGAAGTAGATTCTGCAATTTTATTACCTTTTTCATCTCGATATGTAGTCTCACTATACTTGCCAAAATTCCAAGTAGTAGCTCTTATTTTTTTATTGGAAGAACCAGAATCACTTCCTGCTGGAACAAAGAAAAGAACATTAGGCAACATAAATAACATTGCGAAAATAATACTAGTTATATTTCCATCACCATTATACTTTGCAATTAGAAACCAAGTAGCAAAAATACTGATAGGAGCCAATATTCGCATGATAAGCCAACATTTATCGCCATCATCATCTTTTCTATGAAGGAAATTATTTAAAAAGAATAATACGAGAAGATACAAAATAGAAAAAACGAAAATTGCTCCGATAAGCCAAAGTAACTGAAGGTCTTTTCCCTTTATAATAAGTCCTGCACATAGAAGCTCCAATGGTCCAGTGACAATCCCCAAAATTACGCTAAAAACAACTTTTAAAATACCAATTGTTTGATTTGCTTTTTTCTTTCTAGATTTCTTTTTCTTCATGACCCTATTCTCCTCTTTACCCATTATGATTTTTCGTTGACATAATTATATCATTTATTTTCAAAACAAAAAAGAGAATTCATAAAAACTCTCCTTGCTTTATTTGAACAGTTCATATAATTCATTCATACTTGCTTCTTTTTACCCCCTTTAGAATACTGATAGTACAATTTTACAACAGTAAATTATGATAACTTTCCCCTCTTAAATTACTTTATAAATTATAAGACGGTCTACACAATTTCTTGGATTATCTCCCAGAATAATCGACAGCTTTTTAACTTTTAAAATTCGTTTTTATAATATAATTTAAATCTTCTATTGCTTTGTCTATATTCATCGTGCCATTTCCAATAGGATAATAAACCGGATATATACAATAATTTTTTCCTGCAATCTTCTTAGAAAAACTTTGTTTCCTACATTGTGATACTGATACATTTTTATTTAATACAATAGAGCTAACTTGATTTCCAAAAGTTATAATTATCTTAGGATTAATTATTTCAATTTCCTTACACAACAAATCAAGATATTGACTGTAAACTAAATTTGGTAATACCCTTGCATCCACTTGAGTACACTTTCCAAGATTAGTTATAAAATATTTATGCTGTTCTACATCATCATATACTAAATCAGCAAACTCTTCATCCCATGCTTGTGGTTTTTTTCTTTGAATTTCTTCGTATACTCTTTCATTTAATAATCCGATTCTATAAAATAATTTCCATATGTTTTTAGTCCCTATCCATGGAGATCTTCTACCTTTCCAATTAGGGGCAGAAGCAACATTTCTTCCAGTCGGATTCATAAACACAAAGCAAATGTCCGGATTCTTTGTACACCCACCATTATATATTGATGATAATTCTTTAGCACCATATTCTTGTTGTAATTTGTCATATTCTGGATTCAAATCACTTATTTTCATTATTTAATCACCCAATTATTCATATACTACTTTTTCTATTCAGTTACTATTTATCATTTAGATAATTATGTTATAAAAAACACTTTTCTATATCAATCAATTTATCTATAATTTTTACTCCAACTCATTAGTAAATAGCTTTAAATTTTCCTGGTTAAGAAAATTCCAATAAGAATGATACTATTCTGATAAATAACCATTTATTTCACAAATCATTAAATCGTAATTTAGTTAAAAATGTGAGCTGTTATAATTGTGTAACTATATGAGTTAATAGTTATTTTTATATGATCGATTTCACAATACCAATTCTTTCCTTTTTTATAAATATTACAGTCTTTATTTAATATCTTATTTTTACAATATTCAACTATATCATTAGTATTTAATTTAAGATTTCTCTTAATCCTATCAATACCCATTTCAGTAGTATGGACTTTATCTATATTAGATAATAATATTTCTTTATTCATTTATTATCAACTCCATAAATTGTAATTTGCTATTAAATAATTGAGAAAACAATTAATAAAATTCCTACTATTACAAAAATGCTGCCCCATATTCTAAGAACAATTTTCATTTTAGGATTTTTTAATAATTTATCTGGTATTCTAGGACTTTTAAGTCCCATAAAAAATTGAGGAACTAAAATCATAAAAAATGCAACTATTGTAATTAAAATTCCTGTAATTAACATACAATACCTCCTTACAAATTACTATTTATTAAACAAATCACTAAATTGTAATTTGCATATTAAAGATTTAATTATTATTTCGATACTTTTTTGGATTTATCATTGGAACTATAATTGTCAAAATAATCATTAAAGCAACAATTCCTATACCACTCAATAAAATAACATTGTTATAAGAAAAACTGCCATATAGTAACAAGAAAAAACCTATTCCACAAACAGCAACACATTTCCCATATAGTTGACATATATTTTTTTTGTTATAAGTATTCTTTTTTTCTTTTGACAATGTATTCCAACCAGCAAGCAACCAAGTACCTTTTTGAAAATATACACAAATTCCCCAGATTATTATTCCTAAAGAAATTAAAACTGTTATAATTATTTCAAATAAAGTCATATATAAATCATCCTTTCTATAAATTGTAATTTGT
>DVKJ01000062.1 GCA_018716065.1 Candidatus Pelethosoma merdigallinarum
CACAGTTATCTTAAGTATATTATATAAAAATCAGAGAGAAAAACAAAAGGAGTAGTGATAATATACTAGTCAGTATAAAATACAATATCTCTCTTGTAACTGACTATATATATCATACAAGGTGGATTATGCAATCATTAAAGGATGAATTTGAACTGATGCATGCGTCTTCCGACTTTTTATCTTTTTGTAGAAAGATTAGTTCTTGCTTAAGTGAAACAGATTCTAGATCAATTTTAGATATTCAAAAATTGCTACAAGAAAAAAATGTTTATGCTAGTAAAGATGCAATTCAAAAAGCCATTGTTTTTTCACAGGTGACATTAGGAAACGTTTTAAGAAGTGATTCCTATCAAAATGGAGACAAATATTTAGCGGTTGATTCCTATCGTAGGAAATCTAATTATACAAAATTTTATTATGATTTAAATTTAGATCATTGTGACCAGATTCTAGTTATTTCTGATACGCACATCGGAAATACAGATATGGAAGATTTTTCTCTTATACATTGTATATATGATTATGCAGCAAAAAAAGGAATTTCTACAATCATTCATTTAGGAGATTTATTTGAAGGAGTAAAAAATACTACTTTGTCTAGTGATGATATCGAAGAAATGAATCGTCAAATTAATCTTTTTATCGAAAAATATCCACATCCTTATCCATCAGAAATAAAGACATATGCTTTAGTTGGAAATCATGATAAATTAATCAATGACTATTTGGAACAGTCAGTTATTTTAAATGGTTGTGATTTGCGTACTTTAACTTATTATGATCCTAGTTTTTATATGTTTCCTTACCGAAATATTTATCAGTCATATAGTACCAGTGAAATTACTACACAAATGGATAACTTAACCTTGCATTTAAGTCATTTTTTATATATTAGTTATATGGTTTCTTACCATCCAATTGATTCTTTAGAAGATTTAACAAAGTTTCCTGCTAATTTGTTTTTAGATACTCATTCTGATTTTTTGCTATCAGGACATATTCATAAAGGCTTTGTTTATACAAATTCTCTTCCAGAAAATGAACATGATTTACTATATGTTAGTGTACCATCTCTTAGTAAAATGAATCAAAATCAAACATGTGCTTATGTTCTTACTTTTCATCGAAATGATTTCGGTAAAGTTGCTAGTCTTGACATTACTAGTTTAAATGTTGATTCCAATGATTATGTAACGGAACAAGAGTCATTCCATCATGATTTTGAAACGCATCATAAAATTTTAAAAAAGATTTTATAAGAAGATTCTTATTCATATATAAATCTTCTTTTTTTTATGAAAATATGGTATTCTAATAATAGGTAAAATCTAGGAAGTGGTAAGCAGATGTTTGATATTCAGAATTTAAATATTATTCAAGATGATGAGAATTATTATTTTTTTAGAGCTCTTAATATGGGGGATGAAAATGATATTGAAACAATGCTTACATCACCAGGAGATGGGTCTTTAGACAAAGTAAGAACGGACCGTGCTAGATATCAAGGTGTGGCAAAGTATCAAGAAGGAGATCCATTAAGCTTAGAACAAGCCTTTGATCATATTAAAATTCACCATCGTAAAGACACGAACTGTATTTCTTTAAGTAGTAACGCCAATGTAGCATTACTTTATGGAAAAAGCTTTTATAAAGATCGTTATGTTATGATAAAAGTACCTAAAAATAAATTAGGAGAGCAGACGGTAATAGCAGGTCCATATATGCTAGAAGAAGTGTCAAAAAGAATAGAAGAATATAGAAAAAAACCAAACCTAGATGAAATGACGAAATATTATTTAGATGCGATTTATAATGCCAAAAATCCATCTCGAATTGAACAAATTTTAAAAACCAAAAAAGAAAAAAAGAGATATGACGACGTATTTCAAAAAGGTGTTATTCAAGCAGAAAAAACGAGAACAGATTTAGGAGATTATTCAGATAGCGAAAAAGAAAATTTGAATCGAGAAAAAATATTGGCAATGTTAAAAGTGATTCCAGATGAAATATTGCCTAATGTTAGTAACTTGTTTTTAGTACAGACAATAGGAAATGCGTTTTCCGCATCCGAGTTGTTGCATGATGGCGAAATCAAAAAAGAAGAGCTACTAACGCCCCCAAAAGAGTTGGTAGAAGTATTTGCCAGTTTACAACAACTTCCTAAAGATACGCCACATGTAGAAGAATTAAAACGAGAAATTTTAAAAGCAGTCATAGAAAATAAAACAATATTCCCATTGTTCCCATATGAAAATGATCAATTACCAGAAGAACAAGATTCCATCAAAAGAATGTATGAGTTAACAAAAAGTGGAACGAGTTATTATGATGCGATTCAACTGTATCATAAAATGTTCTATTTAGCGAAATCTAGATTACGAAATTTACATACAGCAAGAATCTTACAAGAGTTAACAGGAAATAATCCAAAATACGCTTCTATTATTGAGAAAGTAAAAGAGGAAGGTTTAGGGATTGAACCAGAAATTTTTTCAAGAGCCAAAGGGAATGGTCTATCCATTAGTGAAAATGTAAGAGTAGGAATTCGCGACAAAGAAAAAGCCATGTATGAAAAAGTAATGAATGATAGCGAAGAACAACTACAACAAGTTTTACAAGAACCAGAAAAAGTATTTACTGAATTTCTAGATAAAAATTATCAAATGACAGAAAATGAATATTATGCCAATGCCGTAATTGATTTATTTGATTGGGAAAGTATTGGCGTAGTTCCATTTTCAATAGAAAGACGAGATAAGTTAGTAAAGAAATTGATGGAAAGTGATGTAGTAGGAACTTATCAGGCGTTAAGAGGACAAGGAATCAGTGAAAAAGAAATTGTAGGGAAACTGTTAACAGCAATCATTAAAGATAGAAAAGTAGAAGAAATTGGTGAACAAGAAGTATTCACAACAGATGATTTGGATAATTTTTTAGGTTATTATTTAATAAAAGGAACCAAAAACTTTCAATTAAAGCCATATCAAGCTTATGCATATGAAGAAGCAGAAAGACTGATGGACGAACACCAGTTTGCATCTGTCGTAATGCCAACAGGATCAGGAAAAAGCTTTGTAGCGATTGCTACTATGTTAAAAAATCCAGAACAGAACATGTTGTATCTAGCACCAAATGAAGAGATTTTAAATCAAGTCAAACATTACTTAGTAAAATATGTAATTGGAGAAACAAGTAGTAAATCTATCGATGATACTATCAAAGAAAAATTTCCAAATTTAAAATTTCAAAAGTATCCTGATTTAGTAAGTATGCAGCAAGATGAAATTATAGATGCCAAATACGATTATGTAATTTTAGATGAATTGCACCGTAGCGGTGCTTCTGAATGGAAGAAAAAAGTTGAAAAATTAATCACCAATCAACGAGATAATCCGAACTTTAAAATGTTAGGAATCACAGCAACGGAAGAACGAGATGTGGATCATCAAGATATGGCTGAATACTGGGCTAGATATTTTAATTATAGTGAAGAAGAAATTGCAAAAGATAAACACATCGCTTATTATATGTCATTAGAAGAAGCTGTTTCTTATGGGTATGTATTAAATCCAAGAAAAGTTGAGTGCGACTACTATCTAGCTAGTGAAGAAGGTAAAGGACTTTTCCATGAATTAGAAGAAAAAATGAAAGAAGTGGAAGCAACCAATGGAAGTGATAAGAAAGTAAAACAACTTGCTGCCAAATTAGAACAATTAAGAAAAAATATTCAAAATGCCAAAGGAATGGGCGACATTATATGTGAAAATGTTCAATTTGGAAAAAGATATATTGTTTTCTGTCCGGTAACCTCTAATAAACAACAAATTGAAGATGAAGATGGAAATACGATTGATAGTAGAATAACTGGTGCGAAAGCAATAGAAGCACAAATTGCCAAAATGCGAAAATATTTTCAAGATTATTTTGACATAAGTAAAGATGAAGCCGAAAAATTCATTGAATGTTATTCTATGTTAGGAGAATATGCTAAGTCAAAGAATGCCGATCAACTTGCAAAATTTCAGCAAGACACCCCAGATAGTAAAAATAAAATTAAATTCATGTTTGTTATGAACAAATTAAATGAAGGCGTTCATTTAGAATATATTGATGGTATTATTTGGCTTCGTGCATTAGATAAAAACTCTAGAATTCTTTATTCACAACAATTAGGAAGAATTATTCATCCTATTGATCCAAATCATCCAATTCCAAAAGAAGAGTTGCCAATTGCGATTGATTTAGCCGGAAATTCATTACGTGTAAAATTAAATAAAAATCAAAAACAACGAGACCCTTTAGAAGAATTAAAAACAATTCAAGGATGGATTGTAAAACATAACAATCAAATACCGGATATCAATAGTCACGATAGATTAGAAGCTAGATATGCTAGTAAATTAAAAAGAATTCAAAAAGAATATAGTAGGTATCTTCATGATGATCAATTACTAGAAAAATTAAATAAAAGGATGAAATATCGAATTGAAGAAATCTTAGAAATTGGTTCTAAAATTGCATTATGGAATTATGAATTCCCAGAAAGAACAAAAACAAGTTCCAAAGAAGAAAATATAGAAGAAGATGAAGAATTTTTTGAAATAAAAGGTTGTTTAAAGGATTATTTTGATATTGCAACGGAATTAAATGCTTATGAAACATCGGCCTTTTTAAAAACATATCGAATTGCTCAAAAATATTATGAAGATCATGGCAATTTAGCAGTGCCAAAAACATTTGTTAGTTTAGGTAATTGGATTGGAACTCAAAGACAAAATTATAAAAAGCAAAAATTAACGCCAGAACAGATTCATGATTTAAATGCAATTGGTATGATATGGGATGCAGATAAAAATCAAGTAGCAGTTGATTCATTATGTGAAAAGGATGGCATTTCTTTTAAACAATTGTGGCGAAAGTTGCTCGGTGGAGAAATAGAAGAAAACTTAACAGAAGAGCAAAAAAACAACATTAAAAAACAAATGAGGCCACCCAAAAATTTCATTCCAATTTCTATTTTAGAAATAAAAGCAAAAATTGAATATTTGAAAGACCAAGGAATCCCTTTAGTACAAGAAGATGGTACTCTTCATCCAATACTTGCGATGAATAGTAAAAAATTACAAGA
>DVKJ01000063.1 GCA_018716065.1 Candidatus Pelethosoma merdigallinarum
CTTCTTTCTTTTCTTTCTTTTTCTCATTCTATCATCTACTTCTATTTTCATTCTTCTCTTCTATTGTACAAAAAAAAGAATAAAATTATCAATGTCAGATACCCTCTCCCATGCATGTTTTATCAAAAACAAAAAAAGATAACTTTTTATGGTTATCCTAAACATTTTTACCAGTTTCTAATACTTTAAATTCTAAAACTTCACGAATTAAAACATATCCTTCTGAATCAATGATCTCAACTAATTATTTTTTCGTATAATTAAAGTTTATTATTAGAAATTCATTCAGAAACTTTATTTCTTTTTTTATCATAAAATATAAACTTAGTTTCAGGAAAATCTTTCTTCGTTGTTATCCCACTCTTTTGTCAAATTAATCGTGAGACCATTTTTTCTTTGTTTTTACAAGGCTTTTTGCCTTTTCTGGAACATATGAATTTACCAGTTCCATTTCTACTACATTAGGTTCCACATAAGAATCAAATTGTGGCTCATAAACATCTACTCTATCAGGAATAATTTCTTCTTCCCATTTTTGTTCAATTTCTTCAAGTGTCTTCTGCAACTTTAATTCTTCGAGTGTCTCTCCTAAACACTCTCCATAACAACTCTCATAATGATCTCTCATTTCTTCAAATTTGTCACGCATCTTACGATAGGCATCAGAATTCACTTTTAAAATTGGAACAGCCGCAAGTAATGGAAAAATGAAAAAATACCATTCCGTATATATAGGTAAAAGAATCCCTAATAATACCGCAATCGCCATGATAATAAGATACAAACTACCAGTGATATTTGATAGTCGTTGATAATAAATCGCCTTTTTGATCATATCAATTTTCTCCATAAACAGTCTCTCCTAAACGAATAAAATTATTCTAACATGAAAAGAATAAAAAAACAACGACAAACCTTTACATTTTTCGACAAAAATCAAGTTCTATGAGTTTACTGGAAAAACAAAATAAGATATAATATAATTGGTGATAAATATGGTAAAGAAAAAGAAGAGGATAGAAATGGATCCAAGATTATCTACAAATACAGATTTTATTGACGCTCTTCCGAAAAGAGAACAACGTCGATTAAAAAAACAACAACAAGTATTAGAACAACAAACGAAAGTACAAGAACAAAAAAAGGTCGAAAAACAAAAAGAAGAACTTGCACATAAGTTACAAATAGAAGAAAAGAAAGAAACCCCAACTCGAGAGATGAGAAGACAAAATATATATCCCAAACCATCTCGTAATATAGAAACCAATAAAGTTCCTATCAAAAAAGAAAAGTCATGGGGTACTAATTTATTTTTAACACTTGTTGTTTTATGTTCTTTTGCTTTTTTAGGATACAGTATTTATATTGCGCCTAATAAAGTCGATGCGATCTTTACCATTGTTAATGCCTCTATGATTACTTTAACCATTCTCTTATTTGCTTTAGCTGGATGGTTAAAAAATACCAAAATGAAAAAAGCTATGATTATACTGACTGGTTTTTCATTTATTGCCTTACTTGGATTACATGTAGGAACCAGTTTAGAATTCTTTGAATTACCTACTCAACCTGTGGTAGAAGACTTAACTTCTAAAACCATGAATCAAGCGATGAAATGGGCCGCAGAAAATAAAGTTAATTTATCAGAAACGAAAGAATATAGTGAGACCGTAGAAGAAAATGTCATTATGAGTCAAAATGTAGAACCTGATACTTTATTAAAAGAAGTAAAAGAAATTGAAGTCATTACTTCAGAAGGACCAAATCCTGAATCATCCGTTGAATTACAAGATATGATTGGATGGAATGTAGATGAAGTCGTAAAAGAAATCAAAAAATTAAAATTAAGTAATGTGGACATTCAATTTGAATTTTCTACCATTGAACGTGATACTTTATTTGAACAAAGTAAAACTGGAAAAATTCATCGTAATGAAGAACTTCATTTAAAATTTTCATTAGGTAACGAAGAAGACTTAATGCCTGTAGAACTTATCGATCTAATAAAAAAAGATGAATTTGATGCGACACTTTGGCTAAAAAGAAATGGTATTAAATATGAGATTAAATATGAATTTAGTGACAAGATCAAAAAAGGAAAAGTAATCTCCACTACTCCTGAAAAAGGAACGGTCATTGATCAAAAAACACAAAGTGTAACGCTCGTTATTTCTAAAGGTCCTAAAATTATTGTTCCTGATTTGATGAACATGAGTTTAGAAGAAATTGCGGAATGGGCAATTAAATATAATGTAAACATTAGTTATAATAGCGAATACGATAGTAAAGTCAAAAAAGGAAAGATTAAAACCGTTAGTCATAAAAAAGGAGATGTGATTGAAGAAGGTGGAATTATTTATATTACAACTTCTAAAGGAACACTTCGTATGATTGAATATGGTGATGGAGATATTAACAAAATAAGAACCTTTGCGACAACGTATAAAATCACATTAAATGAAAGTAGTGAGTATTCTAACACAGTAGAAAAGGGAAAAATTATTAGTATTTCACATAAAAAAGGAGATATTATTAATTCAGGAGATTCTATCGATGTTGTTGTTTCTCTAGGTAAATCTCTAGAAGTTCCTGATTTTACTGGTATGAGTTTAAGTAACGCGAAAAAGATTTGTAGTGAAAAAGGATTTGATTGTACAGTTACTTATGTAAAATCTTATGAAGATAAAAATATTGTAACAGGACAAAATAAAAGAGCAGGATCAGAAGTGATTGCTGGAACTAATATTGTTTTATATGTAAGTAATGGTCAAGCACCATCAAGTAATTCAGGTGGTTCTAGTAACAATAATACGCCAAGTTGGGGAGGTGGTTCTGGAGGAGGAAGTAAACCAACAAATCCAGTTACCCCACCTACTCCAACTTGTAACACAACAACTATGTATATACTGCCAAGTGATATTGATACTCAAGCCCCAGAAAACACATGTGTTAATATTAAGAACAGATATCCTGGATATTCTATTTCATGTGCTTATCAACCATCAAATAGCGGTATAAAAGGACAAGTATTAAACTCTCAAGAACTAAAAGGAATTACTATTAACTCTTGTCAAAACGTTACTATTGTAATTAAAAACAATTAAAATAGTGTCGGTATTTATTTACCGACACTATTATTCTATAATAAGCTTATCATAACAGATGAACTCTTTATAAAAAATACTCTTTGACATAATTACAGGCAAAGAGTATTTTATTTTATTCTATTACTAGTTCAATACGATTTCTTTTCTCTTCATTCAACTCAAAATGATATTTTTTTCCATTTATTGTTGCACTAGCTTTACTTAAATCGCTAAATAGCAAATCATTTAATTCACCATAATCCGAAATATTAGAGTCGGTTGAAAGATAAATAGCATACGTTCCCTTAGGTAATTTTGATATATCTAATTCTTTGTCAAACCATGCTCTATCTTTTTGTTTTCCAAATTGATCAGCAACTACTAATGATATAGGATAAATCGGAGTACTTAGACTACCGACATCAAATCTTGTTTGTTCAAAAGTTTTAATGTTTTCAAAAATGATTTCTCGTTTCATAAATGTATTACCTTTACGCATATCCATTCCTACCGAATATGAGGCTGCAATAATATGCAACTTATTATTTTCAAACGCTAGTTGATTAAATAAGCTATACTGGTTTACATCGTATGAAGTTTCTTTAACACCTAAAACTTCATCACGAATAATAAATTCTACAGGAATATTTTCATCCATATAATTATTTGTTATAGTTACATATTTTGCATCTGTATTGTATTGTGTGGTTTGTTCATTTAACAACATGTTTTGAACATATGACTTTGCATAATAATTATCAGTTCTAGATCTAAAGTATGCTGTATAATCACCTGCTTCAACATTATCTAATTCAATAACATCTTCAAACCAAGCATATTTATAATTATATTTTTCATCTGACATAATAGGAATCGTCATTTCTGTTTCATCAATCATACGATCTAATACTTGCGTATATTGTTTTCCCGTTGTCTGATTTTCTAAAACTAATTCATATATAATAGGAGTACGTAAATCATTATTAATACCTTTGATAATATGGTAACCCTTCATTTTTAACTTTCCATCAACAACTTTAAGATATTCTAAATAAAATTCACCATCTTTTTCCGTTAAATAATCTTCAACCGTTCCTTTTTTCCAAATAGCTTCATAAGAAGTTGGACCTGTTGTTTCTGTTAATTCAGGTGTCCATCCAACAAAGACATATCCATCTTTAAATGGTGTTTCGACACTTGGGATCGTTCCTTCGGCAGTTTCTACTACTAACTCTTCTTTTCCATTACTAAAGGTTCCACCATCGGCATTAAAAGTTACATCATGGAACACAGCTTCTTCCCAAATGGCTTTATAAGTAGTCTCACTCGTTGCCACTACAACTTCTGGTTCCCAACCTTTAAAGATATAATTCTTTTTCGTTGGCTCATCAACAACTGGTTTTTGGTTATAAGTTGTTTTTACCACTCGTTTAGTATTTCCATCTTTAAATGTTCCACCATTCGCATCGAATGTAATATTATATTCTTTCGCTTTCCATTGTGCAGTGTAAGTTTTATTTCCTGTTGCTGGAGCAATGGTTTCATTCCATCCTGTAAAATCATAACCCTCTCTAGTTGGATTTTCTACTGTTGGTGTTACTCCACTTTGGACATTGACCGTTTTACTACTTGTTTGATCACTAAATAATCCACCATTCGCATTAAATGTAATATTATAAGTTGTGTTAATTCGACCCACACCATTTTCTACAATAACATCAATCGCACTAGAATGAATATAAGCATAATTATTACTATAGTTATATTCTCCCACATCTTGAACAAAAGCGGTTCGATTACTATTTAATACAGGATCTGCTTGTATTTTATACCATTTATTATTTCCATTGACACTACTTCCTGTTACTTCTCCTAAAATAATGACTGAGTAATCCACAACATTCGTCGTTGTATAAAGAGCATTGGAATTCGTATCTGGTTCTTTATAAATCGTATAATTATTCGAACTTGTTTTAATTCCTAACGTATAATATCCATAATCTTGGAATCCATAAGCTTGATCAAAATAATAATAATATTTGGTAGCTTTTTCACCCCAATAAGGGTCTGAAGCATATTTTACATTAAATCCACTGGCTTTATTTCCTAAATGACCACCATTATATCGTGACTTATAATCATTAGGGTCCATAAAATCAATCGAGATAAAGAATCTTGCATGAGCATTAATACTATCTTGTGGTGTATTATATCCATCTGCATTCGCACCAGGGGCATCATCATAAGCACCATGTCCATATAAGTTATTGGTACGTAATGGAATCGAAGCTCTTCCTCCACCACTTTCATTATAAGCTACACCGTAGGACATAATCGCATTCGCTCCATATGCATTCTGAGCGCTAATAAAAGTATTCTGTGTTCCATATAATAAAGATTCATAATCTTTTATATTATATCGATCTTGTACCGTACTTGTATAACCTAACACATTGGTAATATAGTTTGCAATATCTGCGGCTGTATAATTCGTCTTACTACGATGTGATAAATATTGATAATAGCTGTAATATGGTCTACCAGCATTAATGGCATGTTCATGCGTTCCATTCAATACATCATCCGTCATTTGTTTATATCCTTGTAAGGAAGCTGGATAAAAATAATGACCATCATAACTTAAATAATCTTTTCCTTCTTCTAAACCGATAGTATCTGGACCTAAAGGAGCAGTTCCATAAGAAATTCCATGAACAGCTATAGCAAATTTATGAACAATTGCTCCATCTACCTTTTCATAAAATGACATATAGTACTTATCATAGTCCGCTTGTGTTTCCATTGGTAATAATTCAACTTCCCAAGAATCTACATAACCAATGACACCTGATAACATAAATTTTACTTTTCCATTTTCCGTTCCTAAATATAGGGCATCCGCACCATAATATCCATTGGTATACCCTTGTTCACCGGTTACAGCTTCTATGTAGTGCGTATTGATCATATTGGAAGATTTTGTTCTAAAATTAACTAACTTATATCCACCACTAGGAGCCGCATTCGCAAATTCGCAAATAAATGGGATGCATAAAAAACAAAGAAAGAAAATAGATACAATCCCATATTTTATTTTTTGTTTCATAGATCCCCTCATCTCCTTTTATTAATCCTATTTTTACATTTTAATTATAACAAATTTCGACGTCAATCTCAACTTCTTTCTCTTATTCCATATAAATTTGTCACAATATGACAAAAAAAGGAACCGTAAACGCTACGAATTCCTTTTAAACGATTAAGAATACTCTTAATCTACTATATTATATGCATAAAGTTTCAAATGTTACAATAAAATTTGGATCAGTTCAGCCACACTTTTTACCACTGGTGTAGAAAAGTCTAAATCATTCTGAACCATCGCACAACCAATAAAATCCAGTAACATTTCACGATCGTTTTGATCGTCGCCAATCGTATAAACTAAAACAGGATTTAATTTTTCTAATTCTAGTAATTGATGAATCGCACTAGATTTCGTTACGGTACGATTGGTAATATTAATATAATGAGTACTTAAATAACCATGAATCTGTGGAAAACGTTTTTGAAGACAAGACAAAGCATAATTAGCCATTTCTGCTTTTCCTTCATCATAAGGTGCATAAATCGCACTAATCTTTCGATCATTCATATTTGCCCCTTCGATTAAATCAATGTCGCCAAAACAATCATTGACACGTAGAATTTCACAAACTCCATCGACCACTTTAGGCGCAATATCACTTCGATAAATTTCATTAAAATGAGAATCATAAATGACTGCCCCATCTGAACAAATCAAATAATTAAACTTTAAATTACGATCTAAGTCCTTCAATAATCGATTTAAGTCTCTTCCGGTCGCAATGGCAAACAAATTTCCAGCATCGACAAATCGATTAACCGCCTCAATATTTTCTTTATAATGATCATTAAAAAGTGTTCCATCAAAATCACTTACTAATAACTTCATACTTATCAACCCTTTATTCTTACTTTTATTATATCAGAAAAAACAAGTTTTTCAACATTCCTAAAAACCTTTTTTTAAAAGAAAGTCATATTTATCTTTTCTTACACTAAAAGATAACCCTTTTTTGATCTCTTTTTCTATTCGCTTTTCACTAACTGTCTTTATTAACAATTCTTGAATTTCAAGATCTTTCAATGCTTGTTCAACTGCAGGATCTAATGTAAAATTTAGTTGCCAAGAAAAACGAACGGCACGAATCATTCGTAAAGGATCTTCTCTAAAACTACGTTTAGGATCCCCAATCGTACAAATTTTACCATCTTTAAGATCTTGAAGTCCACGATGAGTGGGATCTAAAATCTTACCATTTTTATTCATATAAAGTGCATTAATGGTAAAATCACGTCTCAACGCATCTTCTTCTAACGTCGATACAAACTCTATTTGTGGAAAACGATTCCCTATATTATATGTATCTTTGCGATAAGTGGTGATTTCCATTCCATCGATCACTACATTTCCAAATCTTTCTTGGGGAAACGTTTCTTCGATGTGAAACAAATCTTTTATTTGAGAAGGCGTCGCATTCGTAGCGATATCAATATCAGTCGTTGTTCTTCCCAATAAAAAGTCACGAACATAACCTCCAACTAACCAAGCATCAAAGCCCTGTTTTTCTAACTTTTCTAACACATTCTTTATTCTATCTTCCATCAGTACCTCCAAAAAAAAGACCAACAGGTCTTTTTATACTAGTTTAAAGCTTCTTTTAATTTAGAACCAGCTTTAATAGTAACAGCTACACGAGCAGGAATTTTTACAGCTTCACCAGTTTTTGGGTTACGTCCCATTTTAGCCTCTTTATTTTTAGCTGTATAAGTA
Source organism: Candidatus Pelethosoma merdigallinarum (assembly GCA_018716065.1). Classification (GTDB taxonomy): domain Bacteria; phylum Bacillota_I; class Bacilli_A; order RF39; family UBA660; genus Pelethosoma; species Pelethosoma merdigallinarum. The sequence continues at coordinate 7,945 of DVKJ01000063.1, forward strand.
CAGAATCCAGTTAAAGTAACTTTACCTTCTTCTTTTAATCCTTTTACTACACCGCTCATCATAGCTTCTAAAGCACGTGATGCGTCAGCTTTTGTTAATCCTGTTTCTTCTGCAATATAGTTTACTAAATCTGTTTTACTCATTCTAAGTACCTCCCTATATGTTTAAGCTATCTTGCTTACAATCTAAGAATACCATGTTTTCAAAGGGAAATCAACACTTTTTATTAGAATTTAATGTTTTTTTGAATTATCTTACCTATTTTGTTGATAGAATCGTTTTTTTCTGAGTTTCTTCTATATTCTCAAACTCACTTAATTCTTCATAATCCTCTGCACTGATACCAGCTAATTATTTATTTCTAAACCAAAAAGACATTTTTCATAAAGAAAATCAACTATTTTTTCTTTTTCACCAGTATTGTAATATTCTGTTAATAGCGTATTAAATTCACTAATATATTCTTCTTTAATACTGATGATACCACAACCATTTTCGATTAATAATTTATTCGCAACAATCATACTCGTTCTTTTATTACCATCCCAAAACAATTGACTACGCATTAAGTAAAGCATAAGATCAATACTTTTTTTGGTCACTAAAGTTTCTTCTAAGATTTGCATTATTTTTTCTTTTACTTCTGACTCTTTAGGAATATCAGGAATATAATACACCCCATTAATTCCAACACGACCATTTCGTAAAACTCCCCACTCTAAAGATTCATTTCTTGAAACATAAGAATTTACTTTACAAATAAAATCTAAACTAACTTCTGTATCTATATTTGAAAGTGTAAAGTTCCAAGCATCTCTTAAATTTAAAATACAATTAATTTCATCTAATTTTAAAGTGGGAACATTTACTCCCTCTAAAATAGCTTTGATATCCAGATAAGTAGTATCAATTCCTTCAAGTCTTGCACTATTATAAATATTAGAAACTAAAACTTTTTTGGCAAGAAATACATTTTGTTCTTTTGTTAAATAATATTTATTTTCCATAAGACCAACCTCACTAAATTAATTACCATGAAAAAACTCTCAAAAAGAGAGCTTATAATACAATCGCAAACAAGTTGCCTGAGCCTTTATTAACTAATTTTGACAAAGTTTGTTGTAATTTATAACGTACATTTTCTGGAAGTAATGAAAGTTTCGCTTGAATTCCTTCTTGAACAATCACATCTAAACTACGTCCAAAGATTTCACTTTTCCAAATACTTTCCGCATCCGTCTCACTATCTTTCATTAAGTAGTTAATGAGTTCTTTACTTTGTAATTCTGAACCAATAATTGGTTCAAAAGTAGATTCTACATCCACACGAATCATGTGAATACTAGGAGCCACTGCTTTTAATTTTATACCATAGCGACTTCCTTGTTTAATGACTTCTGGTGTATCTAGTTTCATATCCGATAGTGTTGGGGTTGCGACTCCATAACCGGTTTGTTTTACCATTTTTAACGCACCTTTAATTTGATCGTATTCTTGTTTTGCAATTTTCAACTCTTGGAAAAGAGTTAAGACTTCCGCACGATTATTAATATCAACATCAATAATTTCCTTTAAAATTTGATCATATAAAGCATCTGGAGCTTCTAACGTAACCGTTACAATTCCCGTTGACGTATCCACGTTGGTTAAACTAGATTTAGAAATATATTCACATTCACTAAAATGTTCCATAATATGATTAATATCTCTTAATTTATCAATTTCAACCACACTTTCTCTGATCTTTTCAATATATACTTTCTTTAACCAATGATTTGCTTTTAAACAAGCAATCCAGCTTGGCATATTGACTTCTACTTCCACTACTGGGAATTCATATAAAGCTTCACGTAGAACACTATAAATATCACGTTCGGTCATATCTTCTACACTCATTGGAAGTACAGGAACACCATAAGATTCATTTAATTTTTCTGCCAATCTCTCTGTTTCTGGTAACATCGGATGACTAGAATTTAATACTACAATAAACGGTTTTCCTAAATCTTTTAACTCATTAACGACACGTTCTTCCGCTTCTACGTAATCATTACGATGAAGTTCTCCAAAAGAACCATCTGTGGTTACGACAATTCCAATCGAAGAATGATCCTTGATGACTTTTTCCGTTCCTACTTCGGCAGCTTCTACAAAAGGAATTTGTTCATCATACCATGGTGTTTTTACCATACGTGGACCATTTTCATCCTCATATCCTTTGGCATTTGGAATGACATAACCTACACAATCAACAAGACGAATACGTGTACTAAAATCATCAATTTGAATTTCTGCCGCTTGACTTGGAACAAACTTAGGTTCAGTTGTCATAATTGTTTTTCCTTGTGCGGATTGGGGAATTTCATCCAACGCACGTTTCTTTTCATATTCATCTTGAATATTAGGCACAACTAAATTTTCAATCACTTTCTTAATGAAAGTGGACTTACCTGTACGAACAGCTCCTACAACCCCTAAATAAAGATCGCCACCTGTTCGTTCCGTAATACTTTTAATGATATCAATCTTTTCCATTTGATCCCTACTTTCTTGTTCAATTAACTATATGAATTAATATTTTTATTTATGAACAAAAAAAAAAGAAAATATCTACGATTTCTTTTTTAAATAGGTATGATAATTATCTCCATAATTGTACAGTTCTACACCAGCTAATAAAACACCTGTTAAAAACTGTACATCTTTATTTGGTTTCATTTCATCATGTAAATAATCATCTATATTTTCCGCAAGCAACTTTACTTTATCATCTCGATAATCATTTAAATAATAATCATAACCTTCTTTCATTTGTTCTTGATCAAAATAAGAATCATCCGCATATAAATCATAATTATAAAAATATCCATAGATCAAATAATCATTTTTATAAATAGAAGGAATCTGAGAATCTTGATAAAAATCCAATATAAATTTACTAATATCTAATATCGTATTTTGCGAAGGCAAACATTCTCCTAATACATAATTAAAACGATCTTGATAATCTAAAGTTAAATCAGAAATTTCATCATAAGAGATCAAAATTTTTTCTTTTATCAGGTCTGGATCAACTTCTTCTTCTCGTTCTTTATATAACTTTATCATATTATCAAACAAATACTCACAAAGTGTCACATTTTGAAGATATAAATTTTTATTGGAAGAATCTACATAATTTTTTAATTCTAAATAAAACCATTCATAAACATGATCTTGAGCATATAAGTAACCATAATACTTAGAAATTAAAGCTTTCTTAATATATTGTTTAACATATTTTTGTTCAGAAGTGGTTAGTTTTCCCATAGAACCATAGATCTTTACATGGTTTCTAACCATTTCTTCAAGTTCTTCTAATGACCATGCATCAAAAATATTAGTTTGATAATCCTCTATTTTAATTTGTGCGTTAGAAAGAGTGTGCCAAATTTTTTGTAAGTGAGTATAAGTGTTTATTTCTGCACCATCATATATAGAAATAATAGAATCCAAAGTCATACCATAATGAGTTTGATAAAATTTCCACAACATTTTTATATTTTCTTCTGATATTTCATTAAAATTTTGTCGCATTTTCCTTACAAATCCTTGGTCATTCATTTTATCACCACTTAACAATATTTTTTTATTTTTTCTTTACTTTCTTTTGTATCTTCTTGAAAGAAATAATTCCAAAAGTTTTCGGTTTCTTTAAAATAGTGAAGTCCTTGATTTAAAATGCCATATTGAAATGATTTATTCTTTTCCTTTTGCATCAAATCATTCCAATAAAGATCTACTTCTTCAGCAGTAATCCATACGGTATCACCATCTTCATAAGAATCGAAATCATCCTTTGAAAAGTATTTTTCACCTTGTTTTACTAATTCGTGGTTAGATTCATAATGATCTAATAAATTCCAATCCACGCAAGATAATAGGCCATAATTATAATACTTATTTTTATATTTAGAAAGAATTTGTGAATCACTATAGTGCTTAAATAATAAATCATTTATTTCGGTTAAATCATTTACTTGATTTAAAGAACATAGACCAATCGCTAAAGAAATAACATCTTCTATTTCCCATGTTTCATTCACATAGTGATGATCAATGATCTCTAAAATGGCAAGCTTCTTTTGAATCAAAGGAACTTCTTTTAGAAAATCAAGTGAATTTAACTCGTCATACCATTGAATCGCTTGTTCAACTTGTTTAAAACTAGGTTCTTCTTCTTGATGATAAATTTCTTCGTAAATACAATCTTCAAATCTTTGGTGATACAATTGATTTCTTCTTTGATGCATATAATCTAATATATATTCATTGAAACAATCCTTCATTTCTTCCGTATAAGTAGAAGGAACCTCTGCAAAACAGAGTGTTTGAATACTAGAAATCGTATCTTCTGCCTTTTCATCTACAAAATCTCCCAAATAATAGTAAGAAATAACATCGCGATAATATAATAAGAAATAAACAAAATGAAGACTTTCTTCAAATGGAATTTTTAGCAAAAGTAAATAATCATCGGTTATAATACGAATGATTTCTTTCGATAATTCTTCATTAAATTCTTGATTATTTGTATAATAATCTTCTAAATCGTAGTAAAGATCCCAAAGTTGAGTCTCTTCTTCTTTTGAAAGATTTAAACTACGTATTTGATTGATAAAATCATGTTTTGTCATAAGTTTCTCTCTTTTCTATGTGAATTATTGTAATCAAACCTAGTTTATTTGTCAAGAAAAAAGATTTAGATATACTTATCCAAATCCTTTGGTACTTGGTCATTCACAACCGCTTGAATGATTTTATCTTCCTTTTCTTTACTCACTGTTTTTCCAGTCATTTGACCTAATTCATGAATAATCTCACGTAAGGTTCCTTCGCTTTTCATATCACTTTGTTGCAACTTCTTCGCAAGATCTAAAATGGTTTCCTTTCCAACATTGGTTTTCTTCTCAATCTTATTAAAAAAACTATCTGAAAAATTCATACCTTCACCTCTATCATAGTATATGAAAAACACCCTAAAGGGTGTTAAATTTCATATGGTGAATTAAAGGTTCCGTTACCTGAAGTAATTTGAACATCTGGAGAAATCATGATCACTGGGCGGACAGCATTTTTATTTTGTATAGAATATCCATATGCATCTCCAACACTATATGTAGACCAAGCTAAAGAAGAATTATTATGTGGTGTAGCATTCCAAAAAGGTTGAGCATATTGATGATTATTTTCACTTAGATGTTTTTTTGAAAGTATGGTTTCACTTTGTTCAGATAATATTTCTCCAACTCTTATTAAACCTATTCGTCCTTCATAAGAATTACTTGTACTTTCTAAATTTGTTTTATAATTATCGCCATAATCAAAATTATCTCCTCGATACCATGTTGTTGAAACTAGTTTATTTTTATCTACTTCATTATTATTACTAATCCAATTTATAAATGGTTCTTCATTTATGGTTGTACATAATGTACAATTAGTCCCATATGCCATTTTATCTGTTTCTTCTATTATGCCATCATTATTACTATCATAATATCCATCTAAGATTAATTTTGTTCCTGTACTACTTGTTTCTACTACGCGATAATTTTTTCCGCGTATGTTACATATTCTCCTACATGACCTTTATCTTTTAAATTTCCTGTTACATTATGAACTTCTCCGATTAAGTATGGATCCGTTAGAGTACCATTACCTCCAGTAATGGTCACATCAGATTTTATATTCACGACTGGACGAACACCACCTGCTGTTGTAATAGAATAATTATATTTAGTATTTTTATAACTAATATACCAACCATCAGAAGTATTATATACAGTTAAAGTCCAAAAGATTTGTGAATTCATTAAATAATTAACATTACTATTCACAAGATTATATTCATCTAAAGATAATAGACCAACAGGTTTCTGCAAACTTGACAAGTTATTCATACAAGATGTTCGTGTTGATGTTTCATCTGTTATTGTTTCACTACACCATGTCTGATTAACAAGTAAATCTTTATCTTTTAATTTTGGATAAAAATAATTATTCAACCAATCATTCACATAACTATTGTCATAATCTAAAGCTGTATTTTCGGATCCCCATGGAATTGCAGTTACATTTTCTTCCGTAATCATACGAATACTTCCATCACTATTCTTTCCCATGATTCGCCATAAGAATCCATCAAACCATACATAGTTTGAATCTTGATTTCCTTTTAAATAGGTTCCATCCACATAATTATAAGTTCCATCTGTACTAGAATCTAATAAATTCTGTGTCACACTTGCAAGTGCAGTTTCACTGGGTGTGGTAGATCCTGTATCTTGAACGAAGTTTATTTTTAATGTTAAGTCTTTATTTGTATTTGGAATACTCGTTGAATTACTATCCCAATTTACTTTTACTTTAAATACTTTGGATTCTTTCGCTTTTAATTTGTCATTTACTGCAATATCTTCTATACTAAAGGTAATATCCGTTGGAACTGTTGAATTAGCTTCTTCAATACCATTGATACTTTCTACATAGGCATCAATATTACCTCTATTCTCTACCGTAATCAAATACTCTCCACTAGAACTTGGTTTTTCTAAAGCTATTGTAAAAGTTGCCGTAGTGGAGTTTGTAATTTGTTTATTGATGGTTTTCGCTCCATTCATTGTTCCTTCTTCGATATTGGTAAATAAAATATTAAAATCCGATGTAATTCCACTTGTTCCATTAATATTTAATTGCCCGCTTAGTACCGCATAACCTACAGTTAAACCTACAATCACCGCGCAAAGCGTTCCTATTATGACTCTCTGTTTCTTTCGCGTTCTCACAAAACCACCTCTACTTCTATTATGGTTTATTCTACTATCTTTATTCATTATACAAAAAGAGAGGGATTATTGTCAATATCAATACCCCCCTCCGTGGACATTTTAAAAGTTACCATTTTTTTCTAACCCTTGTTATTAAAGGGTTAACAAGAGTTTGACAAGATATAAAAGCTTGCTATTTGTTAACAAAAAAGAAAACAAGTTTAGAATTCTTGTTCTCCTTTGTTTTTGAATTGTAAAACAATAGGTGTTCCTTCAAAATCGAAGGCTTCACGTAATTTATTTTCTAAATATCTTTTATAGGAAAAATGAATTAAACCTTTACTATTTACCTGAATATTAAACGTTGGAGGTTGTGTGCGTGCTTGTGATGAGAAATAAATTTTTAAACGTTTTCCTTTATAAGAAGGTGGTAAATTAAGACTATAGGCTTCGGTAATAACATCATTTAACACATTAGTTGGTATTTCACGACGACTATTTTCATACACTTTTAAAATTTCAGGCATTAATGTATGAATACGTTTTTTGGTTAAAGCAGATAAGAAGACAATTGGTGCATAAGTCATAAATTGGAATTGATTACGTATATCTTCTTTAAATCGTTTCATTGCTTGATCTTTATCTTCGATCGTATCCCATTTATTCACTACGATAATAATAGCTTTACCTGCCTCTAATGCGTAACTTGCGATATGTTTATCATGTTCAATGATTCCTTCTTCGGCATTAATCACAAGTAGACATACATCACTACGATCAATCGCACGTAAAGAACGTAATAAACTATATTTTTCAATCGATTCATAAATCTTTCCACGTTTACGCATTCCAGCGGTATCAATCACGACATATTCATTTCCGTGATAAGTAAATACCGTATCCGTCGCATCTCTGGTTGTTCCGGCCTCATCGGATACAATCGCACGTTCTTCACCAAGTAAAGCATTCACTAAACTACTCTTTCCTACGTTTGGTCTACCAATCACGCTAAATTTAATCATCCCATCTTCGTAATCGTCATCGGGAATTTCTTTAAAGTCTTTGGTAATTTCATCTAATAAATCATAAATTCCTTCGTGTTGTTCCGCGGATACTGGAACATAAGCATCAAAACCCAATTCGTAAAAATCATAAATGTTTTCGTGCGCTTTTTTACTATCCGTTTTATTAATCGCAACTATGACTGGTTTTCCAGCACTTTGAAGCATTCCTTTTACTTCATGATCATTCGCAGTTAATCCTTCTTTACCATCTACGACAAAAACAACAAGATCTGCCTCATCAATCGCAATTTCTACTTGTACTTTAATTTCTTTATTAAATAATTCTTTGGATAAATCGATTCCTCCAGTATCGATTAGGTGAAACTGGTAATCACGATAAGTTACTAGTCCGTATAAACGATCGCGAGTGACTCCAGGGGTATCTTCAATAATTGCTTGTTTTTTTCCTACTAGACGATTAAATAAGGTCGATTTCCCTACATTTGGTCTTCCGACTAACGCTACAGTTGGTTTTCTCATAATATCCCTCCTATAATACCAATTCTATATATTGGGCACGTTTTAATATTTGATCGGTATCTTGATAAATTAAAGTCGTAAATTCTTCAATCATTCCTAATTGATATAAATCTAATGGTTTTGTAATCTTTAAATAAATTTGATCTTGATCTTTATAAAGATCTCCAAAAGCACTTAATTTTTTAATACCATCTTCTTCGTGGAAACGATATAAAAAATCTACTTTTTTGATACGAATACGCATATCGACAACTTCTAAATCAAAATAATCAAAATCTTCTTTTGTAATTTGTAATACCATTCCATAAAAGGAATCTTGATACACTTGAATGATATAAAATCCTTCCATAGAAATATGATAGTGATTTTTCAATGTTAAAAAGAAAGACTTGAAGTACTCTTCTAAGTCCTCATCCGTTTCCAATTCTTTTTCTTTTATATAAAATTTATTCAAATAAACTTGAAAGCGACTTTCACTTAACTTTTCTATTTTCATAGAATCACCTACACATAGTATATGTGTTCAATGAAGTTTTGATATTAGTCTATAATGGTTCTTTGAATTTTGTCGTGAATCAAATCTTTTCCGGTTTTATCCACGTTAGAAAACAATATAAAATCATTTCCTAAGGTTAATTCTAATTCATTTAAAATCAAGTTACGTTGACGTTGATGATGAGTAATTCCTACTTTATCTACCTTAGTTGCGACAATGGTAACAGGAATGTGATAATGTTGTAGGAAATGATACATTAAAATGTCATCTGCGGTTGGTTTATTACGAAAATCAATTAACATGAATACTTGTTTTAAATTCGGACGATTGGTTAAATAATCTTCCATCATTAACCCAAATTTTTTCTTTTCTTTTTTTCCTAATTTTGCAAATCCATATCCTGGTGCATCGACTAAATAAAAGGCATCATTTACTAAATAAAAGTTAATGGTTTGTGTTTTTCCAGGTGTTGCCGATGTACGAGCTAAGTTTTTACGATTAATAATCGTATTAATAAAACTACTTTTTCCTACATTAGAACGACCAACTAATAAAAATTCTGGTTTATTATCCGTTGGATACTGACTTTCACGTACGGCACTAATGGTAAGTTCAACACTTTGAATTTTCATGTCATCACCTCTTTTTTAAGCTGTTTCATTATAACATTATTTTTCATAGTTTGTCAAAAAAATGGTGGAAAAATAAGTTCCTTTATAGTATAATGAAGTATAGGTGATGTTATGTTATATCCTAATGGTTTAAAAAAAAACTACAATCATACTGTTCATTATGGAAACCGTGGGATGAATTTAGAAGAAGATATTAATGAATCCAATCTCTTCTATCGAACACATAATATCGGAATCATCCACAAAAAACCAGTACCTTTAACGATTGCGAAGGTAGAATTTCCTTCCCGTCGAGAAGCAGTGGTTCGGGAAGCTTATTTTAAGACTCCTTCCACTACCGATTATAATGGTATTTATCGTGGAAAATATATTGATTTCGATGCCAAAGAAAGTAAAAGCAAAACTGCTTTTCCTTTAAAGAACATACATCCACATCAATTAAAACATCTAGAATCTATTTTACAACATGGAGGAATTGCTTTCTTAATTGTACGTTTCACAACACTTGATGAGACTTATTTTCTCAAAGCGGACGATCTTCTTTCTTTTATAGAAACAACGGAAAGAAAGTCGATCCCAATCACATTTTTTAGACAACATGCGATTCCAATTCCCAATAAAATTCATCCAAGAGTAGATTATTTAAAAATAATTGATGAATTATATTTTAAAGGAGGGTATCGTGAATAAGCGACAAATCATTTATTTATTAAAAAAATACAAAGAATTAGTTCTTTTAGGAAGTATTAGTCTGATTGCTTTTATCATTGGAAGTCTTGTGATAGGTTGGCTTCTTTCATTCGTGATTATTGGTGCGATTGACTTACTTCTATTTTTTCCAAACAAAGATCAATGGTTAAAGAAGGATAAAGGTGGTAAAAACGTGAAAATTGATAATTATACGCAAAACACGAGAAGTGCAAGAAGTGCGAATGCTAAAACAGTAAATAAAAAAACAAAGAAGAAAAAAAATAAAAAGAAAAAATGGAAAATTATATTATTAACTTTATTAGGATTAGGAATACTTGCGATTATCGCATTTATCATATTTATGATGATGATTATTAAAGATGCGCCTAAGTTTGATCCTGAAAACTTATATCATCAAGAATCTAGTATTGTTTATGACAAAAATGGTAATCAGGTAGCGAAATTGGGAGCCGAAAATCGTGAAAAAGTAACTTATGATCAACTTCCAGAAGTTTTAGTGGATGCGATTGTAGCAACAGAGGATTCTAGGTTCTTTGAACATAACGGATTCGATTTACCTCGTTTCTTAAAAGCAAGTTTTGGACAGCTCCTTGGGAAAAACGCAGGTGGAGCTTCTACCTTGACCATGCAGATTGTAAAGAATCACTTTACTTCTACTACAGCAACAGGATTCGAAGGAATTAAACGTAAATTTACAGACATTTATATGTCAATCTTCCAAGTAGAAAAACACTATTCGAAAAAAGAAATTATGGAATTCTATGTAAATGCACCTTATTTAGGAAGTGGTGCATGGGGTGTGGAACAAGCTTGCCAAACTTACTTTGGTAAGTCTGCAAAAGATATTAACTTATCAGAAGCAGCTATGATTGCTGGACTATTCCAAGCACCAAACTCTTATGATCCAAATCTACATCCAGAGTTAACAGAACAACGTCGACAAACTGTATTATATTTAATGGAGCGTCATGGATATATTACTTCTAAAGAACGTGAAGCAGCAGAAAAATTAACGGTAGAAAAAATTGTAAAAGATCGTTCAACCAATACCGAAGGATCAACCAATGAGAACAAATATCAAGCCTTTGTAGATACTGTAGTAGAAGAAGTTCAAGAAGATACAGGACAAGATCCATATTCTGTTTCTATGGAAATCTATACAACTCTCGATCCAGAAAAACAAGAACACATTTCTAATATTATGGATGGAGACGGATTTACTTGGGAAAATGATAGTGTTGATGCTGGTATTATGGTTTTAAATAATCAAACAGGTGAAATTGTGGCAGTAGGAGCCGGACGTAATCGTACTGGAAAACGTGGATATAATACGGCTACTATGATGAGAAAGCAAATTGGATCTACAGCTAAACCAATCTATGATTATGCACCTGGTATTGAATATGAAAACTGGTCTACTTATACACCATTTGTAGATGAAAAACATAGTTATTCTAATGGTGTTGAAATTTATAACTGGGATCGTACTTATAATGGTTGGATGACTTTACGTGATGCACTTGCTCAATCTCGTAATATTCCAGCATTAAAGGCATTCCAAGCAAATAAAAATAAAAATATTAAAAACTTTGTTACTAGTTTAGGATTATCTCCTGAATTAGAAGATAATATTGTTCACGAAGCACATGCTTTAGGTGGTTATAATGGAGAAAATCCATTAACTATGGCTGCGGCTTATGCGGCTTTTGGAAACGGTGGATATTATATTAAACCACATAGTTATACTAAGATCGTATTTAAAGAAAATGGCGAAACTATTGAAAATAAACCTGAAAAGAAACGAGTAATGAGTGAAGAAACTGCTTATATGATGACCGATTTATTAAAATCTAGTGCACAAGGTGGTTTAGGTGCTCAAGCTAATTTAGGTAGTGATATCGTTTATGGTGCTAAAACCGGTACTTCCAACTTCGATGAAGAAACGATTAAAAAATGGGGATTCGGTCCAAATGCCGTTAACGACTTATGGGTAAATTCAGTTTCTCCTGATTATGCAATTTCTATTTGGTATGGATATAAAGAAATTGATCCAGATCATGTTAGTACTTCTTATAATATTCAACATCGTAAGTTGTTCCAAGCAGTCGCAAAAGGAATTTATAAATCAGGATCTAATTGGACAAAACCAGAAGGTGTTTCAGAAGTAACGATTGAAAAAGGAAGTTATCCTGCCCAATTGCCAAGCGAATTTACTCCTGATAATTATAAAATTACAGAATTATTTAAAAAAGGAACCGAACCTACAGAAGTATCAAAACGTTTTGCAAAACTAGATAATCCAACCAATGTAAAAGCTACATTAAGTGGTAGAACTGCTACTATTACATGGAATGCGATTAAAACACCATGGGCTCTAGATTCAGCTAGTATCGCAGGTAGTTGGGCAAAAGTATACAACGATCCAAATTATGGAGCTTCTGTAATACTAGGACAAAATCAAAGTATTTTAGGTAGCCTTACTTACGATATTTATAGTAAAGATAGTGCAGGTAATTTATCTTATTTAGGAACAACTGCAGATACAAAATATACATTTAACGTTCGTTCTACATCACCAAATACTTATGTTGTAAAAGCAACTTATACGAACTTCAAAGCAAACGCTAGTGATGGTGTAAGTGTAAGTATTCAAACGAGTGGTATTAAACAAGAAGTTACAGCAACTTTAAATGGTAGTGAACAAATGACCCTTGCGGTAGGTGAGACTTTCACAGATCCAGGCGTTAGTGTTAAAATAGATGGTACTCCAGCTAGTGGAAACAACTATACTACTTCTATCAGTTTTGTAGGTGCAGATGGTATTCCTCAAAAAGTATCAGAGGTAGATACCGATACACCAGGAACTTACACAATTACTTATAAAATAACAAATGAAAATTATACTGGTGAAGATTTAGAAAGAACTGTAATTGTACAATAAAAAGAATGGAATTGATTCCCATTCTTTTTTTTCATAAATTTAATATATCTTCATATTTCAGATTAGTTATCTCACTGATTTCTTCTATCGAATAATTTCGCTTGTGTAACTTAGAAACAATCATTTCTTTTGCTTCTTTAACGCCGTCCCAAAAAATAGAAGATTTAAGCATAAATCCCGAAGCAAGTCCATTTCCAAAGCTACCGTTTTTCTCACCAATCGTAATAATTTTTTCAATGACTTCATTTGGCGCGATATCCTTTAGTGCTTCTCTTATTTGAGATGAATCATCCGCATAAAATATAGATGCCCAACGGTGTTTTTTGTCATCTGAATTATTTTGATATAAACGATTACAATTTGGTAGATTATATGAATAAGCAACAAAGTTTTCAATCTTCGCATCGTCATCAGACATATAATGTTCTTCAAGATCTTTCATGTCATCTGGTAAACCTTCGAAATGAATTTGAACATAAGACCATGAAGAATTCTTTTCTGCCTCATAAAGAAACAAACCAAAATAATTTATTAGATGATCGACATAATCCCATGTATAAAATGGTGAGAATAATTGAACTCGTATTTTTTTCTCTTTTAAACGAATGAATAAATTAATACTTTCATCACAATTATAATGCTTTTTATCCGAAAGCAATACGATATTTCCATTAATCTCTTCATAAGGGATATCTAAAAAACTACTTAAAAAACTCGCTAATATATCAAGGTTTTCTTTGTTAAAAAACAATTCATTAAATTTATGATTCAAAGCCAATATATTCATATTTTCCTCCTTTCCAATGTCACTATAACACTTTAAAAATCAAGGGTCAAACGACACTTTTAAGGTTTCTGAATGAATATTTTTACAGATATCTAAAATCTGTTTAGACAAAAATAAAAAATTGGTAAATTCATTCTTACCAATTTCTTATATCTGTCATATTGAACATTTTTTAAATTTTACACTTTTTTACAGTTGAACAAATTGAAAGTTTGCTAAAATGGTACTATAAGCTCCTTCTGTTACATTGGTAACAGCTGGATCCCACTCTACTTTGATACGAACTGTTGCTTTTTGTCCGGCACGTAATACATATCCTTTTTCTACTCCACTAACTGTATAACGAATCGCATTGTTTGTATTTTGGTCATTATCAATATCAATTAACATTTGGTCTAAAACAGCATCTAAACGCCCTTTATTGTGGATTTCTACGTCATAGGTTACACTATCCCCTGGTGAATTTAAAATCACGTAGAAATAGAGTGTATTGGCAATACTATAAGGTTTAAACTTTTCACTCGCACTCCCTTCAATCGTTCCAGAGGTAGTTACGTTCGTTTGAATATCCCAAAATTTTGATTGATCTACAATACCAAATTTTGCTTTATAGGCTAGTGGTATATAACCAATTGCCATAATTAAAAAAGCAATAAATAAACAAAATAAAATTCTTCCTTTATATGTTCTTGGTTTTTGTTCTTGATTTTTTGTTTCTGGATTCATGATCTCACCTACTATAATATTATTGTATAAAATTATTGAGAAATAGTCAAGAAAAGAACAAGAATTCTATTCCTGTCCTTCACGTAAAACGAAACGATATAATTGAGTTCCTTGAATAATCATAAACCAACCTTCATTTCCATTACCATAATATAGAATTGGAATACGAACTTCAGCTTCTAAATCAATTAATTCATTAAATGATTTTACTTCAACAATGGTCATATTAGAAATATCCATTAATGTATTAATTTCTACAATGATATCTCCATATTCTTTTAAGATACGATTAACTTGACGTTCAAATGCACTTTCATTCTTTTTCGCAAATGTCTTACAATACTTATAGAAAGCAAATGCGGTTACAACAAAGGCTCCAAGTGCAACAATAATTTTTAAAGCATTAACAGTTCTTGTTGCCGTTGTAACTTTAGAAATATTTTGAACTTCATTAGTCTTAGATTTTGTTGTAATTTGGAATGCTTGTTCATTAAGAGGAATCTTCATTTCATAAGAACTTTCCTCATTTACCGTTCCCACGTTAGAAGTTGGAACACCACGAACACTTACTTTAAATACTACTGATAAATAAGCATCCATTGGAATACTGATTTCTTTATAGAAGTTTTCTACAATCGCATTATATTGTTCATAATCAATCACTAAATCTTTTGATAAAGTAAATCCTAATTCATTATGAAGTGTTTTTGTTTCAGATGGCACTAAAACATAACTCTTATTCCATACTTCATTATTTTCTAATTCATCTGTTGTTTGATACTCACCAATAATATTTGCATTTACACTATAAGTATAGGTAAGATCAGCTTCTGTACTTCCACTATATTGATAGTTAAATTTTGCATTAATATTATTAACTAATTTAGAAATATATAACTTATTCATTCCTATAGTTTTAGAATCTGTATAGTTATTATCTTTTAAATTAACAGAATATGTTCCTGATGGTGTTGCTTTATAAGAATAAAGAACATCTTGTTTTCCTTCTGTAACGTTGATTGCACTAAAACCAATCACCGCTTCAACACTAAAAATAATTAAGAAGATTAAAGGAATAATCACTTTCCTTAACATTTTATTATCTTTCATTTTGTTCCCTCTTTTCTTTTATCTTTTTGAAAACATGTCATTCAACCATACAGAAGGATATCCAATCTTTGGTATAACATATTTTACAACGCCTCGAATCTGTGACTCTGTCACTGGATTCGAATCTGGTGCATTATTATTATCACCTTTCGTAATATAAGTAAATGCTCCATTATCATCTTCTTTTATTTTTACAATACGATGCACAATGTAACGTCCATCCGCTTCATACTGTAAAACATCTCCTACTTTTAATTTATCAGTTTCATCCACATCTAACTTTCGTACTACTACGACATCCCCACGACTAAAAGCAGGAACCATACTGTTTGAAACAATCGCAACTGGTTCATTTTTAAATAAACCTAATACGAATCCTACAAACATAATCAAAATCGCATAAATTGGTAGTATATTTAATGGATTATCTCGATTAATACGCCTTCGCGAGACATTCTCTTCCACTTTGATTTGTGCATAATTCATATAGAAATATACAATAGATGGTGTAATAATCTCAAATAATGCGGTTCCAAACCAATCTAAATTTGGGAAAATAGGAGTAATAAAGAAAACAATTTGGATTACACTACGATAGATAATATTAGGAATAAATCCTGCAATCGTTGCAATATAAGTAAATAAGCTATTTTTAACAACCGATGGGATTAACACAGAAGAGATATATTCAAAAGATGTCTGCATATTTGCAAAATTCTTATCGATCTCTGTATAGTTTAATTCCACCGCAACAAATAAGACCGTTACAATTGCTAGAATATATTTTTTTCGGCTTGTATAGTTAACCAAAATAGAACGTACATATTCTTGACAAATAAAAGCTGGGATATAAGACCAAATATTAACCAGGATCTTCCCAATATCATGAGAATATGGACTATATTGATATCCAAATACTAAACCTGATAAAAAATAAACAATCAAGTATAAAATAACGGCAATAACTACTGTTTGTATTTTATCTACTTTATTTTTATACCGAGGATGTTCATTCGATGAAAATAAAAAGGCAAGCCCTGCGATGAACAACCAAAACAAAGGGTTGATCACATTATAATATATTTTTGCAGAAAAAATAATATTTAATGCAGGGTAAATTGTCA
Source organism: Candidatus Pelethosoma merdigallinarum (assembly GCA_018716065.1). Lineage (GTDB taxonomy): Bacteria > Bacillota_I > Bacilli_A > RF39 > UBA660 > Pelethosoma > Pelethosoma merdigallinarum. Next base: position 24,825 of record DVKJ01000063.1, read on the forward strand.
AGTATAAAAATATAAGTACATAAATACTAATAATTTTCAAATTAATTCTCTTCATACTTTTCCCCTAGTTTCCTATCATAATTATAGTTTAACAAAAAATTAGATAGAAATCAAGTAAAAGAAAAGCTTAAAATTAAATTTTAAGCTTGTACATATTCTAGAGTAACAGTTAACTTTTTAATTGTGTTTTCTGGAACTGTAGTTGCAGCTGCATCCCACCATACTTTTACATGAATTGTAGAAGTTTTTGCAGGGCCGTCTGAAGGTTTTCCGGCTAGTACAGTATTTTGGGCACTTGCATATGGTCGACCATCAATAGTGATTTCATAATTAATGCCATTAGCTTCTGTCAATTGTAAATCACCAGAACCATCTGCCGAAGAAGCAGTCGCTACTACATTAGCTAATTTTGCGTCCAAAGAACCGTTATTTGTTACAATGATATCATATTCCATCGTATCACCAGGTGTTTGGAATTCCACATCAAAAGTAGCTGTTGTTTGTCCAGAAATAACTGCTGGTGTTTTATTTGAAGCTGTTGGAGTAACTCCTGTTGAGTTGCTTGGAGTTCCCTCACTAATTGACGTAAATTTTACATCCCAAGTACTAGTTACTTGAGCTGTACCATTAATCGTTAATTGTTGAGCTAAAGCTGCATATCCAACTGCCATCGCAATAATTGCCACTAATAAAGCACCAATAAGAATGTTCTTCTTTTCTTTTTTCTCTGACATATATACCCTCCTATATCTTACAAATATATTCTATCACGTTACAATTTAAATTGCAAGAAAAAAAACTTAAAACAAATTAATTGTGAAATGAAAAAGTAAATTGCCCTTAAATATTTGAAACTGAAATTTAATCTTTCACTCGTTTTAGTCAAGGACTAGGCTTGCCTGGTTCATCGAAGATCCTTGACTAAAAACTTTTATTATATAATTTTTTATGGCAAAAGAACTTTATATAATTATGTTGAAAAAGGCTATTTAGATATTATTAATTTAGACTTACCTAGAAAAGTTAGATATAAAAAACGTAAGAGAAACAACAAAGATACACCTAAAAAAGATACTAAAATTAGAATCAATCGCACATATGAAGATTTTAAAGACTACGTAAAAAACTATAATGATAATAATTTTAATATTAATATTGTTGAAATGGATACTGTTGAAGGTGTGAAAGGCGAATCGTTACTTCTTACTCTTCTTTGGAGACAAGCTAATTTTATGTTAGCCTTCAAAATTGAAAATAAAGAACCCGATTCGGTTAACGCATTCTTTTCTTATTTAAAGGAGATTTTAGGATATGAAAAATTTCATGAATTATTTCCTATTATTTTAACCGATAATGGTATTGAATTTTCTAAACCTGATGAAATCGAATTTAATGGTTATCATGTTTATAAAACAAGATTGTTCTACTGTGATCCAGGGCATTCGGAACAAAAAGGTAAGATTGAAGTTAATCATGAATATATTAGGAGATTTATCCCTAAAGGAAATACTTTTGAGGCCTATAACCAAGAAGATATAAATTTAATGTTAAATCATATTAATTCTGTTAAAAGAGATTCATTAAATGGTGATAATCCCTATACTTTAATGAAAGACTTTTTGACTAGAGAGATTATTTTAAAAAATAAATTATTTAAATACAAAAACAAAAGATAGCCTTCACCACAAAAGCTATCAAATTTGATATACAAGTAATATATCACATACTGAAATTTAATTATGCACGAAAGCTAAGTGTATACTTTTTTTCATGCAATGAAATATTAAATTTCGGATATATATTAACATATTTATAGGAAAAATGGTAGCTTTTTTTTTAAAAAATGCCATTTACTCTTACAAATATGTATTTAGAACAAAATCTGAAATTTAACTTTTCATTTCACTAAAACAAATTAAGCTTGTACATATTCTAATGTAACTGTTAACTTTTTAAGCGCATTTTCTGGTATTGTAGTTGCGTTTTGATCCCACCATACTTTTACGTGTACAGTAGAAGTTTTAGCAGCTCCATCTGCTGGTTTTCCAGCTAATACAGAATTCTTAGCTTCTCCAATTTGTTTACCATCAATAGTGATTTCATAATTAATTCCATTTGCTTCGGTTAATTGTAAATCACCAGTACCACTTGCAGAAGAAGCAGTCGCTACTACATTAGCTAATTTTGCGTCCAAAGAACCACCATTGGTTACAACGATATCATATTCCATCGTATCACCAGGTGTTTGGAATTCCACATCAAAAGTAGCTGTAGTATTAGTAATTTTTGGTGGAGTTTTATTTGTTGCTGTAGAAGCTACTCCAGCCGAGTTACTTGCCGTTCCAGCACTAATTGACGTAAATTTTACATCCCAAGTACTAGTTACTTGCGCTGTACCATTAATCGTTAATTGTTGAGCTAAAGCTGCGTATCCAACTGCCATCGCAATAATTGCGACTAACAAACCACCAATGAGAATATTCTTCTTTTCTTTTTTTTCCGTCATGTCTACCCTCCTATATCTTGCTGTAATTATTTTATCATTCTAAAATGGAAAAAGCAAGAACAAATCAGGATTTTACTTTTCGTTTACTTTTTTAATCAACCAAATCACTAAGAGTAAAACAAAAAATCCCCCACCAATTAAAACGTTTTTATAATCTTTCCAATCTACTTTTTCCTCTTTTTTTTCTTCTTTTTCTTCTTCATCTAACTTAATGATATATTCACCATCTTTAGAGTATAAATAATTTTCACGCGCATAACGAGCTAAATAATCAGGATCTTTTAATTTTTCAATTTCGACAGCTAAATCCGTTTCTTCTTTTTTTAATGATTTTAATTCGGTATTGAGAGCTTTTTTCTCACTATTTAAATTAACAATTTTAATTACTGCTAAAGTTGTTGAGAAAATAAAATACGCAATCATAAAACAAGAAAGTGTTCCAAAAATCATTAATCGTCGTTTTGCTTTTTTCTTCATACTCTTTTTTCTGGCCATATTATCATCCTCTATTAATAGAGTATATCATTGTTTTCTTAATTTTTCAACGCCATGTTCCACAATAAAACCTAAAATAATCATAATAAAATAGTAAATGTGTAAAGCTCCGTAATTTAATTTTTCCAATATAATAAAATAAATTAAAGTACTGAGTAACACAAAAGCAAATGTAAATAGAACTTGAATCACTTTATTAGAGTGATATATAAAACGATAATTAATGGAAATTAAAAAGGCAAAAAGAAAACCAAAGACAAAAGAAAAAAGCAAGGTAGAAATTTGAACACTTAATGTCATTTAAATAATTTGGTAAATAAACCATCACTTTCTTCTTTTTTAGATCCTTTCTCAACATAACTTAGACTATCTAAAGTACCTTTAATGGATACATTCCCTTGATACGTATCTAATTTAATAATTTCTAAACCATGACCTTTAATCACAATATATCCCATCGTGGTGTCCATTAAAAATTCCTCATTATCAAAACTATCAATTTTTTTAACACCAGTAATTGATAATAATTTACGATCCGTAATACTAACACTATGATTTGCCGTTGAAAGATTCATTTCGTTTTCCATAAGATACCTCCTAGTAAAATGTATGAAACTAAAAAGAAAATATGAAAAAAAGAAGCAATTATGCCTCTTCTGTTTTTTCTTCTGTTTCTGCTTTTTGATAAGCATCTAAAATTGCTTCAGAAAACATATTACGTGTTTCTTGATTTAATGGATGAGCTACATCGCGATAACCATCTGCGACTTTACGACTTGGCATAGCTACAAATAATCCATTATTTCCTTCAATAACACGAATATCTCTTACAATAAAGCAATTATCTAATACGACAGAAGCTAACGCTTTCATATTAGAACCATTGTCATATCTACGGACATCTACTTTTGTGATTTTCAAAGCACCCATCTCCCTTCAGTAGTAGTACCTATTTCTATTATATACTAATTTTTCTTTCTTGGCAACTATCAGAATCTGTACTATTTTATCTTTCATTTTCATATAACTAAATAGGGTGAGTATATGAAATATAAAATCGGAGATTTAGTAACTCGTAAGTCCCACCATCATGATATGGTTTTTATGATTACTTTTATTGATAACGATGATATTTGTTACTTAAAAGGGGTTAATATTCGTCTACAAGCAGATAGTCCTATGGAAGATCTAACATTATATGATCAAGAAGAAGACGTAGAACAAGAAGAAGATTTTCTGAAACGAGCAAGTGTGGATTATTCATTGAATCGTGATGATTATTTTTATCTACCTGGTAAAATCTTACATATCGATGCTGATCAAGATTATTTAAAACGTTGCCTCGATTACTATCACAAAGCTTCACTAGATGCGGTCGGTGTCATGATGAATGAGAAAGAAGTACCAAATGAAATTCATAAATTATTAGAACAATATCGACCATCCATCGTCGTTATTACTGGACACGATGCTTATTACAAAGATAAAGAAATACCAGATCATTATAAAAATAGTGCCTCCTTCGTACAAGCGGTAAAAGAAGCTCGAAGTTATGAAAAATCACATCAAAAATTAGTGATTATCGCAGGTGCTTGTCAATCCAATTATGAAGAACTGATTAAAGCCGGTGCGACTTTTGCATCTAGCCCCAAACGAATTAATATTCATGCCTTAGATCCAGCGATTATTGCCACTAAAATCAGTTTAACATGCACCAGTGAAAATATTGATCTGAAAGAATTATTAAATCGTACTAAATATGGTCCTGAAGGAATTGGAGGTCTTCAAACTAGTGGCATGATGTACATGGGATATCCCAGATAGAAAGGGGTGTTTATGACCGTCACACAAATAAAAAATGATTTACTAGAACACTTAGGAGAAGAAGTTTATATCAAATACCATTTAGGCCGTAATCGCATTGAAGAATATGAAGGTACCATAAAAAGCCTATATAATCATATTTTTCTCGTAGAAGTTATTGGTAATAACGAAATCAAGTCTTTTTCTTATACGGATGTTATTACCAGAACCATTTGTATTTTCTATGAATAAACACTTAAAATCCCGCTCCTTCAAAGAACGGGATTTTATCTTTAAATAGGAATTTTTATTTTATGGCGATAGCGAATACATATCATAGATAATAAATGAGTAATGACTAATACAATACCAACATTCATCCAACCATTGATAATGTTTTGTTCTGATTCAAAATGAATAATCTTTAACACCCATAACCAAAAGTAAATAACACCTGGATGAATTAAATAATAATATTTTGATAAACTGCGTAAAGAGTTTTTTCCTTTCCACTCAAAAATACGATGACTATATAAAAGACATAAGAAAAAATAATAAGTCAATGGAAAACAAGATAGAACAATATTACTATTCAAACGTTCTGTTGTTTGTAAAAATAAAGTTTCTCCTATAAGTAATACCACACATATAACAAACTTCAAAAAACTATAGGATACAAAAGGATCTTTCTTTTGACCAATGTGATACCCTAATGTTACATAAAACAATCCAAAGAACAAAAAGTTGCGTGTCGTAAAGAAAAATTTAAAATAATAAGAAAGAATAACTTGGAACGAATGAGGTAATATTCCATAATACGTTTCAGTCGCCCCAAATAGTAATAACACAAAAGATATAATTAATAAATATTGTATTTTCCATCGCTTTTTCCACCAACGTAATATCAACAAAGATAATATAAGAGCTGGAAAATACCATAAGTGATAATAAGTTCCGGAATATAATAAAATAAGTAATAAAAGTACAGGAGAAAAAAGAAGTATAAGTGGAATAAGTAACCATATAGGAATCGGTATTTGTTGAATATAAGAAAGAATGGTTGGTAAATAAGAACTACCATAAAGTAGAATAATGGGAATATAAAGAATACTCCAAGTGATATAAAGAGGAAGCATTCCTTTTACATACTTTTTGATATATTCTTTATTCTGGTTCTCTTTTTGCGCTACAAAGTAACCACTCACTAAAAAGAAGAACGGTACACAAATACGACCTATAATATTATTAAAAAATAAATCCAAAGAGTAAGAAGTATTTAAAAATGGTCGTAAATGAAGAATCATAATCACAATGGAAAATAAATAACGAAATAAATCTAAATTTTCATAACACTTTTGATTTTTTTGATGATTTTCATTCATTTGTTTTTCTATCTTTGAAACCCCTATACTACCACATAGAATAAAGATAATTCCAACAAAAATTGCCATTAAAATATTAGGAAATTGCAAAATCTTTAACAAAAGCATTCCCAAATATAATAATGTGATTATACTCATAATAAACATTTTTCTCTTATATTTCATACACATCACATATTCATTATAGCACAGACAATTGTCAGAAAAAACACCTTCAAATTTGAAGGTGTCTTTTATTATACAACAATAGATCTATGTTTCAGAAATTCTTCTCTTTCCTTAATAATATTCAAAGAAGAAGAATCTATTTTTTTATTTTCATACTTTTCTTTTAAATAACTCATAAACTCATTTTCTAATAAATTTTTTGAATTTGTTTTAAAAGTATTCTTAGCTACAGCATTTTCCATCTTAGTACGCAATACTTTCCACTGTTTATAATAATCCGTTTTAAATTTTACAATATGATTTTCATCATCTTCTAGAACAAAACCTTCTATATTGTGATGATCCAAAAGATAATTCTGTTCTTGGATGGTAGAATATAATGTTTCTAATTCTTCTAATTGATTTGCAACATATACTAACCTCTTTACTTCTATTTGATAAGTATCTGCAAATTTTTGTAATTTTTGATATGGCATTTTTTTATAATCCAGTTGATTATAAACCATATCGAGTAGTATCAAATGAGCTTCATCATACTTTATTATGTGAGGATCATGGATCGGATCGATCACTTCAAAAATCATTGAAACAGAATGTTCACGCAAATAATCTTTAATACTATCAACTTGTTGTTCATTAAAAAGTGTATAAAAAATAGTTTTAAAATACTCTACATATGTACCTTGATTAGTACTTTTAGTGGCGAAGAACAATTCTCCTTTATAATAAGATAAAATACCTAAAAATCCGTTATACTTTAAATAGAAAGAAACAGGAAAATGAAAACTGGTCTTAATATTTTCAAAAGATGACTCTTCTCTTTCATTAATATTAAAAAATTTATCATAGCTACGAGCAACAACATGATACTGTTTTGTATCAATAAATAATCCTCTAGCTTGTGTCGTCATTTGATTCCATACTTGATTATAAAATGCTTGCTTCGTAAAATTAAATGATGAAAGACCTGGTTCTAATTCTTTTTCATATACATATTTATTGCTTCTTAGATTTGATACTAGTTGATAAACTTGTGTTTCTTCCTTTAAATGACAATTATAAATTTCATTTCTTACCGTTTTTGAACAAATCGAACCATCATCATTTAAATCCAAAATTCTAAGAAATCCACCATGTTCAATATCTCCTTCTAAGTTATAAGAATAATTGTACTTTCGCGGATCTATCTGGTAATAGTTTCGATGACCGTGAACTTGATATACTTTATTTTTTCTCTTTTTCATTGCTTCTTCATATAAACCATCAATATCAACATCATATTGATCAATTCCATATACAAAGGAATTAGTACTATAATATTCTAATGGAGATTCTGGAAAATAAGGGATTCCACCATGAGTCACTAAATAGTTTTTATTTCTAAATGTGATATAAGAAATCTGTGCCAGTTTTTGCATGAATTTCCTTAAATCACTTTTGCTAATACCATTTTGTTCAAATTCTTCAATTGTATTTTTTATGTCATAATCCATTTTAAATTCATCATCACATGCATATTTATACAATTTATCTTCATGATTTCCTAATAAGAAAATCATATTTTTATAATTCATTAATTCTGTCAATAAAAGATAAGTAGAATAGTTTTCAATTCCTCGATCAAAATAATCACCCAAAAAGATATAAGCATCTTCTTCTCTTATCGGATATTGATCAAAATAATTTTTCAAAGCACTAGAACATCCATGAATATCACCAATAATATGAATATTTCGATAATGATTAAAATCTTGTGGCATTATTCTAAATATAGAAGCCCACTGATTTGGTTTTAATACCGTAAAAACACTTGGTACTTTTTCTTTAGAAAATAATTTATAAACTCGATCAATAGACTCCTTAGGGACAATTTTGTAAGATTCTCTTGCCTCATTACGCAATAATACCTCTTCTTTAGGCACATCAGTAAAATCTATTACATAGAGACGATAACGATACTTTTTAGCTAATTTTTTATAAATAGTAAAATCATGTTTTTTTGCATGAACCGCATCCACAATGGTAAATTCACCTTTTTTCATTCTCTCTTCTAATAAATAGTACAAAAGATTCCATACTTTTGTGTTATTATATTGAGGTATTTGTTCAGAAAATTGAGAAGTAAGTTCTGGAGCATTGAACATTAATCGTATTTGATCTGAAGACAAAGTAAATCTTTCTAATTTTTTTGATTTGATAAAGGTTGTTTTTCCAACCCCCATTGCTCCTCTTAATATAACTAATTTTCTCATAATATCACCTAATTAAATTATACAATAAAGAAGAAATGATGTAAAATCATTTATGGCAATCGCTTAAAAATTAAATGTAAAAATTATTGACAATCATCTAAAGATGGTATCACCTCAAAAATCAATCTTTCTATCTTACTAAAATCTAACATATAATTTGTTAATTTTCTTTTGAGTGGTACTTTTCCAAAACTAGTATCTAAACTGGCTAAATTAAATACTATCTTTCTTAATATTGACAAATTATTAATACTATTTTTTATTCTATTTCTTGAGTTATCCTCATTCATTATTACATCTAGTCTCCAATGTAATCCACATTCTATATTCCAATGATCTCTTATAACTTCTTCAAGTCCGTTTATCTCTATAGGATAATCTATAATATAGTAATTATCTGTTATTGTAACTTCTTCATTTATCATTGTTTGTACTTTAACATAAGCGATTGCTTTTACTGTTTTCCATTTCTCTTTATCAGTAATTGTAT
>DVKJ01000064.1 GCA_018716065.1 Candidatus Pelethosoma merdigallinarum
ATGATATGAAAGCAAGTATGGAACCATTAGATAAAACTTTAATGAAAAAGAAAAAAGAAAGTCGTTCTAAATTTGCAAGACAGCAAAAAGAAAAAGAATATGGCTTTAAAAGGTAAGGTGAAAACTTATGAAGTCTTATGCTAATAAGTATCCTTTGGACTATTACAATGAATTAGAAAAAAAAGAAATAGATATATATAATGAGATGTATTTTGATGAAAAAGATATAACTACTATCAATAATATTAATTGTAAAGAAATACTATTAAGAAAATTAGTTGAATTTGAAGATTATGATTATAATTTACCACAAAATATATTTATAATTAAATCTTACAAAGGAAAACAAATAGTAGGAAGAAAAATAAGATCGGTTTTAAGAATAGAAAATAAAATTAATGCAATTAATTGCAGTATGATTACTTCCCCTATGTTGTTAGGTTTTTTAAAGTCAAGAAGTAAAAAAGGAAGAAAAGTAAGAATTGAGTTTTATCCTTTTACCAATGAAGAAAAAAAATATATATTTAATGATTTGAAAAATAATAGATTATATGATATATATTACCCATATAAATATAGAGATTTTAATACTAATAAAGAAGAAAAATCACCAGATACTGGATGGACATTTAATCCAGAAAAAAAAGAATATCTAGGTTATGGAGAAGTGCATTTTAGAAAGTTTACTACGGATTTTTTCAAAAAAAAGAATATGGATGGAAAAGTTATTTATGATCCTGCTTGTTCTACTGGTGAATTTTTAGATGATTTCAAGAAAAGTTATCCTAATTCATATACTATTGGTCATGATTTAAGCCAAGAAATGATAAATTATGCTAAAGATTTTGTAGATGAAGCTTGTTGTTGCAATGCTATTAATTCGCCTTTAAAAAATAAGAGCGTTGATTTAATGTTTTTGAGATTTTTAAATTCTGAAGTGGTTACAACTAAAGATGCATATGAAATTTTTAAAGTATTATTGCCTAAAGTTAAGAAAAAAGGGATTATAGTTTGTTTTGGTCACACTCCAGTATTAATAACTAAACAATGGTTTATAAAAAATAACTTAAAGCCAATTATTTGTAACGGTTATGATAGTGAACGAAATGCTATATTTCAGTATTATGTGTTTGAGGTAATTTAATGAGAAGTACTCAATTAATAATAAATTTAAATAATATAGAAAAAAATATAGATTCAATTAGGAAATATTTAGGTAATAGTGTAGAAATAATGCCAATAGTAAAAGCAAATGGTTATGGTACTCATTTAAACTATTGTGCTGACATATTAAATCAATTCAATTATGTAGGTGTTGCATTATTAGATGAAGCAATTCAGTTAAGAAATAATGGTTATAAGAATAATATATTTATACTTTATCCATTATCAAGTTCAGAGTTAAAAATTGCCATAAAAGAAAAATTTATTATAAACGGTAGTAACATATTTGAATTAATAGATGATAGTACAGATACTATTAAAATTCATTTAGAAATAGAAACTGGAATGGGAAGGACTGGATTACAAGAAAGTAATATAGAGCAATATATTGATATGCTTAAATCTAATAAAAATATTATTGTAGATGGAATATTTACTCATCTTTCATCAAGTGGATCTGATAAATTATTTTCAATGAATCAAATTAACAAATTTGAAAGAATAGTAAAAAAGTTTGCTGATAATAATATAAATCCAAAATATAAGCATATTTGTTGTAGTGGTGGTTTGAATAATTATAAAGATTATGTATACAATATGGTAAGAATTGGTCTGCTAATTTATGGATATTATCCAAACGATTCTTTAAAAGATAAAATAGATTTAAAACCATCTATGACATTAAAAACAAATATTAGTTTTTTGAAAGAAATAAATGCTGGTGATACCATTGGATATAATCAAAACTTTATTGCCAAAAGAAAGACTTTAGTTGCTACTATTCCGTTTGGTTTTGCTGATGGATTGATTGGTTTAGAAACTGGAAAACCTTATGTTATAGTTAAAAATAAATTCGCCAAAATAATAGGTATCTGTATGGATAATATGATGCTAGATGTTACAAATATTCAAGATATTAGTGTTGGCGATGAAGTTTATATATGGGATAATGATGAACTAACTATCGAAGAAATTGGTGATTGGTGCAATGGAATTTGTAATTATGAGGTTATGACTTCTATAACCGAAAGAGTGCCAAGAATATTAAAAAAATAATATTTAGATTAAGAGGAATAATATATGAAAAATATTGAAGTAATTGCTTTTTCAAGAAGTTTAGGAATGATTTGTGATGAAAATATAAATTATGCTAAACAAAAATTAGAAACATTAGGATATAATGTATCTTTTTCTAAAAATGCTAATGTCTGTGATTCTTTTATTTCATCAAGTATAAAAAAAAGAATATCTGATCTACACGAAGCAATTACTAATGAAAATGTAGATATTATATTATCAGTATTAGGGGGTTATAATTGTAATCAATTATTAGATTATATTGATTATGACTTGATAAAGAAAAATCCTAAAAAGATTTGCGGATATTCTGATATTACAGTTTTATTAAATGCTATTTATAAAATGACTGGTATCATAACCTTTTTAGGACCGACTTTTCATAGCTTTTCAATGTTAAAGGGATTAGAACAAACTGTTGAATCATTTACACAAGTAATTAATGAAAAAGAATATGTATTATCTGATCCAGACTTTTATAGTAGTGATAGATGGTATGACGACCAAAAAAATAGAAAGTTTATTAAAAATAAAGGTATGATTGTAATTAATGATGGTAAAGCAGATGGAACTATTATAGGTGGTAATTTATGTAGTTTCAATTTGTTGCAAGGAACGAAGTATATGCCAGATTTAACAGATAAAATATTATTTATTGAAGATGATGCTTTGGTTGGGAAAGAGTTTCCTTATGAATTTGATAGAAATTTAACTTCATTAATGCAACAACCTAATTTTGATAAAATAAGAGGTATTGTAATAGGAAGAGCTCAAACACAAACAGGGATGAATTTAACAAAATGGAAAAAAATTTTAAACAAAAAAGAATTAAAGAAAATACCAATAATAATTAATGCAAATTTTGGTCATACAACACCTAATGCAACAATACCAATAGGAGGATTATGTAAAATGGATACATTATCAGATAATAAAAAAATAATATTGCTATGCAAATAAAACAAGGAGGTTTTGGAAATGAAGCAAATAGTAGATAAACCGGATTTATATGATTTACTATATGAGGATGTAACAGAAGATATATATATGTATCTTAATCTTTTGAAAGAACAAAAGGATATTCTTGAATTTGGTGCTGGAACTGGTAGAATTACCATTCCTTTAGCAAAGGATGGACATTTTATAGAAGCCGTTGATTTATCAAGTGAAATGTTAAATGAACTGAAGAATAAAATACAATATGACGCAACATTAAGAAAATATATAAATCCAGTTTTAGGTAATATGTGTGGCTATTTATCTACTAAAAAATTTAATGCTATTTTAATTTCTTTAACTTCTTTCAACTATCTTTTAACAGAAGAGGAACAAGAACAATGTCTTTCGGCAATTAAAAATAACTTATTAGATAATGGATTTGCTATTGTTGAATTGCTATCAAAGAAAACTTTTTTAGAAACTAATAATTCAGATGATTTTACTTTCATAAAAAAAATTAGAGTTAATGATAATTCATATTACGATTATTATCGTAAAACTACATTAGATTTAGAAAATAGAAAAATATATCAAAGAAGATTGTTTAAGTATTATGTAAATGGTAAATATATATTGGAAGAAGAGTTAGAATGGAAAAATCGTTTCGTAACTATTGAAGATTTTGAAACATTAGCAACTAAAATTGGTTTAGAGATAGAAACGGTTTATGGTAATTGTAATTTAGATGCTTATAATTCTGATAGTGAAGATGTATTTATAAAAGTAAGGAGGGGAAAATAGTATGTCAATAATCGTAAAGAAAAGTTTTTATGAAAATGGGAATATAAAAACAGAAATCCCTTATGTTGATAATAAAAAAACTGGAAGAGCTAGATTATATTATAAGAATGGTATAGTTAAAACAGAAACAGATTATTGTGATGGGGTTATTAATGGATATGTAAGAACTTATTTTGAAGATGGTAGTATAGAATCAGTAGAAACATATACAAACGGGAAAAGAAATAATGATTTAGTTTTATATAATAGAGATGGTTTTATTTCGTATAGTAGAAATTATGAACTTCTATATAGTCATGATGATTCACATTGTCTATGTAAACATCTTTAATAATGAAAGAATTGTTAGAAAAATAATAAAGTAATAATAATTTATGAGCCACTATTACACATTAATTTATTTAATGATTTTGAAATTGTAAATGACTTTAATGTTTTTCAAAAATAATCAGATATTATTTTAGTAAATGGAGTAGATGAAAAATTAAAAAATAATAAAAAAGTTTATACGTGTGATATATATATGATATTAATTGAAAATTTATATTAGGATTAAAAATTTATTTTATATTTTTAAAATGACATGAAAAAAACATAATATGACATGAATTAGAACATGAAATAAACTTGACTCAGTTTTGTCAAGTGTTATAATATAGTAAAATATTAAGAAATTATGTGGAGAGGAACTTGGTTCTTCTCTTTTTTTTGAAGAAAGTGTTATATAAAATAAAATTAAAGGAAGAACATATTTTTAATGAATTAATGATGAGTGGTCACTATTTATAAAAGTAGTAGCCACTTTTTTGTTGGTATTACAAGAAAATTTATATATGAGTAGCCACTTTCACTTATAAAAGTAGTCATTTTTGCAAGTGCAAAAATAGTAAGATATCATTATCTCATCCTTATTTTATCAAGGATAAATAAATTTGTGGTGTCGTTCTTCTTATGCCCATTAAAAATATGTAGTATTTTTACTATAAATTATGTGGAATTTCACATAATTTTGTTAGAAAAAACATTTTAAGGAAACAGAATTTGTTCAAAACGAATACATTAAGTGAGTCATAAGATTTTAATTTTTTCATATTTTTTAATAGAGGTGGAATATGAAAAAGAAATTAATCAGTATATTCATGACGATCATTCTTTGTTTTCCAATGATGGTTTATGCAGAAGAAGATACATTAAAACTAGCAGAACAAGGAAAATCTGCCATTTTAATAGAGGCATCTAGTGGAAAGATTCTTTATGAGAAGAATGCTCATGAACGAATGGCTCCAGCAAGTATGACGAAGATGATGAGTATGTTGTTGGCTATGGAGAAAATCGATCGTGGTGAATTAAAGTGGAGTGACATCGTAACGGTAAGTGAGAATGCATCTGGAATGGGAGGAAGTCAAATTCTATTAGAAACTGGAGAACAGATGTCAGTGGAAGATTTATTTAAAGGAGTAGCAGTCGCCAGTGGAAATGACGCCGTTGTCGCCCTTGCGGAACACATAGCTGGAACCGAAGAAAATTTTGTAAAGATGATGAATGATAAAGCGAAAGAATTAGGATTAAAAGATACGAGTTTTAAGAATCCACATGGATTAGATACCGCTAATCATTATTCAAGTGCACATGATATGGCTATGATTGCCTTGGAATTATCCAAACATCCCGATGTATTTAAGTATACATCTATTTATGAAGATTATTTACGAAAAGATACCGATCGTAAGATTTGGTTAGTTAATACAAATAAACTTGTTCGTTTTTATGATGGTGTGGATGGTATGAAGACAGGGTATACCGAAGGCGCTGGTTATTGTTTAACGGCTACAGCGAAAAAGAATGGTATGCGTTTAATTGCTGTTGCCATGGGAGAACCTGATAGTAAGACAAGAAATAGTGAAGTAACCAATATGTTAAACTATGGTTTTTCAACCTATTATACGGAAAATGTGATCACAACGAAAACAAATATTGGAAAAATTGAAGTAGATAAAGGAAAACAAAAATATGCGACGGTAATTCCAATGGAAAATGCATCGATTATTAATAAAAAGTCTGCCGAAAAGAAAAAGGCAACCTATGAGGTTCAATTAGATAAAGTAACCGCACCTGTAAAAAAGGGAGATAAAGTGGGAACTTTGACATTAAAAGAAAATGGAAAAGAAACGATGACCATTGATTTAACAATTAAAGAAGATATTCCTAAGGCTAATTTCTTGGAATTATATCTGCGTTATTTAAAAGATATGTTGGCTGGAGAGATCAATTTTAAGGGATAAATGAAAAAAGTTTAAAAAAAAATTAAACTTTTTTTTGTGTCTGAATTTCAAAAATGAAAGAAATAAAATAACAAATATAAGAAATCTCTTAGAACCATTTTTGAAATTGGTTCAAAGAATGGAACAAATTTGTGAAATTAGGGTAAATTTTCAAAAAAAGGAAATCGGAAAGTTTTGTTGTATATAACTAATAGGAGGGAAAAAATATGAAGATTTTAAAACGAATCTTGGTACTGGGTACAATCCTGTGTACTATGATAGGAATAAAAGGGGTAAAAGCGGCTTCGTATGATACTAATGTCTCCATAGATTGGATGAGTGGGGTCTATGCGAATCGGAGAGTTGGAGGACTAAATTACTATAATCAAGTAGGTTTTATTTATGCGAATGGAATTCTTAGTTATTGTTTAGAATCCACAAAGTTTATTACCGAAGATGTGTATCATTCTACTACTGATTTTAGTAGTAAATTAACACCACAACAAAAAGAATATATCGAATTGCTCGCTTATTATGGATATGGGTATCAAAATCACACAGCCAAAGAATACTATATGGCTACACAAGAGTTAATATGGGAATATTTAGAAGGGGTAGAAGTGTATTTTACAACTAAATCACAAGGTCAGGGAAGTGTTTATCACATTGAAGAATATAAACAAGAGATTAAAAGTTTAGTTCAATCGCACCACATCTTCCCATCTTTCAAAGATCAAACTTTAACATATGGAGAAGGATCTTACTTAAATATTTCTGATTTAAATGGTGTCATTGATCGTTATGAAGTAGTAAGTGGGGATCCTAATTTAAAATTAGATTCGAAAGGATTTAGTTTTCACACTACGGGATTTGGTAAGTTTCACTTCGAATTACAATTAAAAACACGAAATGAAGTTTCTTTCTTGTATTATATGGGAGATTCACAAACAATTGGAAGTTTTGGACTTAGTAATCGCCAAAAATTTTCATTTGATATTTTACTGACACCAGGTCCTCATCCATTACAATTACAAAAAGTAGATTCTTTTACGAAAGAACCGATTAAACAAGAAGGGATTGGCTTTAAAATTAAAAATATAGATACGAATGAATATTTAGAAAATGGTAAAGTGTATATGACAGATTCTGATGGAAAAATCATAACAAAACACATTCCTGTTGGACACTATTTGATCGAAGAAGTCAAAACAGTAGAAGGATATTATGGTATACCTAACATGGAAATTACAATTGATGAGAATACACTCCTTGTAAATCAAAATTTTTATTTTGAATATGGAAATGAACCATGGCGTAGTAGAATAAAAATTTATAAAGTAGGGGATGTTTTAGTGGATATGGAAGAAGGAAATCCTATTTATGAAGAAAAAGGACTGGATCATATTGAATTTGATGTGATTGCCAAAGAAGATATTAAAGATGGTCACTATACTTATTATCACCAAAATGAAGTCGTAGATCACTTAACAACCAATCTATTTGGACAAGCAATGAGTAAGGAATTACCTTATGGTACCTACTGTATTAAAGAGACGAAGAGTAAAGATCCATACGAAACGGATGAAACTTGTCATGAAGTGATTTTAAAAGAACCCACAACAACCGAGATTGAAGTAGAAACTTTAAAGTTAGTCAATCATCGTACCGAAACCAAATTATATCTTAAAAAAGTAGGAGAAAAATTCGTCTATCAAGAGAATCACTACTTGTATCAACCATTAAAAGATATTGTTTTTGAATTATATGCGAAAGAAGATATTGTGGAAGATGGACAAGTAATTCTTAAAAAGGATGAATATATTGATTCTTATACGACAGATGAATCAGGAGAAATTATGATTCTAAATTTACCTTTTGGATCTTATTATTTAAAAGAACAGGTTCCAGAAGATTATGTTGATAAAGAAGAAGTATGGGAATTTACTTTTGATTCTGATCATATTTATCACACATTTTCGATTAAAAATGAACTTAAGAAAGGATCCATTATCATCCATAAAACCGATCAAGATAATGGTCAAAATTTAGAAAATGTAAAATTTGGTTTATATACAGAAAGTGGACAATTAATTTACACAGGTTATACAAACTATGTAGGTGAATTAAAGTTTGAAGATTTACCTTATGGTACCTATCAAATGAAAGAGTTAGAATCCTTATCAAATTATCAGAAGAATGACCAAGTGTGGACAGTTAAAGTCGATGAACAGACACCAGAAGTGACATTGGATATTACCAATGAAAAAATTGATTATCCGAATACAACCACCACTTATCATCAGGATGTTACACGTTCTTTATTACAATCGATATTAGTACTAGGAATATGTGTAGGATTATTAAAACGTTATGTTTCTTAATTTTATTTGGAATTCTTTTTCTTCCTATTTCGGATAAACAAGAAATAAAAATAGATGAAGAAGTAGAAGATTATCCATTAGTTTTAGAAGTACCTAAGTTTCAAAAACAATTTTTGGTTGATCCATCTATAGAAGGATTAGAAGAAAATCATGTTTGTTCGTTACAACCGATTATGCATTTCCATCAAACGATTTTATTATTTGGACACAATAATAGATATGTTTTCCATTTTATCTATGATTTACAAATAGGGGATCAAATGATTCTGCGAAAAGGTCAAAAAAAAGTTTCTTATACGGTAACTGAACATAAAATGATTTCAGTAGAAAATAAGGATTACTTAGAAAAGAAAGATAGTCCAGAGTTGCGTTTATTTACGTGTACTTTAAATAATCAGATGAGATATGTGGTGATTGCCAAATGATTTCTCTATACTATGAAAATAAAGTTCCTATGGATTTTCATAGGAACTTTATTGTAATTTTATAAACTCTGTTATATAATACATATAGAATAGCGGGGTGAAGACGTGAAACGACTAAACAATAAAGGATTTGCCGTATCAGGTATTTTATATCCTATTTTAATCTTATTTTTAATGTTACTATTAGGAGTTTTAAATATTATGTCATCTCGTAAAGTTGTGTTTGATCAAACAAAAAATGATATTATTGATGAACTAAATGATCCGAGTAGTCAGAACGCTCCTGTTATTACAGTAGTTGGGAAAGATGTTACGATCTTAAACAACACCAACGTTCCAGGGTTTAACTATGATTTAAAAGAAAATGTAACAGCTGTAAATTCAGATGGTGAACAATTTCTAAAAAATGAAATTATGGTTCAATCAGATCCAGAATTTAGTCCAGCTAAAGCAGGAACGTATCACATTATCTATACAGTAAGTGATAAGTATGGGAAAAGAGCTAGTTCCAGTCGTACGGTTCGTGTTGTCAACCAACAAAACAAAGTAAATTCTTGGACGTATGAGTTTACGGGTTCTTATGATAAATTAACGATACCTAAAAATGGACTTTATCAAATCCAAGCATGGGGTGCTAGTGGATATGGTGGAAACCTAGGTGGAAAAGGATCTTATACCCGTGGTGAAATAGAATTATTTGCCGATGATGAATTATTCTTATTTGTTGGTGAAGGTGGAAAAAGAAAAAATAATATTTATACCATTACAACGGAAAGTTTTAATGGTGGAGGAAGTTATATTTGTAAAGATATTCGTTATACTGGTGGAGGAGCAACCGATATTCGTGTAAAAGGACCAACGAGTTCTGAAAACGAATGGAGTGACACCGTAAGCTTACAAAGTCGTATTATGGTAGCTGCTGGTGGAGGAGCTGCTGGACAATCTAGTAGTGATAACAATCCAACGATTGCTGGTGGACCTGGAGGTACATTAACCAGCAAAGGTGGTAATGGATCAAGTAAAGGAAATGGAGCTTCTCAAACAACAGGTTATGGTCTTGGTGTTGGAGAAAGTTATGGAGCGATCTCTACCGCTTGTGGTGCAAATAATGGTTCTGCCGGTGGTGGTGGATATTATGGAGGATATGCTTCTAAGAGTCCAGGTAGTAGTGGAGCAGGTGGATCTAGTTATATTTCAGGATTCACAGGATGTACAACCTATCCTTCTAGAATATTTAATAATGGAACTATGATTCCAGGAGATGCATCGATGCCAAATCATACTGGAAATGGAACCATGACTGGAAATAATGGTGATGGCTATATTAAAATATTACAATTAAAAGTTGTAAATGAATAAAAATATGGTATAATACATAAAAGAAAAGCAAAGAAGAAGAGGTTTTAATTTGGAATCTTATAGAGAGTCTACATTTGGTGGAAGTAGATAGAGGAAAAATTAAAATGTAGCTTTGGAGCCAAATATCTGAATAAAGTAGGTTATTTCGTTACACGCGTTAAGTGTTTAAGGTAATACAAATGTATTATAAAATAAGGTGGTACCACGTAACACACGTCCTTAAGTGATGTGTGTTTTTTGCGTAGAAAGGAATTATTATGATTGAAAAATATAGAAAGTATGTAGAACAATTTAATCAATCTGATCCAAGAATCGTATATAAATGGGAACATTCCCTTCGGGTCATGGAGAAAATGCAAAAACTGTCTCTTTACCTTCATCAAAGTAAAGAAGAGTATGAACTTGCGACGATCATCGGTTTATTTCACGATTATGGGAGATTTTATCAAGTAGAAAATTTTAATACCTATCAAGATAAAATATTCGATCATGGTGATTATGGTGCGGAACAGTTAATTCTTAAAAGACAAATAAAAAATTTCGTGACACAAGAAGTAGAGGAACAAGTGATTTATGATGCCATTAAGAATCATAATAAATACGCCATTGATTCAAACCTTCAGAATAAAAGTTTGTTATTTTCGAAAATGATTCGCGATGCCGATAAAGTGGATATTTTAGAATCTCTATCGAAAGGTGCGATTGAATTAGATGAAGATGAAAGTACTATTACCCCAGAAGTAAAAGAAACATTTTTCAATCATCAACAACTTTTATCCTCACTTAGGAGAACAAAGAGTGATCGAATGATAGGCTTTTTATGTTTGATTTATGATTTGAATTATGATTGGTCTTATGAGTATTTAAAAAAGTATCGTATCATAGACCACATTTATGATCAAATCAAAGATAAAAAATTATTTGAACCTTATTTTAAAGAAATAAAACATTTTATAGAGAAAGAAAAGGAAGTGTAATTTATGTTAGATAAAAAGTATAATCCTCAAGTAGTAGAAAAAAATAAATATCAAACTTGGATTACAGAAGGTTATTTTACCAGTGGAGATTTAAGTAAGAAGCCTTATGCGATTGTAATTCCACCTCCAAATGTAACTGGTAAGTTACATTTAGGCCATGCTTGGGATACCACTGTTCAAGATATTTTAATTCGTTATAAAAGAATGGATGGATATGATGCTTTATGGTTACCAGGGATGGATCATGCGGGAATTGCCACGCAAGCTAAAGTTGATGCAAAATTGCGTTCAATGGGAATTAATCCTCGTTCGATGAGTCGTGAAGATTGGTTGGAACATGCTTGGAGTTGGAAACAAGAATATGCGGATAATATTCATCAACAATGGGCAAAACTAGGACTTAGCTTAGATTATACAAAAGAACGTTTTACTTTAGATGAAGGTCTTTCCAAAGCCGTACGTCATGTTTTTGTAACCCTTTATAATAAAGGATTGATTTATCGTGGAGAACGTATTATTAACTGGGATCCTGTTGCTATGACCGCACTTTCTAATGAAGAAGTTATTTATAAAGAAGACGAAGGTGCTTTCTATCATTTGAAATATGAATTAGAAGATGGTAGTGGATATTTAGATGTTGCGACGACACGTCCAGAAACTTTATTTGGAGATACTGCGGTTGCGGTTAATCCGGAAGATGAACGTTATAAACACCTAATAGGTAAAAATGTTATTTTACCTATCGTTGGGAAAGCTATTCCTATTATTGGTGATGAACATGCGGATATGGACAAAGGAAGTGCTTGTGTAAAAATTACTCCCGCGCACGATCCAAATGACTTTGAAGTAGGAAATCGCCATCATTTAGAGCGTATTGTAATTATGAATCCTGACGCAACCATGAATGAAAAAACAGGAAAGTATTGTGGTATGACCAGAGAAGAGTGTCGTGAACAACTAGTAAAAGATTTAGAACAAGAAGGTCTCCTTCTTTCTGTAGAAAAAATTGTTCATAGTGTAGGGCATAGTGAGAGAACGGATGCCGTAGTAGAACCATATTTATCAAAACAATGGTTTGTACGTATGCGCCCACTTGCGGATCGTGTATTAGAAAATCAAAAAAATAAAGAAACAAAAGTTAACTTTGTTCCAGAACGTTTTGAAAAAATAATGAATCATTGGATGGAAATCACATATGATTGGTGTATCTCTCGTCAATTATGGTGGGGGCATCGTATTCCAGCTTGGTATAAAGGAGACGAAGTATACGTTGGAATGGAAGCGCCAAAAGAAGAAGGATGGACTCAAGATTCAGATGTTTTAGATACTTGGTTTAGTAGTGCTCTTTGGCCTTTTTCAACCATGGGATGGCCAGAAGAAACAGATGATTTCAAAAGATATTATCCAAATAATATTTTAGTCACAGGATATGATATTATTCCTTTCTGGGTAAACCGTATGACTTTCCAAGGATTAGAATTTACAGGACAAAGACCATTTAAAGAATGTTTAATTCATGGACTGATTCGTGATAAACAAGGCCGCAAAATGTCCAAATCACTTGGAAATGGTGTCGATCCAATGGATGTCATTGATAAATATGGAGCCGATTCTTTACGATTCTTCTTATCTACTTCCGTATCTCCAGGAATGGATTTACGTTATGATGAAGAAAAAGTCGCATCTACATGGAATTTTATCAATAAATTATGGAATGCCAGTCGTTTTGTATTAATGAATACCGAAGGATTTGAACCAAAAGAAATGAATCTTGAGCATGCAGAATTACCTGAAAAATGGATTTTAACAAAATTGAATCATGTTATTCAAAAAGTACGTAAACACTTAGATACTTATGAATTCAATGTTGTAGGAACAGAAATTTATAATTTTGTATGGAATGATTTCTGTGATTGGTATATTGAACTTGCCAAAACCAATATGGATGATACGAAAAAAACAACATTACTTTATGTCTTAGAACAAATTGTAAAATTGTTACACCCATTTATGCCATATGTAACGGAAGAAATTTATCAAATGTTGCCAAATCATGAAAAATCAATTATGATCGCTTCTTATCCTACATATCATGAAGAACAAGTTTTTGAAGGAATAGAAGATTTAGATCTTTGTATTGAAATTATCACAAAGGTTAGAAAAGCTCGTTTAGAAAATAACATCGATAAAAACTATACTTTTGTTTATCAACACCCATTTATTAAAGAACATCAAACACTATTACAAAAGATGTTAAAATTGGATGAAAATCATATGATTGATACAGATCACTTTGATTCTGACTTAACTTCTATTGCGATAGCCGTTGGTGATATATCATTCGAACTTTATTATGATGGTAGTCAAAATGAACAAGAGAAAAAAGAACAACTAGAAAAAGAAAAAACACGTTTAGAAGTTTCTATTACACGACGTAAAAAATTATTAAGTAATGAAAATTATGTTTCTAAAGCTCCTGCTCATATTGTAGAGGCAGAAAGAAAGCAACTAGAAAAGGAAGAACAAGAATTGAATGTTATTTTAAATGAGTTACACTAAAAGAAGTCAATTTGACTTCTTTTGTTCGTATGGTAAAATAATGGTCATCGGAGGGATATCTATGAAAAAAATAAGATGGGAAACGATGTATGAATATGCAAAAAAATATTACGATCATCATGGTAATTTAGAAGTTCCTCATGGATTTAAAACGAATAACGGGTATGAGTCTGATCCAAATGGAAACCTTGACTTAGGATATTGGATAACGAAACAAATGGTTCTTGTAAATCCCAATAGTGAAAAAGGAAAAAAATTAATTCAAATTGGAATGAAATTCAAAAAGCAACAACATTACAAATATACATGGAAAGAATGGTATGAATACGCAAAAAGATTTTATGATTTTTATGGTCATTTAAACGTCCCTGAAAGATTTAAAACAAATAATGGTTATGAGTATGATAAAGAGGGAAGAATATCCTTAGGAAGTTGGATTCAAAGACAACGAGCAATATGTGATCCAAATAGTAAACAAGGATTACTATTACAACAAATCGGAATGGATTTTGATAAGAAAAAATATATACGTTTATCTTGGAAACAAATGTATGAATATGCACAACTATTCTATTATTATCATGGTCACTTAGAAATTCCTTTTTCTTTTAAAACAAATAATGGTTATGAAGCTTGTGAAAATGGAATGATAAATTTAGGAGTATGGATTCATCATCAAAGAAGTAGTTGTAATCCAGATAGTGAAAGAGGCAAAAATTTAATCAAAATTGGGATGAGATTTACGAATGTTCAAAATCATAGAAAGGAAATGCAATCACTGTGTAAAGAATTCGGAATAGACTATATCAAAAACAAAGAAGTATTGTCTTATATTTCAATCCATGATTTCCAAAAGAAAATAAACTATTTATCTTCCCTAGAAATACCATTAATAGATCGAGAAGGAAGACTTCATGAATTCTTTTTCATGGCACCATTTGACTTAGAAAATAGATATCAAAAGAAAATGATTTTTAAGAACAAACGTTAACAAATCGCACTTTTTCATAAAGGCTTATATTCTGCTTAATCCTTTAAAACAAAGGGTAAATCAAAGAGTCTGAATTTTATATATTCCATGGGGGGGGGTATTTGAGATTGACAAATGCTTCTCTTTTTTTGTATAATGAATAAGTAGAATAGAAAAGTACATAATAGAAATAGGAGATGAACTTTATGCGTACACGTCAGAAACAACGAATTATTATAGGAACCCTATGTGCGGTGATTATAGGTTTAGCAATAGGGTATGCGGTACTAAGTCAACAATTAAATATTAACGGTACCGGAGGAATCGCCTCTGATTTCAATATCTTATTTACCAATATTGAAGAAGGAACGATGAATGGAGCAACAACCATAAATAAACAAATTACAGATTCTACCACGGCAACATTCACGATTGACCTTAAATCGCCTGGATCCAATGGTGAATATTTGATTACGGTAGAGAATCGAGGAACGATTGATGCGATGGTAGAAAGTATTAGTGGAATTGATGAGGCCAATCAAGCCGCACCAACTGATATTACGTTTAGTATTTCAGATATCGCAGTAAATGATAAGTTAAAAGCAAAAGAATCAAAAGTGTTTAAAGTAAAAGTAAACTGGGATAGTAATTCAACTAGTATTCC
>DVKJ01000065.1 GCA_018716065.1 Candidatus Pelethosoma merdigallinarum
TTTTTCTAAATTTACTGTATTATTTTTCATAGACATGTGAATCTCCTTTCATTTGTGACGAAAGATATTTTACAGATTCACATGTCTTTTTGCAAATTGAAAAGTGTTGCACTTCAAATTTAAATTAACAAAAAATTTCTCTTTTGACAATATGATAGGATTCATGTAAAATAACAAGGGAGTGAGAACCATGGACTTAGAAAAAGAATACTTAGAAATTGTCGAAGGAATATTGAATTCAGAAGAATTTGAAAAAAGAAAAAAATATCGTCATCACGAAAATGAGTCGGTATATGAACATTGTCTAGAAGTTTCTTATTTAGCATATAAAATAGCAAAGAAGTATGGTTTTGACTATAAAAGTGCGGCGATTGGAGGGTTGCTTCACGATTTTTATCCTTATCCTTGGCAATATACGGAAGAAGAAAAAGAATTATATAAAATACCCCAAAGGCCTAAAAATCCTTTAAAACAACATGGATTTACGCACGCGAGAGAGGCTTTGGAAAATGCTCGTAAACATTTTCCGGAATATGTGACACCAAAGATTGAAAATATGATTTTAAGGCATATGTTTCCATTAAATATTCGTCCTCCACGATATATGGAAAGTTGGATTGTGACGTTTGCGGACAAATATGTTTCTGCCCGTGTACTAAAACATCCAAGAAGTTATTATAAGTATATTGGTTTAGAAGGGCTAATCAAGAAAGTTGAAAAATATGTAAGAAAAAGAGGTGATTAGATGGAAGATACAATAGCCGCAATCTCTACGGCATTGGGTGTAGGTGCGATTTCGATTATTCGCGTGAGTGGAAAAGATTCTATACCAATTGTCAATAAAATATTTAAAGGAAAAGATTTAACTCAAGTTTCTAGTCACACGATTCATTATGGGCATATAATAGATAATGAAGAGATAGTTGATGAGGTATTAGTTTCTGTGATGCGTGCACCTAAAACTTTTACGGTCGAAGATGTCGTTGAAGTGAATTGTCATGGTGGAATCGCAACCACTCAAAAAGTTCTAGAATTACTTCTTACACATGGCTGTCGACAAGCAGATGCGGGTGAATTTACGAAACGTGCTTTTTTAAATGGTCGTATTGATTTAACGCAAGCAGAAGGAATTATGGATTTGATTGAAGCTAAAACCGAAAGTTCTAGAGCTTTAGCGATGAGTCAAGTGGATGGAAAAGTATCTAATTTAATTAAAAATTTGCGTCAAGAAATTTTAGAAGTATTAGCTAATATTGAGGTTAATATTGATTATCCAGAGTATGAAGATATTGAAGAATTTACGAATGATCAATTATTTCCCATGATTGGTCACGTAAAACAATCTATTTTAAAGATTTTAAGTGAAAGTGAAAATGGAAAACTGATTCGTGATGGAATTCAAACTTCTATTATTGGAAAACCAAATGTAGGAAAAAGTAGTTTATTAAACGCATTATTAAATGAATCGAAAGCGATTGTAACAGATATTGAAGGAACAACTAGGGATATTGTCGAAGGGACGATTCGTTTAGATGGCATTTTGTTGCACATGATTGATACTGCTGGTATCCGAAAGACCGATGATCTTGTTGAAAGTATTGGTGTGGAAAAAAGTAGACAACTTATGAATGAATCAGATTTAGTATTATTTGTATTAAATAATAATGAACCTATGAATGAAGAAGAAAAAACAATTTTAAAAGAATTAGAATCAAAAAATCATATTGTTGTCGTGAATAAAATCGATTTAGAATCGCATTTAGATCCAAAAGATTTAGAAGGTCATATTGTAGTACCGATGAGTGCTTTAGAACAAAAGGGAATTGAAGAATTAAAAGAGCAAATGAAGAAGATTTTTTCACTAGAAAAGATTGAAACAAAAGATATGACGTATTTAACGAGTGCGAGAAGTATCGCTCTATTAAGACAAGCGTTACAATCTTTAGAAGATTTAGAACAAGGATTGAAAGCGGGATATCCAATGGATATTCTTGAAATTGATTTAAAAAAAATTTGGAATGATTTAGGACAAATTATTGGAGAAACATACGAAGAAGAACTAATTGATCAACTATTTAGTCAATTTTGTTTAGGAAAATAACTAGATGGGAGGAATTATGTTTGATTGGTTTAGTAGTTTATCTCCAGTCTTTCAAGCTGGATTAGCATGCATATTCACTTGGTCTGTGACTGCATTAGGAGCTAGTCTAGTTTTTTTAATGAAAAAAATTAATAAGACTTTTATGGATGGAATGTTAGGATTTGCAGCTGGTGTGATGATTGCCGCATCTTTTTGGTCCTTACTTTCTCCTGGTATTCAACAAGCCGAAGAATTAGGACTGAATGCTTGGATTATGGCTTCCCTTGGATTTATTAGTGGAGGACTATTATTATTTATTAGTGATAATATATATAAGCTCTATCAAAGTCATCATCCGAGACATCGTCATGAATCGAAACAAGAAAGTTTTAAACGATGTTTAATGTTAATTGTATCGATTACGATTCATAATATTCCCGAAGGAATGGCTGTTGGAGTTGCTTTTGGTTCGGTTGGAGCTCATTTACCAGGTGCTACTCTAACAGGGGCTCTCGCAGTCGCAATTGGAATTGGTTTACAAAATTTCCCAGAAGGAACCGCAGTTAGTTTTCCCTTGCGAAGAGAGGGATATAGTCGAACGAAAGCGTTCTTTTATGGACAATTGAGTGGTGTTGTAGAACCCATTGCGGGAATAATAGGTGTTTTATTAGTTTTAAAAGTACAATTATTAATGCCTTTCTTACTTTGTTTTGCAGCGGGTGCGATGATTTATGTTGTTGTTCAAGAATTAATTCCGGAAAGTCAAACGAATAAACAAAAAGATCTCATGGCCTTGTTTACTCTGATTGGTTTTTCCGTTATGATGATTTTAGATGTTGCTTTAGGATAATTGTATATTTATGTATAAGAGGAAGAAAAAACCTCTTTTTTTCTTACAAATGAGTTATAATGAAGATGGTGATATTTATGCTAGAAGATATTAATAAAGTAATGATTTTAATTGTTGGAAAAAGTCCAGAAGAAATGGAGTGGATTGAAAAAAATCCTAATTTTAATCGTCATATCTTTTACTATCGTCAGTTAGGACAAAGAAAAGATGGCATTTTTCATCAATATATTATGGCGTATGATAGTACAGTTCCACTTATTTTAAGAGAAAATGGTTATATTTTTTATCAATCTCTTACTTTTGATATGGGTAAAACCAAAGAGGCCATGTTGTTTGTTCCTGATGACTGTAACGAGTTTCAACAAGAATTTTTAAATACTTATCCTTTTGAAACCATTCCATATTTGAAGAAAATAACAGGAAAAAAAGAAAGTTCTAAAAAAATAGGTAAGGGAGATTCATTATGATTACATTAGATCAAAGAAAAGCTCAGAACTTAAAGAAATATATTAACAGTCAGATTTTATCACAATTAGATTTTACAAATTATACGAGAAGATTTGAGAATCTTCCAGATGGATTATATGATGAAAACTTATATCTTGTGTGCAGGCAAATGTTACAAGAATATATGAATCCTATGAAAATAGAAGAAGAAACAAAAGTTTCTGTTGAAACAAAGGATTGGACTGGTTTTTCAGACTCGTTTTTACAAGCTTATGCGTCTTTTTTTCAAGAACCACGTTATACTATTGGAGGACATGGTACAACGAAAGAGAATGCGTTACAAATTATGGAACAAGGTTTATATGGATATGGTCATTTTTGGAAAAATATGTTAGATTTACACCCTACTATGCGTTCTTTAGATCGTTTAAAAAATTGGCCTCATAAAAAATATAAAAATATTGTAATTTTTGATTTACCTCCTCTTGATGTATGTCCAGTATGGAAAAAGATATCGGGAAATAAAGAAAATCTTGCGTATCACATTTCCAATCAATACGTTAGAGGGTATCTTGATTTAGAGGAAGAATGTTTTATTCCCAATCCTCATTATCGATCTCATTATGAATATGAACCTACTCATAATGTTTTTGATATGTTGGATCACTCTTCTTCCGAACGATTTATCGATGAAGGTAATATTGGAAGATTGTATGATACTCTTTCTTATGTGATTGCTTCAATGGATGTTTCCTATCATAATCAATTTACGAATCGTGAATATCGCTTTCTATTAAAAGAAGTTCAAGATATCATTCAAAAAATTCATTATCAAATCAATCTATATTATGAATCTACAAAAGACCATTCTCATACGCGATAAGTTTTTCTTGTCAATAAATTAAAATTAAAGTATAATAGGTTAGTCAAAAAGGACGTGGTCAAAATGAAATATGAAGTTATCGTCGTAGGTGGTGGACATGCTGGATGTGAGGCAGCCGCTGCTTGTGCGAAGATGGGTCATCTTACTTTATTGGTGACGGGAAATATTAAGAACATAGCGGATATGCCTTGTAATCCAAGTATTGGTGGTAGTGCGAAGGGAATTGTCGTACGAGAAATCGATGCATTGGGAGGCTTAATGGGTAAAGTTGCCGATCGTAGTCAGATTCAAATGAAAATGTTGAATCATGCGAAAGGACCAGCCGTCCAAGCTCTTCGTGCTCAAGCAGATAAAATCACTTATCCAAAAGAAATGTTAAAAGAATTAGAATCCATTTTGAAATTAACTATTATGGAAGGAATGGTGGAACACCTGAAAGTAGAGAATCACAAGATTCAAGGTATTATTTTAGAAGATGGAACTGAGATTGCATCTGACGTAGTTATTTTAACAACCGGTACGTATTTAAAAGCCGATATTTTAGTGGGAGACACTCGTCATCGTGAAGGACCTCATGGTGAAAAACCATCTAATCATTTAAGTGATCATTTAAAGGAATTAGGATTTCAAATTATTCGTTTAAAAACAGGAACACCTCAACGTATTGATCGAAATACTATTGATTTTAGTAAATCAAAAATAGAATATGGTTCTAAAGAACGTTATACCTTTAGTTTTGATTCTAAACCTACCTATAAATTAGAAGATCAAATACCATGTTACTTGATTTATACAACTCCAGAAACGCACCGTATTATTCAAGAAAACTTAACCAAATCTAGTATGTATGGAGGTTTGGATGATATTGAAGGGATTGGACCTCGTTATTGTCCATCAATTGAAGATAAAATCGTTCGTTTTAAAGATAAAGAAAGACATCAATTGTTTTTAGAACCAGAAAGTCGTTATTATGATGATATTTATATCCAAGGTTTTTCTACGAGTATGCCTCATGATGTGCAGGAACAAATGGTACATAGTCTCCCTGGATTAGAGAATGCCAAAATTGTAAAATATGCGTATGCGATTGAATATGATGCGATTTATCCAACGCAATTAAAACAATCATTAGAAACAAAGATTGTGGAAAACTTATTTACTGCTGGTCAAATCAATGGAACGAGTGGTTATGAAGAAGCTGCTTGTCAAGGTTTAATGGCTGGTATTAATGCTTGTTTAAAACTAGAAAAGAAAGAACCTTTTATTTTAAAACGTAATGAAGCTTATATTGGTGTTTTAATTGATGATTTAGTAACAAAAGGGGTACGAGATCCTTATCGTTTATTAACATCACGTGCAGAATATCGATTACTATTACGTCATGATAATGCCGATCTTCGTTTACGAGAATATGGGTATCGTTATGGATTGATCAATGATTCTCAGTATCACACTTTAATTCATAAAAAAGAAGAAATTGAAAGAGTAAAGAATGAGTTAAAAAATATTTATATTACACCAAAGAAAGAAGTCGCACAATATTTAGAAACGTTACATACCGCTCCCCTACGTGATCGTATTAGTTTATATGATTTTCTAAAACGTCCAGAAATTACGATGGAGAGTATTAAGCCTTTTCTGAAGGAAGAAATAGAGTCTGAAATTAAAGAACAAGTAGAAATTGAAATTCGTTATGAAGGATATATAAAAAAAGCACTTCAAGAAGCAGAAAAATTAACCAACTTAGAACGTAAACAAATTCCTCAAGATATTGATTATATGAAAATAAAGAACTTAGCGAGTGAGGCTCGTCAAAAATTAGAAGAAGTACGCCCTACTACGGTTGCCCAAGCGGCACGTATTAGTGGAGTAAATCCAGCTGATATTTCCATATTAATGGTTTATTTAAAGAAGGAGTATGCGAATGAATCCAAGTAGATTTCAAAAAGAATTAGAAGCACTAGAAATAGATCTTACTTCTACTCAAGAAACACAATTAAACAGATATTATGAACTGTTGATAGAGTGGAACGAAAGAATGAATTTAACAGGAATCACAGAAAAAGAACAAGTATATTTGAAACATTTTTATGATAGTGCGACGCTACAAAAGGTGATAGATCTTAATCAAGTAACCACATTATGTGATGTGGGAACAGGAGCTGGATTTCCTGGTTTAGTTCTTAAAATTTTATTTCCCAAATTAAAAGTAACTTTGGTAGATTCGCTACAAAAACGTATTCATTTCTTAGATCAAGTGATTCAAGAATTAGAATTGACGGATATTCAAACGGTTCATGCGCGTGCCGAAGAATTTGCGAAAGAACACATAGAACAATACGATGTGGTAACGGCTCGTGCGGTGGCGACCCTACCTATTCTTTTAGAATATTGTATGCCTATGGTAAAAAAAGATGGATATTTTATTCCTATGAAAGCGAATGCGAAGGAGGAATTAGAACAAAGTACTCATGCCTTACAAGTTTTACACGGGAGTGTAGAAAAAGTACAAGAGTTTTCCTTACCAATTGAAGAAAGTCATCGAACTTTAGTTAAAATCAAAAAAGAAGAATCTTGTCCAAAAAGATATCCTCGTAAATATTCAGAAATGAAAAAAAGACCTTTATAGTAGACTTTGATCTACTTTTTTAATTATTTCAAAATATTTCCCAAAAACAATTGAATTATTTCCCAAACTATATTATAATGTCAATATAGAATAAAAAGAATAAGGAGGGATATACTATGAATGGAAATCAAGTGATTGAGATTAACTTGGATGATTTATTGCCCAATCGTTTTCAACCACGAATCAAGTTCCACGAAAAAAATATCAATGAGCTTGCGGAATCCATTCGTGAACATGGAGTAATTCAACCCATAGTGGTTCGAAAAATTAGTGACAAATATGAAATCATTGCTGGAGAAAGGCGTTTTAAAGCCAGTGTTTTAGCTAATAAGAAAACGATCCCTGCCTTAGTTGTTAATTTAAATGATCAAGATGCGGCAGAAGTAGCATTGATTGAAAATGTCCAAAGACAAGACTTAACACCAATCGAAGAAGCTGTATCTTATAAAAAAATATTAGATATGGGAATGACGCAAGAACAACTCGCTTCTAAACTTGGAAAAACACAATCTACGGTTGCGAATAAACTTCGTCTTTTGAATTTGGATGAAGAAGTTCAAGAAGCATTATTGGAACACAAAATTAGTGAACGTCATGCAAGATCTTTACTTAAATTACCAACGAATAAAGATCAAGTTCAAATTCTACATAAAATTATAGAAGAACGATTAACTGTTCGAAAAACCGATCAAGCGATTAAAGAATATATGGAACAGATTCCTCATTCTCATACCGAAACGAAAGAAGAGATCAAAGAAGTAGAAGTTCTTGATTTAACAGATGATCAAATGGAAAATAATGCACAAGAGATAAAAGAAGAAAAGGAGAATACTATGAATAATGATATGAATTTTAATATACCAAATACTCCAATTGAAGGAGATCAAAATGTTCAGATGAATCCAACTATGCCACAAACTCAACCAGTGGTAGATACACCAATTCCAGATTTTGGTGCGCCTGTGGAAACACCTGTAACCAATCCAGGATTTATGGATGTGAATAAGATTGAAAATCAAGCTCAAGATATTTTTCAAGAACAACCAAAAGCAGATGTTGAAAACTTATTAACAGAAGATCAACAAATGGTAGCTATGAAACCAGAAGAGCCAAAAGAAGAAGAACCACAAGGGAAATTCTTTAGTTTTATGCCTAAAAGTGATTCTAATCCAAACTTTGTTGGTGATTTAGAGAAGAAAGAAACCAATATGGATTTTATTCCTCAAGAAGAAGATCCAAAACCACAATTTAACTTTGATGCTTTCTTTAATAGTAATTATGTAGAAACACCAAAAACAGAGTCTACTCCAAGTGTAGAAACTGCCGTACCAACGCCAAATACCCCAGTGGAAAATGTTTCACCAGAAACACCAGCATCTACGATAAATCCGACTCCTGTTGTCCCTGTGTCTGAAGAGGTACCAGCGACTCCAGTAATGCCTACTCCAGAACCATTTGTTTCTGAAATGACAAATATAAATGCACAACCACAAATGGAGGCTGTTACACCATCAGTAGAACAACCAACTCCTCAATTTACTTTCGAGGAACCAGTGTTAGAGCCAGTGAATGTTCCAACAGAACCAACGACTCCAACGATGGAAGTTGGTGGTACTAATCCATTTATGACTCAACCAGAAGCGGTTCAACCAACAGTAGATCCAATGCCTACACCAGAACCATTTGTTTCTGAAATGACAAATATAAATGCACAACCACAAATGGCCGAACCAAATGTAATGCCAACTGTGGAAACTCCAGTTGTAGAAACCCCACAAGATTTAGGATTTAATATGGATTTTAGAAATATTACTCCAGAAACAAATACCGCACCTGTAGAAAATGTTACACCAATGGTAGAGCCAGCAGTTGAACAACCAGCTCCAGCTATGTCTGAACCAGAACCAGTAACAATGGTAACACCGGAACCAACAACTTCTACGGTTAATGTAAGACAAGCAATTGAAATTTTAAGAAATACATCTTCTCAATTAGAAAGTCTTGGTTTTAAAGTAGATGTTGAAGAATATGATTTAGAAAATATGTATCAAATGATCTTTAAAATTAATAAATAGGTATTGGTAACAATATCTATTTTTTGATATAATGAAAAAGATATTAGAAGTATATCATTATTAAAAAGGGTGATCATATTATGAATGATAAAACAAAAAAGATAATAATAATCGTAATTCTCACAATCATTCTTCTTTTTTTACTGATTGGTTTAATTTATATTATTCGAATTAAAACAGCTAAAATAGAAGTAGAATTAGTTCCTGATTTAAAGGTGGAATTTAATGATTCAAAAAAGATTTCTGATTTTATTACAAGTATTAATGGAACGATTAAAGAAGATCGAGAGATTGATACTACAGAATTAGGAAAACAGAAGATTTCATTTAAATTTAAAAATAACGATGGAATCACAGTTCCTTATTTTTTTGAAATTGAAGTGGTGGATACAACGGAACCTTTAATTTGGTTAACGAATTCTTATACGGTATTAAAAGATAGTGAGATTGATCTTGCCAATGAAATTTTGTGTGGAGATAATTATGACAATAAACCAAAATGTACGATTGTTGGTGAATATGATTTAAAAACAGCAGGTGATTATGAATTAGTTTATAAAGCAACCGATAAAAGCGGAAACACAGAAGAACAACCTTTTACACTTCATGTGGTTGAACCAACTCCACCTTCTGAAGAAACGCCATCGGAGCCACAAGAACCAGTAGAAGAAAATGTGATTTTATTTTCCGATGTGGTAAAAAATTATAAAACAAAGAATACGAGAATTGGTTTGGATATTTCAAAATGGCAAGGTACGGTTGATTTTGAAAAGCTAAAAGCTGCAGGCGTAGAATTTGTCATGATACGTGTAGGAGGAACAGAAGGTTTAAATGGAGAATACTTTGTTGATGAACAATTTGAGCGAAATATTAAAGAAGCGAATAAACATGATATTGATGTAGGAATTTACTTCTATTCTTATTCTAATACGACAAAAGCAGCTAAAAAAGATGCCCAATGGGTATTAAAACAAATAAAAGATTATGATGTAGATCTACCTATTGCCTTTGACTGGGAAAATTGGAAATATTTTAATGAGTATCATTTAAGTTTCTTTGGACTTACGAGTATGGCTGATACTTTCTTAGATGAAGTAGAAAAAGCTGGGTATGATGGTATGCTTTATAGTAGTAAAATTTATTTAGAAAATATTTGGATGCCAACAAAACACGATATCTGGTTAGCACATTATACTGATCAAACAACTTATACTGGGAAATATAAGATGTGGCAATTATGTCAAAATGGAAAAGTAGATGGTATTGAAGGTATGGTAGATATCGATATCTTATATCAAACAAAATAGAAGTGAGTGTATAGTATGAAAACGTTGTATAAAAAATACTTAGAAGAAGATCATAACTTTGATAAGTCAACCTTATTAGGTATTATATGCCTTATTATTGTCATATCTGGAGTGTTTGGTTTTCTTTATGAATTTGTCTTTTATTATTTTAATAGTGGAATGACAGAGTTTTATTGGCGTGGTAGTAATTTCTTACCTTGGATTAATATCTATGCGATTGGAGCTGTTTTTATCTTTTTTCTATTATATAAAAAAAGAAAAAATCCCCTACTTGTTTTCTTTGCCAGTATGTTGATTACAGGTATCTTAGAATATATTGGTGGCTGGATGTTATATGAGTTTCAAGATGGATTACGCTGTTGGGATTATAATTATGAAATATTAAATTTTGGAAATATCAATGGTTTTGTTTGCCTTAGAAGCGTCTTATTCTTTGGCTTTTCAAGTTTATTATTAATCTATCTTATTGTACCCTTTTGTTTTTATCTAGCAAAGAAAATGAATAAAAAGACCTTCTTGATCATTACCATTGGTTTATGTTCGATCTTCTTATTTGATGAATTATATAATCTAATATTTGCTCGAATATTGTCTTTACCAAGAGCTTCAGATATCTATAAATCTTTAGGATTCCATTATATTTATTTTTAGAGGTGATTTAAAAAGATACTTTTAGTCTTTTTTTTCTTTGATGATTTTCATTGAGTTGCTTTAATATGTTTTTATATAATTCATCTGGAAAAAATATCACATTTTTTTAGTAGTTTGAATACAGTTTTTTAATCATCTACTTGTACTGTATCAAAAAACTTTGCTATTTTAAGGAAGCATGTTATAATGAACTTAAACAAATGAAGAACTGATATGAGGCGAATTTATATGAAAAAAATAAAATATTTTTATACCTATCCTTATTCTGAAGTGGTAAAAAAACGGCGATAACTAAAATAGAAATAGTTAATAATTATGAAAGGATAGATATAATGCTTAATTTAAAAAAATATATAAAAGAAGAAGTGTCGAAATTAGGAATTAATCTGGATTATATTGACATTGTTCATCCACCTAAAGAGGAAATGGGCGATTTTGCCTTTCCTTGCTTTACTATAAATATAGGTGATTTAAAAAATCCAAACGAAAAAGCAAATTATATTCAACAAAAATTAAAATTAGATTCTAATATTATTGAAAAAACAGAGGTTATGGGAGCTTATTTAAATTTTTATGTTAATTCTTCATTTCTTGCAAAAGAAACGATTCAAGAAATTCTTTTAGAAAAAGAAAAATATGGTTCTAGTGAAAATGGTTTAGGGAAGAATATGTTAATTGAGCATACTTCAATTAATCCAAATGCTTCTCCTCATATTGGTAGAACAAGAAATAGTATCATTGGTGATTTTTTGGTTCGTTTGTATCGTTTTGAAGGATATACTGTTGAAGCGAATTATTTTATTAACGATATTGGAAAGCAAATTGCCATGTTGTTAGTAGGAGTAGAAAAATTGGGAAATATAAATACGATTACTTTTAAAGAAATGCTAAATTTATATATAGAAATTAATGAAATGAGTAAGAAAGATAAAAGTATTGAACAACAAATATTTAATTATTTACATCAACTTGAGAATGGAAATAAAGAAATTCGAGAAAAGTTTAAGAAAATAACTGATATTTGTGTTCAGGGACAACAACAAATCTTTCAGAAAATGGATATTACTTGGGATTGTTTTACACATGAATCAGATTTTGTATATGGAAAGCAAATTGATAATATTTTAAAAAAACTATTTAAATCTGGAAAGTTAAAAGAAGATCCAAATGGAAGATTATATGTTGATTTGACCGGATATAATATTCCTACTAAATCTCCTGTCTTAGTTTTAACTAGAGAAGATAAAACTTCATTATATCCATTGAGAGATCTTGCTTATACCGTTTATAAAATAAAGAAAAATGGAAGTCATAATATGATTGTTTTAGGTGAAGATCAAGAAGTCTATATGAAACAAATTCAAGCAACTTTAGACATTTTAGGTTATTCATCCCCTCAGTTGGTATCTTATGATTTTGTATTATTAGATGGTGACAAAATGGCAACAAGAGAGGGCAAAGTAGTTTTATTAGAAGATTTTATTGAGAAAGCAAAACAAAAAATATTACATTCTTTCCAAGAAAGAGGATCTACTTTATCCGAAGAAAAGTTAATGAGTTTAGCTGTATCTTGTATAAAATATAATATGCTTAATGTTCGTAGAAAGAAAACAGTAAAT
Organism: Candidatus Pelethosoma merdigallinarum; assembly: GCA_018716065.1. Classification (GTDB taxonomy): domain Bacteria; phylum Bacillota_I; class Bacilli_A; order RF39; family UBA660; genus Pelethosoma; species Pelethosoma merdigallinarum. The sequence goes on from DVKJ01000065.1 coordinate 12,542, forward strand.
TTTAATTTAGAAGCTGCGACTGATTTTCAAGGTAATTCTGCAATTTACTTGTTATATAGTTACGCAAGAATAAATTCTTTATTGTCGAAATCAAACTATCAAGAAAAAAATAATAAGTATTCTTTTCAATATGATTTAGAACATTCTTTAATTAGAAGCATGTATGATTTTCCAGAGATAATCAAAAGTGCAATTCAAACGAGTGAGTCTCTTGTATTAACAACTTATTTATATAATCTTTGCCAAAAGTTTTCAAAGTATTATGAAACGATATCAATATTGAATGAAGACAACGAACAATTAAAACAATCTAGATTAGCATTACTTTCATCTTTGAAAGTTGTCTTAGGAAATGGAATGAAAATTTTAGGAATTCAACTAATTGATAAAATATAAAGGGAGTAATGAAATATGTATTTTATTAAAACGGTAAATAAATTTCATTAAAAAAATATTTTAGTAATTAGATATCTATGTTTTTATTATATAATATAGAAAGATTAGATAAATCTTTCGGATTTCATTATATTTATTTTTAGAGGTGAATTACATGACATCAGTGAAACAAATTGAAAGAAAAAGTAAAATAAAAATGATAGGAATTATTCTAATAGGGATTATCGTTTTACCCCTATTTGTCATATCACAAAATGAACTAAATCAAATTCCCTTTCCTGAAATATTTATGATTGCATTTATTCTTTGGTTTATTGCTATTTTTCTTATTATTCCAACAGAGCTTTCGGTTCTAATTTCTTTCTGGTTAATGAAGAAGGATTCGATTTTAAGGGAAGAGTTAAATCACATTCTTTTATATTCTCATAATAGAATAATTTTAACAGAACATTACATTATTACTTTTAATCTTAGAAATCGAAAATATAAATATAGTGATATAGAGTCAATTTATGAAAAAATAGGATTTTATTATTATAGATATCATAAAATATTTAGAAATTACTTGGTTATTGTGTTAAATAATGGAAAGGAAAAATATGTAGAGTTAAGTAGCACGGAAATTAGTTTTAATAAACCAGTAACTTTTCAACAAGTTACCAAAATTATAAAAGAAAAAGCTCCTCATATATTAATTGGTGAGACGGAAAATAGTTAATGGGATAAACATAAAAGAGAACTATAATGATTTGTTCTCTTTTTCTTCTTCTTTATATTCTCCAATTTGTTTTAAGACTCTTGTTGTTAATTGTGCGAATTCTTTAAATGAAAGTTGTTTTACACGTTGATAAGTGGATGTTATTTTTAATAATTCTTCTGTCTTACTTGGAAGTTGGTGATACTTATCAATCCATGCTTTTTCATACATCTTTAAGGTTTGAACCTTTAAATCTTTTGGTGCGTAGTTCCATTCAGATAATAAGGCTTTAAAATCTTTGCTATAAAGGCTTGATTGTAATATTTTATCAAGTAAGATCCAACAATCTTGTTGAAAATTACGAGCTGAACTTTTTTGTGATATTTTTTCCATCGCCTCGGCTAAATCTTGCAATTGGTGTTTTATAAAGAAAGAATGTAAATTTTTTAAATTATATTGGGCAATAAAGTTATAACGGTATTGAAGAAGAACATTGATCTGATATTGATATATTTCTTCCTTAGTATTGGGATCTATTTTTTCCCACAAGGAGTATATATGATTTAATTCTTTTTCGTTTTTTGTTAATCCATATTTAATGATTTGATTAAAATATTGATATGCGATTGTATTATAAGTTTGTTGATTATTCTTTCTTGGAATCTCATTTTTTAAAGATAAATCCTTGACGTAAGTTGTTAAAATACGAGCGAGTTCTTGATGATATGTTTTTATTTCTTGATTAATTTCCTCCATAAATTGTGAATAGGTTTTACGAAAAGCTTGATTAATTGCCATTCTTCCTTCTTCTTTATAATCATTGTTAAAATAATATTTTCTTAAGACCATTTGTTTTGTTTCTTCAAAACAAGTTTCAAAAATTCTGAATGTATTTGTCATATGAAGGAAGTCATTTTCAATCTGAAAGGCCATATGTTTATAATCTTCACTTTGATTTGCCCTTCTGATCTGTTGTTTTACACAAATTAAAAATTCTAGCATTTCATTTTCTATTTTTTTTAATGTTAGATTACGATATTCTAACCAATAGTATTGGGTTTCTCCGAGTATCGTATTTGCATTTAATCCATTATATCCCAAGTAATTTGCCACATTATTATTTAATTGCCTTGATGTATTTTTCATTAAAATAACAGTATCTTGATTCATATGATTAATCAAATTATTTATCTTGTTATACATTGTTTCCCAATAATATTCATCACCACTGACTCTATTATAAAATGACTTTACACTCTCTTAAAAATTAATTTGTTATTTTTTGTTTTCAATATTAATACATGATATAATGAAGTTGGAGATGAATTTATGACAAATTTAGAGAAAATTGATTATGCATGTGTGATGACAAAAAGAAGATATGAATCTTACTATAATAATGATCAAAAAATGAATGAACATTTAGTCCAAGCATTAACGAATGCCCTTAAATTAAATTATTCTGGTTTTACTAGAGAAAATAATGCTCGTAGTGAAATAATGACCTTATCCAAAGAGGAATTAGAAGCTGAACTTATTAAAAATTTAATTCGTACGGTTTCTTATAAACGATCTACCAATGATCCAGAATATATGAAAGGGATGTCTAGTTCTTTAAATCAAATGAATGAACAAATGCCTCTTCCTATCATAGAAAATACACTATACAACTCTTTATTAGAATTGAATAGTCATGTAGAAAACAACGGAATGGAAAGAGGAGAACCGAACTTTCAATTAATGAATCAACCTCAAATTCAAAAAGCTATGGTAGAATCTTTTATTCATAACCGCTATAATAGAAATATCAATGTTTGTTTAGAAGAAAATAATTTATCTAATATAGAGATGGAAATCATTGATTCTTTAGATGCATATTTATTGCGTAATCAAAATGGGTATCATATTTAAAAAAATATTTTTAAAATATGTATTGGAGGAAGAAAAAAATGATAGATTTGAAACAAATACAAAAAGATGTTTATCAAAATAAGTTAGATAAAGGATTTAATGTTACTGATGTTAACAAAGAATTTTGTTTAACATATGGAGAAGTAGCAGAAGCTTATGAAGCGTGGCGTAAGAAAAAAAATGATGTAGGTGAAGAAATAGCTGATGTTGTCATTTATTTATTAGGATTGTCTGAAATTTTAAATGTGGATTTAGAAAGTGAACTTTTAAAGAAAATAAATAAAAATAAGCATAGAGAATATAAAGTCATTAATGGTGTAAATACAAGAGTAAAAGAATACGAAGAAATATAATTGATACCACATAGGTATCTTTTTCATTAGTAAATAAGAAAAAAATTAAAAGTAATCTCATGAGGATTTCTTGTTTTCTTATAAAATAAATGTTAGAATAAAAGCGCTAAGTAGGATGAAAAAATATTTGAATTAGTGTTAAAATATAAATCGAATGGAAATGAACCAAATTAGTAAATGGAATAAAAAATTATTTTCCAACAATCGTATTTGTTACTTCAACTGTTGTTATGATTATCATAACTATTCTTTACCAAATTAATAAACAATTGTTAATAATATCCTCATCGTTATAAGGTTAGGTCTATGAATTAATAAATGTGAATACTATAGTTATTGTTTTGGCTTGTACTAAAAAAGAACACAATTCTATAATGTCAATAATATAAAGATATTATGAAAGGAGAATTATAATAATATGGAAGAAAAATTAGTTAAATTAATCATTGCGATTTGTAATTGTGAAGAATTGGTATATTGGGAAATACACCAGGAACATAATGTAGCATACATTCATTTATTTCGTGAGATAGATCATTTGGATTTAAATATGGATGAGCAAGAAATAAAAAAAATAGTAAGTGTAAATTATAATTTTTTTAAAGAAAGTGACTGGTCATGGTGTAAAAACCTAAAGTGGTTACAATTATTAAAAAGAATGGAATCAATCAAAAAAGAAGATGTATTACCAAAAAGCGAAATTGTTCATGATTCTAAGTTACTGTTAAAATATTTAAAATTGTGTCCCCAATTGTCTCTTTATTTCCCAAAAGAATGGAGAACAGAAAGAAAACACATAAAAGAATTATGTTTGCGTAATATATATACGATTGAATATGTTGATTGTTCAAAAATAGATGTTCCTCTTTTGCTAGACATCATGAAAGATAGTTTTGAAAATGCTCGATACATTGCGCTTCGTTTAGAGGGATGCAATGATAAAAAGATTCCTAGCTTTGAAAAAAATGATTCAGAAATTGCCAAAAAGGTAGCGCACGCACCTGAAGTTATGAAACTTAGAATGGATACTTTAAAAAAAGTATTACAATTTGAAGATCCAACCATATTTTGTAGATTTAGTAAGCAAACAAGGAATAAGAAAGAAATTTATTCGATCGCATTAAAAAGAATGCCAGAATTGAAAATATATGTAAATCAATAGAATAGATTATAATGATTTTATAATTTTTTTAAAGTAAACAAGGAGTGAGATATGATTTCCTTGTTTTCTTATGAAATAAATGTTAGAATAAAAGAGCTAAGTGGGGTGAAAAAATGTTTGAATTAGTTTCTAAATATAAGCCGAGTGGAGATCAACCACAGGCTATAAAAAAATTAGTAGATGGAATTAAAGAAGGAAAGAAAGCCCAGGTTTTATTGGGAGCAACTGGTACTGGAAAAACGTTTACCGTCGCAAATGTGATTAAAGAAGTAAATAAACCAACTTTAATACTTGCTCATAATAAAACATTAGCGGGACAATTATACGCGGAAATGAAAGAATTATTTCCCAATAATCATGTTTGTTACTTCGTCAGTTACTACGACTACTATCAACCGGAAGCTTATGTGGCAAAGACTGATACTTATATTGAAAAAGATGCGGCAATTAATGATGAAATTGATGAATTACGTCACTACGCGACAAGTGCTTTATTAAAGTATGATGATGTTATTGTTGTTGCGTCTGTTTCTTGTATTTACGGTATTGGAGAAATCGAAGAGTACGAAAAGAAGATGTTAACACTTGAAGTGGGAGAAGAAGTAGATCGAGATGCCGTATTAGAAAAACTTGTCGATATGTTATATGAACGTAATAATATGGATTTAAAACGTGGAACTTTTCGTGTTCGTGGCGATGTTCTTGAATTAATCCCTATTTCCCAACATGGGAAAGGAATTCGTATTGAGTTTTTTGGAGATGAGATTGATCGTATCAGTGAATTTGATACTTTGACTGGTGTGATTACAAGTAATAAGAAAAACATTAGTATTTTCCCAGCAAGTCACTTCGTTACGAGTGAAGATAAGTTAAAAATTGCGATTGAAAATATTCGAAAAGAACTGAATGAACGTCTAGAAGAATTAGAATCTGAGCACAAATTATTAGAAGCTCAACGTTTAAAAGAACGTACGAATTATGATTTAGAAATGTTGAGTGAGACTGGTTTTTGTCGTGGTGTTGAAAACTATTCAAGACAGCTTGCTTTAAAAGAAGCTGGAGCGACTCCAACTACCCTACTCGATTTCTTTAAAAAGAATTTTTTAATGATTATTGATGAATCTCACGTAACGGTTCCTCAAGTACGTGGGATGTTTAATGGAGACCAAGCGCGTAAACAAGTTTTAGTTGAATATGGATTCCGTTTACCCAGTGCGATGGATAACCGACCATTGAAATTTCCTGAATTTCAAGATAAATTGGATCAGACAATTTATGTATCTGCCACACCTGGAGATTATGAATTAGAATTATGTCATAATGAATATGTAGAACAGATCATTCGTCCAACTGGATTATTAGATCCATCGATTGAAGTTAAACCAACAGAAGGTCAAATTGATGATTTACTAGAACAAATTCATATGCGTATGGATCGTAATGAACGTGTATTAATTACAACTCTTACTATCCGTATGGCAGAAGAGTTAACAACTTATTTGAAAAAATTAGATATTAAAGTTGCTTACTTACATAGTGAAGTCAAAACATTGGAACGTCTTAAAATTATTCATGATTTACGTCTTGGAAAATATGATGTTGTGGTAGGAATTAACTTATTACGTGAGGGAATTGATATACCAGAAGTAAGTTTAATTGCCATTATGGATGCGGATAAACAAGGATTCTTACGTAGTACCCGTAGTTTAATTCAAACGATTGGTCGTGCGGCACGTAATGCTGATGGACATGTCATTATGTATGCGGATACCATTAGTGAGTCTATGCAAGAAGCGATTAGTGAGACCGAGCGTCGTCGTGAAATTCAAATGAAATATAATCAGGAACACGGTATTACACCAAAAACGATTATCAAAGAAATTCATGATGTCATTTCTAATAATGAAGAATTAGAAGAAAAGAAACCGGAAAAAATAAGTAAGAAAGAAAAATTAGATCTAATGGTTAAAGTAGAAAATGAAATGAAAGAAGCAGCTAAAAACTTAGATTTCGAACGTGCGATGGAATTACGTGATATTCTTTATGAATTAAAAGGAGAATAAGATGAAGAAAAGATTTAAACGAGTGTATGTTGAGATTACCAATCAATGTAATCGTCATTGTTCCTTTTGTTCTCCTCTACTTCGTTCCCCTGGAAAAATAAGTATTTCCCAGTTTGAACATATTTTAAAAGAATTAAAACCCTTTACAGATTATCTATATCTTCATGTAAAAGGAGAACCCCTACTCCATTCTGAGTTTGATTCTATACTTACTTTGTGTGATAAGTACGCATACAAAGTAAATATCACAACAAATGGTACATTACTGAAACAGAGATTATCTATTCTTTTAAAACATCCTAGTTTACGACAAATTAATGTTTCTCTTCATCATTTTAATACCTTAAAAGATCAACACTATTTATCTAATATTTTGGAAGCCACTACAGAAATATTAAATCATACCCCTATTTATGTTAATTATCGTTTTTGGACACTACAAAATAATGAATTAACAAAGGATATGAAAAAGATGCTAGAACATATTGTTTCTTATTTTGAATTAGACTCTTCTTTATTAAAAAATATTTCTGTATCAAAGACACAAACTTTAAAACCCCATTTATTTTTAAGTAAAGGAGGCTTATTTGATTGGCCTTCTTTATCTCTTCCTGTTGCTTCAACTGAAGGAACCTGTCATGGCACTAAAGATCATATAGGAATCTTATGTGATGGTACAGTTGTGCCTTGTTGTTTAGATGGAAATGGTTGTATCAACTTGGGAAATATATATAAAACAAGTCTGAAAGAGATTATAGAAAGCCCTCATTTTCAAAAAATTTATCATGGTTTTCATCAAAAACAATTAACAGAAGAATTATGTCAAAAATGTTCTTATCGTACTCGTTTTAATAAAGAATAATTTTGTTTCTTATGAATATAGTTAGATAGTAAGATTGAGATTTCTATAAAAGTTTGTTATAATACAAAAAGGAGATGGTAGATGTGTCTAAAGTAGCGAATAGAAACTTCCAATGGAATATTAAAGAAACCCTTGATTGGATGATTCACTTAGTCAGTTATGCGCTTATTTTACTTCTATTATCACTTGTCTTTAAGAAAACCATCTATATTGATCCAGAACATTATTGGATTTGGGGAATGGTTGTATCTTTTATTATTTATGTATTAAATCGTACGATTAAACCATTATTAGTATGGTTAACCCTTCCTATTACCGGGTTGACTGTTGGATTATTTTATCCCTTTATTAATGTGTTTATCTTAAAATTGGTAGAATTAATTACATTTCGTCATTTTGCGATTAAAGGAATTTTTATGCCTTTTATAGTCGCTATTTGTATTAGTTGTATTAATTTTTTAGTATCAGAAATGGTATTAAAACCATTATTTAGAACCAAACAAGAGAGGAGTAATAACCTATGATGAATCCTATTTTTTTAGATTTAGGTATTGTTCAAATTTATTGGTATTCTGTTCTTATTTTTATTGCTTTATTAATTGGAGGAACTTTAGCTCTTCATGAAGCCAAAAAATTTAGTTTACCGGAAGATTTTATGATTAATCTATTTTTCTATTTAATTCCTGTAGCTTTAATTGGCGCACGACTTTATTTTGTACTATTTCATTGGGATTATTATGGTGAGAATTTGGTTGATATTGTTAAAGTTTGGGAAGGTGGTCTTGCCATCCATGGTGCATTACTTGCAGGATTATTATGGATTATCTATTATACCCATAAACATCAAGTAAAAACGATTCGTATTTTAGACATTTTGGTTGTCAGTCTTTTACTCGGACAAGCCATTGGTCGCTGGGGTAATTTCTTAAATGGAGAAGCTTATGGTCCAGAGACTACCCTTGCTTTTCTAGAAAGTCTTCATTTACCACAATTTATCATAGATGGTATGCACATTGGAGGAACTTATTACCAACCAACATTCCTTTATGAATCTATTTGGTGTTTCATTGGCTTTATTTTAATTTTATTGGTTCGTCATCGTGAGTATTGTAAAAATGGCGATATGGTTGCCTTTTATTTAGTATGGTATGGTATTGGAAGATTCTGTATTGAAGGATTACGTACGGATAGTTTAATGTTAGGATCTTTCAAGATCGCTCAGATTGTATCCATTATTATGATTGTCATTGGTGTATATATTTTCTTTAAACATTTAAGACAATCAAAATTAGAAAATAGTTATCGTGAAGGGGAAACATTTAATGAAACAATATGATTGTGTAATTATTGGTGCAGGAGTAGCCGGAATGACTTCTGCAATTTATTGTAAGAGAGCGGGAATATCTGTTTTATTACTAGAAAAAGGAGTCCCAGGGGGACAAATTAATAAAACATCTACCATTGAAAATTATCCTGGTTTTAAACAAATTGATGGTCCAACACTTGCCATGAATATGATAGATCAAATTCAATCGTTAGAGATCCCTTATCAATATGGAAATGTAACCTCAATTGAAATACAAGGAGAAGATAAAATCATTCATACGGATATGGGAGATATACAAGCAAAAAGAATCATTGTTGCAAGCGGTCGTAAACCAAGAGAATTAGGATTACCAAATGAAAAAGCCTTAGTTGGTGGCGGAGTTAGTTATTGTGCTTACTGTGATGGAATGCTTTATAAAGATCAAGATGTAGCCATCGTTGGTGGTGGAAATAGTGCCTTAGAGGAAGCGTTATATTTAGCGAATATTTGTAAGAATGTATATCTTATTCATCGTAGAGAGGAATATCGTGCAGATCAAATTTTAGTTGATAAAATAAAGAAATATGACAATATTAAACCATGTTTGAATCAAGAAGTCATTGAAATTCTTGAACAAAATAATAAAGTTTGTGGAGTTCGATTAAAAGATCAAAGTGTACTAAATGTGACTGGAATCTTTATTTATGTTGGACAAATTCCTGAAACGAGTTTTATCGAAAATCTATTAACTCTTGATCAAGGTTATATTGTAACGAATGAACATTTAGAAACTGAAATTCCTGGTATTTATGCCTGTGGAGACGTATTAAAGAAAGAATTGTATCAAATTTCAACCGCTATTGGAGAAGGCGCTTTAGCTGGAACTAACGTTGTCAAATCATTGAAGTAAATAAATTAAAATAAAGTACGAGATTTCTCGTTCTTTTTTTGATTTACAATTGAAATAATCCGTGATATAATAGATTTCCGAAAAAAGGGAGGAATATCATGAAAACTAGAAAAATGAATATTCAAGATGTTACATATACTGTACTAGATACCGATCTTTTGTATCACATTCGTAAGTTTATTGAACGTGTCGCACCAACGATGTCAGATGCTTATTTAACAACTTTAAAATTAAATTTAGAAACATTAACCGTTAAAAAGTCTTATCGTTATATGTTTTTACACAATATTTTAGAACAACATCAATTTATGATGAACTATAATGGAAAGAAAAATGAAATTTTGTATCACCCTAACTACATTTATTTAATTTATCAAGAGTTGTTTCACGTTGCGACAACGAAATATAATAAAAATATGATTTATCAAGGATTATCAGAAGGTACTAAAAAAAATAAATATCGTGGTCGTGGATTTGATACAGGATATACCCTATATTTAACAGAACGTTATTTCTGTGATGAAAACAAAGGTGAATTCTTTGGAACACATCGTTTTACGAAAAATATAATGAGTCAATTATGTGATTTGATTGGTCATGATCAAGTATTATATTGTTATATGAATACCAATTTAAATCATTTTCAACGTTATTTAGTAAACTATGCTAGTGATACAGAAGTAGAATTATTTACTAATATTATGGACGAATTAAAAGATGCAGAAGATAAAAATGATTTTGTAAAAATGGGTAGTTTAAATCAACAAGCTCTTGAATACGTAAATAAATTCGAGAGAATGAAAGAAAAAAATCAAATTCGTTTAATTGCTAAGAAGTAGGGATTTTAACAAATCTCTTCTTTTGTAGTATAATAATAGTGGAGATGATGATATGAAGAAGAAAGTCGTTGTATTTGGTGGCGGAAATGGATTATCTACACTTTTATCTGGCTTAAAAGAATTTCCAGTGGATATTACGGCTATTGTATCCGTAAGTGATGATGGAAAAAGTACAGGACGTTTACGTGAAGAATTTAATATTCCCGCTATGGGAGATGTACGTCGTGTATTAATTTCCTTGTCAGAAGTGGAACCGATTGTGGAAAAATTAATGAATTATCGTTTTCAAACAACCAGTGATTTAGATGGACATACAGTAGGAAATTTAATGTTAACAGCCCTTACTAATATTACTGGAAATATGTCTGATAGTATTGAAGTATTGGGAAATGTCTTTAATTTAAAGGGTAAAGTTCTTCCATTAACAGAAGATAATGTTGTTTTAATGGCTCATATGAAAGATGGAAAAACCATTGAAGGAGAACATATTATTACCGATTATCCAAGCCAAATACAAGATTTATTTTATAAAGAGGAACCTGTCATTCCTACGCAAGTATTAGAAGAAATTAGACAAGCCGATATGATTATTTTAAGTATGGGTAGTTTATTTACCAGTGTTATTTGTAATTTGATTAGTAAGGATGTCATTCAAGCCATTGATGAAAGTCATGCGAAAATATTATACGTTTGTAATATTATGACTCAACCAGGAGAAACAGATGATTTTACCGTAAGTGATCATGTGGAAACTTTAAATCGCTATTTAGGAAAAAATAAAATTACAGATGTGATTGTAAATACAGGAGAAATTACCCCAGAAGTCATTGAAAAATATGCGGTAGAGGAACAAAAAGATCCCGTTGTAATTGATTATGAAAATTTAAAAGATGTTCGTTTAATTGAAGATCAATTAGTTAAAATTATCCATGATCAAATTCATCATGATGTTATGAAACTAGGACTAGATATTTATTCAACACTAATGTAAGGAGAGAGTGTTATGTCTTTTACAGGAACAGTAAAAAGTGAAATTAGTAAAAAGAAGTATTCAAAAGCGGAATATATTGCGGAATTATCCGCTATTTTTCGTAATTTACTAGATATTTCTGAGTATCACGAAAAGATTCGTATCACAACCGAAAATCCTGTCTTAGCTCGTCGTATTTTTGAATTAATGAAAGAATTATATGATATTCATGCTAGAGTTACTGTTCGTCGTGGATATAACTTTTCAAAGAATTATATTTATATTTTAGAAATCCGTCGTCGCAAAGATTTTATTTTAGAAGATTTAGGGATTGTGAAAAATCAAAAACTTCAAAACCTTCCAGAAGCTTATTTGTTAGATGATGAAAATAGTGTGAAAGCGTATCTTCGTGGTGTGTTTCTGGCTGTTGGAAGTATTAATGATCCTAAAACTTCTCGTTATCACCTTGAATTTGTAGTTAATGATTCTATTTATGCGAATTTTCTAAAAGAAAAATTGAATCTATATGATTTAAATAGTAAAGTTTTAAAACGTGAAAATAAGTATATGGCTTATATTAAAGAAGCTGAAAAAATAAGCGATTTCCTACGTTTGATAGGCGCCTCTAATGCCGTATTATATTATGAAGAAATCCGTATTTTTCGTAATCAAAAAAATAATACGAATCGTCTAAATAACTGTGAACAGGCCAATGTGGATAAGATGATTGAAACAGCTAATCACCAAATTCATGATATTCAAATATTAGAAGAAGCCGGTCTTTTAGATGTGATGGATGAAAAATTGTTGGATGTGTGTACTTATCGAAAAAAATATCCAGAAGTTTCTCTTCAAGAACTCAGTGAGATCATTACCCTTGAAACAGGTAAAAAGATTACCAAATCTGGTGTTCATCATCGTTTAAAGAAAATTTCCGAAATGGCTTCCAATTTATCTCAAAAATAAGAATGTTTATTCTTGTTTTTTTACTCTTAGATATGTGAAAACGAAAAAATCTGGTTCTCAAGTAAAGACAGAACCATGATTTTATAGTATAATAGGGATATTGGGGTGGTACAGTGAAAAAAACATTTGAAAGATTAACACAAATCATGGAACAATACGATGAAATCTTATTATCTGGTCATAAAAACATTGATCTAGATGCCCTAGGTGCGTGCTTAGGAATGTATCACATTGTTCAAACAAAAGGGAAAAAAGTGTCTATTTATTTAGAGGACATCATTACTAATACTTCAGTTGTAAAAGCCCTTGAAAAATTAAAGTTGTATCATGTTCAAGTTTCTTTTATTCATCAAGATGAAGTCAAAGAAAAAGATCCAGAAAAAACGCTTTATATTTTGATTGATACACATAATGCTAAGTTATTGGATCAACCATGGATGTTTACCTATTTTAAGCATCAAATGGTTTTGGATCATCATATTAAAATGGTAGACGCACTCATTGGTAGTGAATATACTTATATTAACTCTAGACTTTCTAGTATGGTAGAGTTTGTTAGTTTATATCTTCAATATGTAGATGCGAAAGTCGCACCTATTGTAGGAACTATTATGTTAGCTGGTATGGAAATTGATACGAATAGTTATAATATCAAAACCACGGCTCAAACATATGAAGTAGCGGCCTATTTAATGCGTATGGGTGCGAATAACATCGATAAACAAAATTTATTACAGGAGAGTATGGAAGTCTATAAAAGACGTCAAGATTTTATTAAAACAAGTTATATGATTAATGAAAATATGGCTTTATGTACTTTAAATGATGAAATCTTTGAAAAAGGAGATTTGGCTCAAATTGCCGAAGAGTTACTTCAATTTGATCATGTTGAAGCGGCTTTTGCGGTTGGGAAGATTGGACCTACGGAAATTGGTATTAGTGCCCGTTCTGTAGGAACGATCAATGTTCAAAAAATGATGGTTCAATTAGGTGGTGGAGGACATAAAAGTGATGCGGCCGCTCAAATTCCTCATGCGACCATCAACCAAATTAAAGAAAAATTATTAGAAATAGTGAACTGAGGTGAAACGATGAAAGTCATTTTTATCAAAGACCTAAAAGGTCAAGGAAAAAAAGGAGAAGTAAAAGAAGTAAAAGCAGGGTATGGAAATAACTTTTTAATTAAAAATGGTTATGCGGTACTTGCAAGTTCTTCTAATGTAAAACAATTAAATACAGAAAATAAAAAAAGAGAATTAGAAGAACAAAAAACAATTGAAGAATGTCAAGCTTTAAAAAAAGAATTAGAAAAGAAAATCTTTACTTTTGCGGTTAAAACAGGAAAAGGAGATAAAGTATTTGGAAGTATTAGTCCAAAACAAATCGAAAAAGAATTGAAAAATCAAGGTTTTTCTATTGATAAGAGAAAATTTATATCAAAAGAACCATTAACCTCTTTAGGAGTTCATCAAGTAGAAGTTGAACTTCACAAGAAAGTTCATGTATTATTAAAAGTTCAATTAGTAAAAGGAAGTTAGGTGAGAGTATGCAAGAAAAGATTTTGCCACATAATATTGATGCTGAAAAATCGGTATTAGGTTCGATGTTTTTATCTAAATATGCCCTTCAAAAATGTGTAGAAAGTTTAACCAGTGATTTATTCTATTTAGATGCTCATGGTAAAATATTTATGGTAATTTCAGAACTTGCAGAAAAGGGTACACCGATCGACATTACGACTGTTACGGCTGCTCTTGACGAAAAGAAATTATTGAATAGTGTGGGTGGTGTCGAGTACTTAACAGAAATTATTAATATGGTACCGACTGCGGCGAATGTCGATGAATACATTAAAATTGTAGATGAAAAAGCCATCTTACGTCGTCTAATTGAAGAAGCAACAGAAATTGTTACTTCTGGATATAATGCGACAAATGGAATTGGTGAAGTATTAGATAATGCTGAAAAGAAAATTTTGAATGTGGTTAAAACACGAAAAGGTAGTGAATTTAAAACCATTCAAGATGTTCTTTATAAAACACAAAGTGATTTAGAACAATTAGCGCAAACAAAAGGTGATATTACAGGATTACCAACCGGATTTTATGATCTAGATAAAATTACTTCTGGACTTCATAAAAATGAGTTGATTATTATTGCTGCCCGTCCTGCGATGGGGAAAACCGCTTTTGTTTTAAATCTTGCAACTAATATTGCCATGAATGCCAAAAAAACAGTTGCTCTTTTCAATCTTGAAATGGGTGCGGAACAATTAGCTAGTCGTATGCTTGCCTCTGTTGGACAAATAGAAGGAAAAAAACTATCGACTGGTAAACTAGAACATAATGATTGGAAACGTGTGAATGAAGCGATTAGTCGCCTAGCGGATACTAAAATCTTTATAGATGATACCCCTGGTATGACCATCAGTGAAATTCGTGCGAAATGTCGTCGTTTAGCAAGTAGTGAAGCTGGACTTGATATTGTAATTATTGACTACTTACAATTAGTTCAAGGTTCTAGTAAATATGCTGGACAACGTCAACAAGAAATTGCCGAAATTAGCCGTGCTTTAAAAACAATGGCTATGGAGTTAGAAATTCCTGTAATTGCCGCTGCTCAGTTATCTCGTAGTGTAGAATCACGTGATGATAAACGACCAATCTTAAGTGACTTACGTGAATCAGGATCTATCGAACAAGATGCCGATATTGTTGCTTTCTTGTATCGAGATGATTATTATAATAAAGATACTGCTATCTCTCCAGATGTAAGTCGAAGTGAATTCATCATTCGAAAACATCGTAGTGGACCAACGGGAACAGTAGATCTATTATTTAGAAAAAATACAAGTACATTTGTAAACTTTGTAGAAGCAGAAGAAAGTTAGGTGAAGGTATGAAAAAAGTTACACTTATAGCTGCGGTGCTACTTCTTAGTACCGTCATCTTCTTATTAGGATTTAATTACAGTAATCATGCAGAACCTCATACTTATTATCAAGTTTATTTGGATGATGAATTATTAGGAACGATTAAATCTAAAAAAGCATTGGAAGACTATATCAATGAACGAGGAGATTATTATAAGAAAAAATATGATGTGGATACGGTTTATGCACCAAATGGTTTAGAAATCAAAAAAATTGTTACGTATCACAATGAGACAAGTAAAGTAAGAGATATTTATAAACAGATTGAAAAACGTAAATCTTTTACGGTACAAGGTTATGAATTTACGATTAAACAAGAAAAAGAATCCCAAAAAATTAATGTTATTCAAGAATCTACTTTTAAAAATGCGATTGAAAATACCATTAAAACTTTTGTTGGTAGTGAAAGATATGAGCAGTATCAAAATAATACACAACCTAAAATATCTACAACCGGACGTATTATTGAAAATATTTATATTGATCAAAAGATCAGTATTAAAGAAACGACTCTTCCTGTAGATGATAAAATTTACACCGATGAAGATGAATTATCAAAATATATTTTATTTGGTAGTTCTCCCACTTCCAGAACATATACCGTACAAGCAGGAGATACCATTGAAAAAGTTGCTTTTAGTAATGAGATCAGTGTGGAAGAATTTTTAATTTCTAATCCAGAATTTACGGATAAAAATAATTTATTGTTTCCAGGACAAGAAGTAATCATTGGAACGATCGATCCACAAGTAGATGTTGTTGTCGAAGAACACGTTGTGGAAGATAAGGAAAGTGATTATCAAACCGAAATTCGTTATGATGAATCAAAACTAGTAGGTGATGATGAAATTATTCAAGCTGGACAAAAGGGTGTCGAACGTGTTACCCAAAAGGAAAAACTAGTTAATGGATTTATTAACTATGTCGATCCAAAGAATAAAGAGGTTATAAAACCAGCTGTTAATGAAATTCTTGTAAAAGGAGAAAAATACATTCCAACGGTCGGAAGTACAACAAACTGGTTATGGCCAACGAACAGTGGATGGACTATTAGTTCTGATTACGGATATCGTATCTTTGGAGGAGCTCGTGAAGCCCATTTAGCGTTAGATATTAGTGGTACAGGTTATGGATCTCCAATTTATGCCGTAACCAATGGAGTAGTTTACGAATCACGTTATCGTTATCCAGATGGTAACTATGTATGTATTAACCATAATAATGGATACTACACTTGTTATGCACATATGCAACGACAAGCCGTAAGTGCTGGTCAAACCGTAGAACGTGGACAAATTATTGGTTATGTAGGACAATCTGGACTTGCAACCGGACCTCACGTTCACTTTGAAGTATGGCGTGGTGGAAGACCATGGTATGGTGGAACAAGAATTAATCCTTGGAGTATGTATTAATGAAGTTTTCAGTCCTAGCAAGTGGAAGTAAAGGAAATTCCAGTTTCATTGAAACCAATAACACCAAAATCTTAGTTGATTTAGGTGTTACTTCAGGAAATGTAGAAAAAAAATTAAAATCGATGGATATAGAACCTTCTTCTATAGATGCCATCGTGATTACACATACGCACGTAGACCATATTAATGGTCTTCGTGTCTTTATAAAGAAGTTCCACCCCACACTTTATTTAAGTGAAACCATGTATCACGAATTATCAACTTCTATTCATATTGAAAAATATGAAATCATTGATGGAGACTTCTCAATCTCTGATATTCATGTAGAAGTATTTAAAACCAGTCATGATACAAGTGATTCTAACGGTTATATTTTCGAAGCTTATGGAAAATCTTTAGTATATGTTACAGATACTGGGTATATCAATGTCAAATATCACAAAAAATTACAAAATAAAACGTATTATATTATGGAAAGTAATCATGATGTAGAATTGTTGATGCATGGAAGATACCCTTATCATTTAAAACAACGTATTATTGGTGATAAAGGTCATTTATCTAATAAAGATTCCGCTTATTATTTAAGTAAGTTTGTAGGTGAGGAAACAAAAGGAATTGTTCTCATCCACTTAAGTGAAGAAAATAATCGAGAAGAAGTTGCCTTGGAAACGTTACACAAAAACTTAGAAAAGGTCTCTAAACAAGTAGATCAAATTATAGTTGCTCATCAAACAGAAAGAACGGAATTGATAGATGTATGATAAAAATAATATGTGTAGGAAAAATTAAAGAGAAATTTTTTCAAGAAGCGATTAAAGAATATACAAAGAGATTATCGAAGTATACAAAACTAGAAATCATTGAAGTAGAAGATATGAAAGGCGATAATCCTCAAGTGATTATGAATAAAGAAAAAGATTTAATTTTAAAGAAAATTTCTGATAAAGATTATATTATTACATTAGAAATAGAAGGAAAAGAACTGTCTTCAAAAGATTTTTCTAAGTATTTAGATCAAACCTTCTTGAATCATTCAAACATTACTTTTATTATTGGTGGTTCTTATGGATTAGATCCACAAATAAAAGAAATGTCTCACTTTAAATTATCTTTTTCTAAAATGACATTTCCTCATCAATTATTTCGTGTACTTTTACTAGAGCAAATTTATCGTAGTTATAAAATAAGCCACAATGAATCTTATCACAAATAGCAAACACAAACTTCTATTTTATGTTAACATATCGCAAACAAACGTACATGGGGGGGGGTATTTGTATTGACAAATACACCTCCTTTTTGTACAATAAAAAGAGAATAGGAGTGAAATAAAATGCGAACAAGACAAAAGCAAAGAATCATTATAGGAACCCTATGTGCGATTGTGATTGGACTAACTGTAGGTTATGCCGTACTTAGTCA
>DVKJ01000066.1 GCA_018716065.1 Candidatus Pelethosoma merdigallinarum
TTAGATGTATTTTTGCAATTCAATGAAAGAGAAGTATTAGATAATCCAGGTAAAGTTTCTCATAAAGTTGCTGAAAGTTTTGCTTTATCAGAATTTGAAAAATATAGAATTGTACAAGATAAATTGTTTGAATCTGATTTCGACAAGTTTATAATCGAAATGAAAAATGAAGAAATTAATAATTAAAAAATATTTACAAATAGAAAACCATTTGGTATAATTTAATTGTTAGTGGATATAATATATTAAGTAGATTATATCTACTTGGAGCCATGTGGCCTAAGATTTATTCTTAGATGAGCAAACGGTTCTACCCGCGTAGGCGCTAGGCGCCGCTTTAAAAAACAACCGCAAGGTTGCTTTTTAAATGTTAGAAACGTTTGCTTTTTAGTTCTTTTAATAACTTACGCATTTCCATATTTTCAAAAAATATTTTTTCATTTTTAGATATATATAATTTATGTTGAAATTTATAATAATATTTATCTATAAAGGTAAGCATATCTGCTACTTGAAATAGTTTTTCTTTTGTTTTATCAAAATCACTTATAAAAGATATATTAAGGTTTTTAAATACATCTTCTAAAATTGATGTTAATTGTGACTGACCGTTATCATAATAAATTTTTATTTTATCAAATTTTTGAAAAAACTTATAATTGTTGGAAACTAATTCATTTAATTCTATGGTTAATTGTTTCTTTAATAATTTATAAGTATCGGTATATTTTTTGCTCACTATAATACTTTTTAATTTAATTGGAGACCTTTTAGTAAAAACAAATAATGAATTAAATATACTTTGTCTTTGATTAATAGATAAATATTTGTAATCCCCTTTATTTCTAATTAAATCAGCAGTATGAATCATTTTAGTGAATTATAATTTATTTAATCGCTTTTTTAGGGCATTTAAAAAAGGTTCTATATTATCAAGAGAACTTAAATAGACAAAAGATACAACATATAAATCTGAAGCTTTATCATTAACTCCAAAATCTCCAGATTCATCGATAAAGATGTTTAATTCTTTCATTGTAACTCATTTGAGCCTTCTTACAACATCTTTATCTCACACTTGTAATTACATATTATAATCTATATTGTCAATTTTCGCTATTGTTAATGAATAATTTATATTATTAATTAACTTCTATTACATCCCCAATTTTTAATCCAACACTAGAATATTCAGGCAATACTAAAATACTAGTATTTTTATTATCTTCCATTACTTTAATATATTTATACTTAGGTAAATTTCTATAAATATATAATATAGCATTATTTTTATTATTAATTACTATATAATCATTATTATTACTAAAGAAGGTATTAAAACTATTTTTATTTCTATATATTTTATTTACATTTATATTCATAATAAATTATATGTTAGTAATTGAAAAAATATTAATTTAATGATATTATTTTAATATAGGAAATAGGTGATAAAGTTGAAACCAAGAACCAGAATAATACTTTTAAGTGTAATATCAATACTTATTGTAATAACTATAGTACTAGGAATAACTTATTCTTTTATGCAAGCAAATATAGATTCATCATCAGTAACAGAGGTAAGTTTATCAAGTTGTGCTAAGATTACTTTGAGTGATACGGGTGCATCAATAAATTTAAATAAAACAAATCCTATAAGTAAGAATAGAGCATTACAAACAACACCATATACATTTACAGTTACAAGTTCTTGTGAATCATATGTAGGATTTAATTTATATTTAGCAACTCTTAATACTAATACTTTGGTAGATTCAAGTGTTCATTATATAATAACTAGAAATGGATCAAAAGATATTTTAGCAGAAGGAATACTTAGTGAGGCAACAAATGCTTTAAGCGAATTTACTAGTGATGATCAAAATCAATTAAATGTTGGTATAAATGGAACATTTGGAACAATTTATAAATTGTATAATGATGATATTCCTTTACAAGGTGAAGTATCTTATGATTTATATTTATATATAGATAGTGAGGTAACAGATGCGTCAACAATGGGTAAGACATTTAATGCTGGTATTGCTGTTAAATCTTATGATAGAGAGGCAGATCCAGCGACTTTTGCTGAATATATAACAACTCAAGTATACACAGGGGTAGATGGAGAAAATGATTTATATTATCACGATGGAGTAGGAAGTTATACCAATGCCGATCAAGAAGCGGGAGATAATTCATATAGATATAGTGGAGCAAATCCAAATAATTATGTGTGCTTTGGAGCAACTGGTACAGATTGCCAAAATGCAGAAAATCAATACAGAATAATCGGAGTATTCAATAATCAAGTAAAATTAATCAAAGCAACAAGCTATGGAGATTATGCTTGGAATAGCGTAAATCGCAATACATGGGATGGAACAACAAAGCCAGATATATATACAACATTAAATACAACGTACTATAGTACATTATCAGCAGAATGGCAAAATCTAATAACCGAAACAACATGGCAAGTCGGGGGATTTAATAATAATGATTTAGGAACTGCTAAAGAAACCTATGATGTAGAAGTAGGAACAGGACAAAATGGATATGAAGAAACAATGAAAATAGGCTTAATGTATGTATCAGATTATGGATATGGAGCAAACCCAGAAAAATGGACATTAGCATTAAGTTCAAGTTCATCAAATTATGGAACAGATAATTGGCTATATTTAGGTGATTTTGAATGGTTAATTTCCCGTTATGCCGGTGACTTTAACTCTACGTTCCTTCTGGGTTCCTACACCGGAAGCTTTGTGTTTCTCGGCAATGTGGATTACGCCTTTGTCAGCTCTGCGCGTGCTGTTCGCCCGTCCTTTAGTCTGACATCCACAGCTACAATTTCCAGCGGTACAGGAACAAGTACTGATCCATTTGTTTTGAATCTTGGCTAAGCAAATGCTTGTCTACGCGCCGTACGGTGCGAGGCAAGCGGGGTACACTTTTTGCTATGAGTGATAAAGGTTGATAAAATAGAT
>DVKJ01000007.1 GCA_018716065.1 Candidatus Pelethosoma merdigallinarum
CAAAGAACATAGTTTAGAAATCAATAATTTTGTCGAGCATTTACTTTCTTACGATGCCAAACAAAACAGTCCTTTGCTTACTACATCTTAACAAATTATTATTCTTTTTTCAATATACTTCGATAGTATACCACCCTATGACATTTTTATATGTTAATTTTGTTCATTTTTTATGACATTTTCAAAAATTATTGACATGCATCTACCATATCTTCATAAGACACATCTCGAAATGTTTTTCTTTCAAATAAATGTTGGCTTATATCTTTTATTTCTACATCACCGTTCTTTAATCCAATCAATCCAGTATCTTGTTTTTTCTTTTCTTCTTTTGCTTTCCAATTTTGATATGATGTAGTAATTTTGGTACTAGATTTAGGACTTAATGAAGTACTTCCTATCCATTCATTAGCAGTTATTCTCGTTCTACCAGTCTTATCTAAAAAACTTAGATATTCATTTCTAGTATTACTCAAACTATTTTGCTTTATTCTTATATAGCTATCTTCTGCTCCAGTTAGTTTAAGCATTGCTATTTCTCGCTTTTGATTGCGAATAGATCTTTCGTATTGTCTTTGACGTTGCTTTTCGATATATGCTTCATCATTTTCTTTTTTGGTGAAATCCACATCTCTTTTTTTGGAAATACCAGGAACAAACATATATCTAGAATGGCCGCAGTTAATTCCTAATATTCTGGCTGGTTCTCCGTAAGTAGAACTAGACCACGGTCCTACTTTAATTCTGCCACCACCTAAATATTCACTTATAAAAATTAATTAGTTTGAATACTATTATTCTTAATACCATTTGAGATGACATAGATCTAAAACTTACAGACGATGTAACAGAAGAACAGAAAGGTTTTAATACCATTTGAGATGACATAGATCTAAAACTCTGACTTTTGCTTTACCAGCACCCTTAACGTTTTAATACCATTTGAGATGACATAGATCTAAAACGTGTACCCATTATTTAATAAATAACTAAAGTTTTAATACCATTTGAGATGACATAGATCTAAAACATATCAGCGTGTTCAAATGATGGGAATGTTGTTTTAATACCATTTGAGATGACATAGATCTAAAACAGGATATTGATTTGTTAGATGAAAAGGCGAGTTTTAATACCATTTGAGATGACATAGATCTAAAACTCAACACTAACTTTATAAGATATCTCACCATGTTTTAATACCATTTGAGATGACATAGATCTAAAACAACAAAATAAATCATTATCTTTTCCAACTGGTTTTAATACCATTTGAGATGACATAGATCTAAAACAAAAGGTAACGTTTTTATCATCAAGTGTAAGTTTTAATACCATTTGAGATGACATAGATCTAAAACTTACTACCCACTTTTTTAATCTTAATTTTTGTTTTAATACCATTTGAGATGACATAGATCTAAAACCACTCAACATATTTCTCATTTACTTGTTTTGTTTTAATACCATTTGAGATGACATAGATCTAAAACCTACAATTGTAATAACTCATTTCTTTCCATGTTTTAATACCATTTGAGATGACATAGATCTAAAACTGTTTCTAATTTTTTCTTTAAATCATCCCGTTTTAATACCATTTGAGATGACATAGATCTAAAACTTGTTTACTTGATGACGATAAATTTTATAAGTTTTAATACCATTTGAGATGACATAGATCTAAAACACGGATATCGTTCTTACGTTATATTCACGTGTTTTAATACCATTTGAGATGACATAGATCTAAAACAGAAATAACGGATAAAACTGAAGAAATAATGTTTTAATACCATTTGAGATGACATAGATCTAAAACTGACTTGGAAACATTAAAAGATACAATGCCGTTTTAATACCATTTGAGATGACATAGATCTAAAACAAATGTCATATTAGTACCTGTTACTTCTAAGTTTTAATACCATTTGAGATGACATAGATCTAAAACGCTTGAATTGTTATTTAGAAAACCGAATTAGTTTTAATACCATTTGAGATGACATAGATCTAAAACGATTTAGTTGATATGATGTTTGATTTTTTCGTTTTAATACCATTTGAGATGACATAGATCTAAAACATAAACTCATCATCAACCTTACTAGACCATGTTTTAATACCATTTGAGATGACATAGATCTAAAACTTATATTCTATAAACAGTACCTACTATGAAGTTTTAATACCATTTGAGATGACATAGATCTAAAACGCTGAAATGGAAGAGGGGTAGGTAAATGAAGTTTTAATACCATTTGAGATGACATAGATCTAAAACATTAAATCTTGTATTTCAATCAAACATTTAGTTTTAATACCATTTGAGATGACATAGATCTAAAACGGAAGTACCAAGGGAATCTGATATGATCTAGTTTTAATACCATTTGAGATGACATAGATCTAAAACTATGACGAGTGTGTGATACATTTAGGACAGTTTTAATACCATTTGAGATGACATAGATCTAAAACTTTTCATCTAAGTTAGCAAACCAATTTGCAGTTTTAATACCATTTGAGATGACATAGATCTAAAACCTCAAATAAAGGAATTACATCTATAAATACTTCCATAGAAAAATAAGTATTTCTTCTCAAAAAGCATAATCTATGTATCTAACTTCATTATATCATGAATTCATTTAAATTATCATCAATAATCAACTTTTTCTCATTATCTAATGTAATACCATAATTACAATTATCAATTAACAATATAGGAATTTCATGATACAACGCATATTTATAAAGTTCATTTAATTCATTAGTAGTAAGGTAAGATTTCAAATTTACAAAAATTAAAAAGTAATTCAAATGAAATATACTTTCAACATCAATTAATAAAAACAAATTATCTAATAAAGATGTAGATGTTTGAATTGTTAGTTTCATGAATTTTAAAACGCTTTCAATATCAAAATCATTTTGAGTTGTAATTGGCAAATCAACTTCACCAATATTTTTTTTCAAAAGTTTAGAAATTTTTTTAAACTCACTTAAAATTTTTTGAGTTTCTATTTCATCAAACTTTGATCTAACTAAATCGATTAATTTTGTCGTATACTTCTTATCAGAAAAATCAATATTAAAATAATCAAATAAAATTCTAACTTTGTTGCTACAACTTATTTCTAAATCTTGATCAAATATTTTTAAAGATTCATCTAAAATATTATTTGATATTTGATTAAATAAATTTACAATTCTAAAAAAGTATGAATGATTTTCACACTCAATAGAAAATACCATATCCTTTTGGATTAGTATTTCATGATCAAGAAAATCTATTATCGCTTTTATAATATCACCAACTTATCTTCGCTATTAATAATTTTTGTATTACCCTCCCCTATAATGTATTCAATCTGTGAATACTGTTTTTCGGTAATTGTTAAAACCTGAATAATTCCTTTTTTTGGAGATTTTTTTCTAATTCTTTCTAATAATAATTTACTTTGCTCTGAATTCAAAATCAGTTTGGAATAAACAGATTCTTGAAGCATTAGAAAACCTTCGTTCAGCAAAAATTTACGAAACAAATTATAATTTCTTCGATCTTTTGCATAAATATTTGGTAAATCAAAAAAAACAATTGTCCTCATAACTCTATCTCTCATAAATATTAAACTCTTTATAAATAACCACCTCTTCAATTGTACTGAATACATTCTTTACGAATTTTCGAATTATATCTTTCAATGTATATTTTTTCCCATCGTAAAAATAAATTTCATTTAAAATATTAACTAAGTTCATTTTATACTCATGATTCAATTCCGTCGGATGATTATAATATACAAATTGATCAATGACTATTCGAAATGGCTCCATTAAATCACACGATAAATTAAACTCGTTAAATTCGCTTTTATGATTTAATCCTAATTGTGTGATATACCCATTGCTAATCACTTCTTTATTAAACATTGATAATAAAATAGCATAACCATAATTTAATGCTGAATTAATAACATCTTCATGATGTCTAACAAATTGTTTTCCGAACAATTCATTAAAATAAACTTTCGCAGCATGTCCTTCTCTATTCGTTTTATCTCCTATTTTTACATCATGATAATATTCATCTAATAACTCATATCGTTTCGACTTAATCTTCTTTAATAATAAAATCTGATTAGCTATTTTATTTTTTACGATGTATTCCCAAACAGTATTCTTTATCTCATTATCCCACTTACTTTGTAACATTATTTTTTTTGGTGAATTGTGACTTAAATAATAAGATTGCATTTCACCAAATGGATTGTGTTTTTCATCGCAGAAAATAATATTAATTTTATTTTCAGATAATTCTTTCAATAAGTATACCGAAATCGATACAGCCGGAGTATCTACCACGACCGTATCGATTTCAGATAAATGAATATATTTTTCATCCATATCTTGCTTTACAACAAGAAACCGATTTTTATAATTTAAAGAAGACTGTTTGGTAATCACAATTGTTCTAAAACTCATTGTTCAATTCTCCGATATAGACCAGACGGTGAAATATTAACAAATGTTGTTTGATCAATAACTTTCTCATTCTTTCTACCAAAAGTTTTAGAATAATCCTTATTCAGTACTTTTAAATTCGCGCATAAACTATTACAACTCAATAATTTGAACAATTCGATAATTCCCTTCTCACGCTCTTCTAAAGAGAGTTCGTTTGGATTAGCATAATGGAAAAATCTTTTCATATCAGAAACCAAATTCTGATACAATACATATTCTTTTTCTACCTTATCAATAATATATTGAATCATTTCGTTTAAATGTTCAGAATAAGTAATATCATCTACTAATCTAGAACGTTTGGAATCGAATAATCTACACAGAGACTTACTCCAACGTTTCATACGCTGTTTATCAATTTGAAATTCTTTTCCGTTACATACTTCAACTTTATCAGAAGCACCAACTAACATACAAATTTGTCCATTCCAATCTAATAAGCTATAAAAAGGAATACGATTTTTTATAATAGTAATAGAATCATTTTCTACCAAACCTAAAAGTTGCCTAATGTAATCAAATTGTTCCCGAACAGATTGATTTGCATACAGAATTGGCATACCAATCATACGTTGTAATTCTTTTCCTTTATTAGTATAGCGAATCAAAACTGCATAAGCAGGATTCAAACTGGTGTAAGCACCATATAACTGTGTTGATAAATTTTTCTTTAAAGGCACACCCTTACCACCATGTGGATTTTTAGTTTGATTGTAAAATTCACCTGTTCTAATTTCCGTTTTTTTACTAATCAAAATATCATTTCGATACAATGTATCACAAACTAAATTGTTAAAATAATCAGCATCAAAATTAGTTTTTACCTCGCCTGTTCGTTTATCGTACTTTAGATATTCGTTATTAATACTATTGATAACAAGACCATAACCAAGTTCTTTATATTGTTTAGTATCGTACAGTTTCTTTGTTTGTTCTTTTACTAAATCAATATCGATACTCTGTTTAAAAATATCTTTTTGATAGATTCCAAGTACTGCTGCTAAATAAGCATCATGAGCGTGGTGATAGTCATTAATATCTCTGAACTTAAATAAATCAAATCGATCACGATAGTTATGTGATAATCCAGCATTCAAATACACTACAGTAGAATCTTCATGGTAAGACTTTAATATATTCACAACATGTTTTATAATTTGTCTTGTCTCTACTAACTGCCGTTGAATAAAGCCCTCAATGTCTTTTTCAGAATACTGACTTCTTACCAAAGAATGAAATTTCTTTTTAGATATTAATTTCTGTTTTAATAACATTTTCCACCATTTTTTATTAGATTCTGTTCTATATACTTCAGGAAGAACTAAACTGGCGGCTTTCATTTGATTTTCTTCTCTAAATACAAGGGCTTTATTATCCCAAGAATCGTCTTTGATTAAAGTTCGTGGAATGATATGATCAACTTCACATTCTTCTAATTTTGTAATATCGATTGGTTTTCCAGAATATAAACTCTTACCATGTTGAATAAAATACAAAAACACTTTTTCATTTGAAAATTGAGACTCGTCCGTATCTCCAAGTGTTTTCATCAATCGATTATAATCTTCAACGTCTTTGCAATTACTTTTATATAAATTTTCTAAATATTTTTTGCGGTTATCTTTCCGTTGTTTTTTCTTATCATCGCCACGAGACATTTCTACACATATATTTTTAGGTTCATATCCCATATAATCAACAACTTCTTCGACAACTTTTAAAGCTTGATAAATTCCTCGCTTATTGGCTGGAGAAGTTGCTAACTCATCAACAACCTCATAGGAAATTTTACTGGTGTTATTTTCAATTTGGTTTTCTTCAGCAATTTTTTCTTGAAAATGATAATCTGGATCATTTAAAATCTGCATAAAATTTTGTCCCTGTTTAGAGGCATCATCCGTCAAGCCTTCTAACAAATCGATAATATTTTTTCCATCATCAGTTTTAATTCCAGTAAGTAATTTTTTAGATAAACTACTCCATCCTTTATATCTTCTAGACACACATTTCATTATCTGTTTATCAGATAAATTTGGATAAGATTTTCTAATTTTTCTCTCTAACATTTTTTTATCTTCAAAAATAGTAATCCATTCAATGATCTGCTCAGCATCATCAATACCATATAACGTGTTTTCAAAGATACCATCTGGTCCAAAGAAATCAATATACGATTGCATATTGTTAGCAAATTTATTTTCAGCGGAATACCCTCTTATAACAAATTCCCCTCGGAACATAGACATATCAGGTTGCATTCTCAAATAGTCAATAAATACTTTTTCGGTAATACTTCCTTTTTTCAAAAACAAATCACGATATACTTTTATAAAAAATTCATGTCCAAAATCGATTAAACGATGGTCGTTAATACTAATCTGTTTTAACTCATTCAACACTTTAAACTTAGAATATAATAAAGAATTAGTAGGCATAGCATATTCATTTAACAAATATGTACAATGAGATAACATCCGCTTAATAAACAATTCAGCAGAAGCATCTAAATCTACTAGATCTTCAAAATTGTATGGTGTAACAAGCTGACTTGTTCCTTCCTCTTTATATCGAATCCATGCATTCTCATTGTAATTTCCTTTTTCCTTTGTCGAATTATTTAAAGGTCCAACATAATAAGGAATCCTAAAAGATAAAATCTTTACCAATTTATATAGATTATCCTCTTTTTCTTTAGTATCTTTTCTTTCAACTTTTTCTAATAAAAATGGATAACGATTTCCTTGTGTCTTAATGATAGTTAGCAGTTCCTCCTTATTTAATTGGTATGGATATTTTCCATTATCTGAGTCTGTAATTCTAGGCATAAAATTATCATTTTCGACAAATTTCGCATATTCATTCTGATAAGTCTCATCACCATAAATATCAATTAGGGAACTACGAACTGCTTTTTGAAATTCATCAAGCAACAAATGATTATGAACGTATTGTTCATAAATACAAACAATTTTTTCCTTCTTATTACTCTTAAATATTTTACGGTATTGTTTCTTATCAGGACGAAGTAATTCTTTCAATTTCTTCAAATCATCTTTATGCTTAGTATAACGTTTGACCATCAATGTAGAAATACTAGGGTGATCTTCACCTTTAAATAAATCTACTAAAAACAATTGATTATATAATTCTTGCATTGCAGTTAGTACATCAATATATTTTCCTGATACTTTTTCAATAGAATCTAAATTATCATCAAATTCCGATCCCTTAAACGACGTTTTTAAATTATCATCCTCTAATCCAAGCATCGTGACAATATTAAACTGATTTCCAAGCATTGCCTTAGAAAATTCATTTACAAACTGCTTAGGAGCAACATCATTTAAAACTTCTTTAATCATTTTACTACGATCTATTCTTGATTCCACTCTCAAAGCTTTTTCTAAATCATCATAATTAATTAAATCAACATTCAAATTTTCTAATGTATCATTGCAATCGTCTAAAGTTTTAAAAATGGTTTGAAGAGAATCCGCAATATTTAACTCTTTAACTTTGAAATCGCCTTCATACAAGAAATTACCTCGATATTTAATAATGTGATGTAATGCTAAATAAACAAGTCTAATATCTGTTTCTGTACCATCCATAACCGCTTTACGAACATGATAAATAGTCGGGTATTTTTTATAATAATCAGATAACAGCTTATGATCTTCATCCGTCATCTGAATCGTTTTATTTTCTTTGTCTTTTGGCGAATAAAAACTTTCCTCCATCTTCTTGAAAAATAGAGGATCGATCTTCATAATTTCATCACGAAATAAATCTTGCAAAAGCTTGATACGTTTTCTTCTCCGATCGAATCTTCTACGAGTTCCACGAGCAGTTCGTCTACTTACCGCAGTATCAGCTTCTTCAAAAAGTCTAACACCCCAAAGTGCTTTTCTACCTCGATGCATTACTTTAAAAGTATCCGAGTTGACAACAGCCCAACCAACTGAACTTGTTCCGATATCTAATCCAATACTATAATTTGTGTTCATATATTGACATACCTCCTTTTATATGATACTATGATATTGTCTTAATACCATTTAAGATGACATAGAAAGTTAAAATAAAGTTTTGGCGAAAGCCATAACCTAAATATCACTTTTAAGTGAAACACTGCTTTAGAGCAGTATTTTTTTTGTTTTAAATTTAACAAGAAGTAAACACACGTTAATAAAAAAAGAGCAATACAAAAACTTCATAACATAATAAAGTCTGTACTAGCCCTTTACCTTCCATGTCTTCTAAACTGATTATAACACGTTCCAAAAAAATTTACTATATAAAACAAAGGAATATCAAATAATTACCAAATTTTACCAATTATTATCCATCGTATGAATAAAACTAGAAAGATAAGAATTTAGGGAAGCTTTCCCTTCCAAATTATCAATCCATTTTTGTGGAATAGATGAATACCCATACAGAATACCTGCCATAGAACCTGTAATTGCTCCAACCGTATCTGTATCATCTCCTAAATTAATAGATCCTATAATGGCTTGCTCAAAATTATCTGTATGTAATATAACCCACAACGCTGCTTCTAACGTACTGACAATATATCCAGATGAACTAATCTCATCTATGGAAAGAGATAATAATTCAGCACTCAAAATTCTTTTATAATGCTCAAGAGAGTCACTAGAAAACATTGCATAATCTTGCTGACTAAGTAATTGATAACTATCTAATTTATTCTTGCCTGATAATAAAAGAAGAATATAACAAACATAAATGTAACAACCCAAAATGCTAATTTCGTTAGCATGAGTAATAGAAGAAACATCTTTTACAATAGAATAAATCTCTTTAGAATTCAAATGATGATTATAACAATAAAACGCAATTGGAAGCATTCTCATTAAGGATCCATTCCCATTTTCAAGATAACTTGTCCCACCACATTTCGTTGCATCTTTCTTTTGATTCCAATATCGAAACAAAGCACTCCGAGTAATCTTTCCAACACCAAAAACCATATTATTTGATGTATACTTTGCATAATTAATCCAATCACAAAAACGATTTGCAATATCATCACAATCAATGATATGAGTAGTAGAAATAGAATCCATAGTGGCCAAAGTCATAGAAGTATCATCAGACCAAATTCCTTTTGGAAGATTATGACTACCACCACCAATCATCTTAGTTACAGGATGTTGAGCCAATTTCTCTCTACTCATAAATTCTAGCGGAACGCCCATGGCATCACCAATTACAAAACCATATAAAGCATCTTTAATCATCACTATCTTCCTCCCAAAAACAGTTTGTTATATTAACATATTTCTGATTTATTTTTTGGTATAGCCTTTGATTTGTTTTAGAAGAAGTAAGCGGTCCCAAATCTTGCTGATAAGAACCAATTTTAATATAATCAAACAAGTTCATCCATTCTTCAATCGTACAATCTCTACCACTGTACAACGCTACTTGTTTATGATTAGAATGAATCAAATCACAATACTTTTTAAATTCTATATGCTCCTCTTCAGTATTCTTGCCTTCGCCCATAAAATAAACAACATCGAAATAATAATAATATAATTCAAATAAAAGTGAAAAAAATCATTTAGTAAATCCCCATAAGACTTTTGTAGAAAAGAAGTATGACAATTTTTACATGAATTTTGGCAATTAGAAATATAAATAACCAAACTTCTTTTACCAGGAATCTCTAATTCAGAAATCCCTGCACTAGTATATAACAACATTTAATCACATTCTTTCAAGTAAAAATTACCAAAATTTACCAATTTTATAAAATCTTTTTTAATGTTTTTACAACTTCAAATTCACTATTCGAATTAAATTCCAAATTAAAATATAAAGACCTACCACCATGTTGCTGCCAATCCCTTAAATTTAGAATACTATCATCAATTAGTACCTCTCCATTTCTAGGTAAATATATAGAACTCTTCTGAACTTTAGGTGGAACAAATAAAATTGGAATCGTAACATTCTGACTTCGTAAAACATCAACCTTAGCTTGCATCTCAAGCAATGTATGTATTTTTGTTAAAATTGCAATATCCTTTTGACGTTCTTGCACCTCTAAAATATATTCAATCGAATGATTAATTACTTTGGATTCTTCTAATAATTGATACCAATCTAACTGATCAAAGAATTCAGTCCAACTAATATCAGGACGTTTACTCTTCATTTTTACTATTCTTTCTTCTATATCATAAATTACACCATCGAAGTCAATTAATGTATCATACTGTAGCATTTATAAACACCTCTAATCACAAAATAAACTTAAGACTCTTTCTTTAATTTTAACAGACCTTTGTATATTTTCAAAAGAAAGATTTTTATCATCGCTTCGACAATTACCAAAATTTTCCAATTTATTCCTATCTTTTTCTAAACAATGCAAAGCCATTTGATAAAACATCTTAAAACTAAGCGCATAATCTAAAGGTTGGTGCTTCATAGAAAGTAAATTTTCTATTAATTCATTTTTGAATATCAAGTAAAATGAAGGATAATTTTGAAAAGTTTGTTTAAAATCAATTTGATCTAAAGGAAACAAACACCTAACCCCATAATCAGAATGGTCATAAGGCGTTTCACACATCTTAATTACCGTATCAAATGCAAACGATGCATTTATTTCTCTATCCTTTATAATTTTACTTTCAGATAAAGCAATTAAAAGACATGAGGCATATTGAAATGTAGTTAATCTTCCATCATACTCTTTCTCTACCAATGTAGATAACTGTCTGTATTTCCGAATTGCGCAATAAATTGGAAAATGATGAATTAATCGAAGAGAAACACCATTTTCTTGTAATCCATACAAAATCAAATCAACTAATCCATCATCTGTTAAACTAATATATTCTTTCATATAAAACTCTCCAGTACCGTTATTGTAACACCATATAAAACAAAGTATAATTTTTTACAAATAATTACCAAATTTTTCCAGTTAATATTTAATTACCAAAATTTACCAATTAAATTTTAAAAAAAGAGAATTACTATATTCTCAGTAATTCTCCAATAACAAACGGATTACCTATACATCTTCATTCATAATTACTCAATAGCACTTTTATACTATAAATATCTTATTATGATACAATCCGTAAATATATATCATTGCACGAAATAAAAATACTGATTATTCATATTCTATTTCTTCATACTTGTCTTTAATTTCAGCAATTTCTCCTTTTAGCAATACATTATTACTGTTTAAATCAAAATCTCGATAATCATACTTAATCGTTCTATCATATCCAGGAGTAAACTTATATTTAGAATAACCTTTTTGATCAATATCATTTACAATTTCTTTCAGTTCAAAATCACTTAGATCATCCATCATTCCTCTTCCAGCACCACTTACAATGTATGGATAATGACGACCAGTACCTTTCTTCAACTCTTGACAACCTAAAAAATGAATCTTGAAAGTCGTTGTAGAGCCTAAATCGTAATCCATTTCCAAATAATCATTTTTTACTAAATCAAGTTCACTTAACTTTATAATTGTAGCATTCAACTTAGGAATATCACTGTGATCATCCTCTATATCAATCCAACTATCATAAACCTTATCTTTATATTTAATTTTATATAAATGATATGCCACGGAATCAAAAGTTGCAAGAATCGTATATGCTAACTCAGCTACTGTCTTTTTATCTGTTATTTCAATAACTCTCCAGATTTTATCTTCCAAACCATCAATTTCTACTCGAAACGTTAAAACGTTTGTCATAAAGTTACCTCCTTTTCAGTTATCTTAACACAAGTTTGTGCTAAATACACCTAAAATGTAAGTAAAATGCTAAATTATATCAATTTTTATGAATATACATTGCTAAAAACAAAGTTTTATACTGAAATATATTCTATCTTATAGTTAAAGAACAGATGCTTTAAACTTGCACATATAATTATACTTCAATTCTATACATAAACTGTTAACTTTTAAAATAATCAAACCTATTTGTCAATTCTGTTCCCCATCTAGGATTCGAATGAAGAACGCATTCCATACTTTCTATTTCTTGAATTTCTACCTTTTGAAAAATTTGATTATATTTATGAATATCATCTCCAATTAATTGATGTGTTTTTTCATCCAAATTTTTCCATCTCCACAAATATATAAAATCACGGACTTTCTCATCAAACGGTAGTGGACTATTCTTATATACTCTATATGGATCTGCAAAACCAGTTATTACAGTTCCATCTTTCATGCAACATTTACTCATTTTACCAATCGTATTCTTTAAATTTTCTAAAGACAAACTTTCTTCTTTGCAAAATATTCCATTTTTTTCATAATAAACGCTATGTTGTAGTTTTTAAGGGATAAAACCGTAGTCTGAATAGATCTCATTAAAATCGAAGATGCTATGATTATTGCAGACATTATCATAGATTATATTGGTATTTTCAATGCAAATTTTATGTTTA
>DVKJ01000008.1 GCA_018716065.1 Candidatus Pelethosoma merdigallinarum
CTAAACATAAAATTTGCATTGAAAATACCAATATAATCTATGATAATGTCTGCAATAATCATAGCATCTTCGATTTTAATGAGATCTATTCAGACTACGGTTTTATCCCTTAAAAACTACAACATAGCGAAATTATTTTTGAATTTTCGACCATTTTAGATGTTTCTGGTAGACAGTTCATTAAGAGAATGACACCACTTTCTGCAACTTCTTCGAAATAATCGATTATTAGAATGTTTTTGTACATTCTTTTTTTCTTACACAATTTTACATAAAGAAGAGATGAATGATTTTAGAGATTTATGCTATAATGTTTAATGGGAGTTGATTAGATGCAAAAATTCTTCAAAAGATTAGCAGCATACGTCGTTGATATTTTTATTATCAATATTTTAGCAACACTCGTTGCAAGTATTTCATTTATTAATCCACAATACGCTGATTATACAGCAGATTACGAAATGTATTTGGAACTTTATAGTCAGAGAATAGAGGTCATGGATGATATCGATTCAGCATATGAAGACCAAGCAATTTCTGCTGAAGAGTTAGATAATTTAAAGAATGATTATACGTATTTTGGAACTGAGTTCGATGTTTTAAATGACAAGACAGAAGTGACACAAGAAGATATCGATGGTTTAAAAGAATCGATTGCAAATTCTTATAACGATCAGTTCTATGATATCAATTATAGTCTTGAAAAGAACATGATGATTTATAATGTCATTTACATTGCTATGATTATTATCTATTTTGGATTATTACCAATATTTACCAATGGACAGACAATTGGAAAACGTTTGTTACGTTTAAAAGTTGTTACTAAGGATGGTAAGGATGCTGGATTTGTTCGTTATACCGTTCGTAGTTTGATTTTATATCAATCTGTATTTACGATCATTCAAATGATTTTAGTAGGAACGTTAAGTGTCGATAATTACTATACCGCAATCGATTTTGTCACGATTGCTAGGGACTTGGTATACTATGTCATCTTATTCATGGTTATGGTTCGTATCGATGGACGTGGATTACACGACTTTATTGCAGGAACCAAAGTTGTCATGTTAGACCGTGAAGGAAATGTTTTACCAGATGAGACTTATGCTCCAGTTGAAAAGACAGAAGAAGCAAAGAAAGACGAAAAGAAAGAAACCAAATCCGAAAAAGATGCTAAGAAAAAATATCAAAAAGATGATGTACAAGATGCTTTAGTAGAAGAAGTAAAACCAAAGAAATCTAGAAAGAATTCTAGTAAAACTAAGAAGAGTAGTGGCGGAAGGAAGAGTCAAAATGATGAATAAAATTCGTCTTGCACTCTACCGTTTCTTTATAGGGCGAAATGGGGCGGATGACTTGTATCGTGCGTCCTTTCTTTTCTATTTAATTCTCTTTGTTATCAGTTTGTTTGTACGCTCGACCGTTCTAAATGTCATTTTATTAGTCCTAGCCATTTGGATTGTATTTCGAGCATTATCTAAAAATATTCCTGCTAGAAGAAGAGAGAACAAGGCCTATTTAAAAGTAAAAAATCGAATTTCTAGGTTTTTCGATATGGTGGGAAGAAGATTTCGTGACCGGGATTCTCATTTTTATAAAAGATGTCCACATTGTCATGAGATGTTACGATTACCATTGAAAAAGGGCACTCATACTTGTAAGTGTCCTCGCTGTAAAACTAGATTTACTGTAAAATGTAGGAAAAACGCAAAAGCGGTTTTAGTCCGTTAGAAAGGGAGTTGTTATAGCTCCCTTTCTTTGTTTTCTAAATCTTTATCGACTAGTAATTCGTGAATTTCTTCTTCTTCGTTGTTTAGGTAAACTTCTTCGATACGATCGACACGACAACGTTCAGAAAGAAGAATGGCATTGACTTTGTTTGCAGCATCTTCTAAATCATCGTTTGTTACGACGTAGTTGTATTTGGTAACTTCGTTGATTTCTTGATAAGCACGACGGAATCGT
The DNA here is from genome assembly GCA_018716065.1 of Candidatus Pelethosoma merdigallinarum. Lineage (GTDB taxonomy): Bacteria > Bacillota_I > Bacilli_A > RF39 > UBA660 > Pelethosoma > Pelethosoma merdigallinarum. The sequence goes on from DVKJ01000008.1 coordinate 1,969, forward strand.
TTTAAGATTTTATCCCTATCTTCTGTTTTTCTGTTGACTAATCGTTTTCTTAGTTCTGCCATGCTAGGTGGCAAGATAAATATGAAGATGGCATCTGGCACCAGTTCTTTTACTTTTAGTGCACCCTGAATTTCGATTACCAAAATGACATCGATACCAGCATCTAGTTTTTCATTAATTTTATCTTTTGGAGTACCATAGTAGTGGTCATTATATTTTGCATATTCTAGGAATACATCATCTTTTATTCGTCTTTTGAATTCAGCTTCAGTGATAAAGAAGTAGTCACGACCTTCTTCTTCTCCTTTTCTGATGGCACGACTCGTCATGGAGATGGATATCCAGATATTTTTATTTTTCTTTAATACTTCTCTTACAATCGTATCTTTGCCAGCTCCAGATGGGCCACTGATTACGATTAAATTTCCTTTTTCACGGGTTTTAATAATTTTACTCATACGTCCTCCTTTATATTTTCTAGTATTATAGCACATTTTGGGACTTTAACAAAGAATTATTTTGTGGTATAATAAATGGGCTAGTGAGGGGATATAAGGTTACGAGCTATCCCGGGTGATTACTTACACGTCTTTTGGCGGAGTCACTTGCAGATAAAATAGAATAGGAGCGAAAAATAAAGAAATGAAATTATTATCATCTGATGTTGTAGAACTTGAGCATGAGTATAAGCATTTATCTGAAGTAGTGAAAAGTGTAAAGGAAAATAGTGAAGATATTTTAGATTATTTAAATTCTAGTGAACCAAGTAGTACATTCTTTAGTTTCTTTGATACAGGAAGTAGAGAAGAAAATAATTCCAATTTTGGCCAACTAGTTTATTGGTATCAAAAAACTTTAAGAGATGTTGTAAAAAACTTGGGAAATGATACTTTTACAGGCCGAGAAAAGATGTTTAATTTTTTGGAGTATTTAAGACTTACTTGTTGTAATGAAAATTATCAAATTAACGAAAATGATTTTGCTGATGTCAGTTTGATTCCGGAACTTAGTTACAGTCGGATGAACGCGGCACTTTTAGGAAAAGGTGTTTGTAGTGCACAATCTAAATTTTTAAAGGATTTAATTACGTATTCGAAGGCTTTGCCATATGGCCGGGTTACCACTCAAACAATTTTTGTACCGAAGGGATTACATGATATTGTTGTGTTAAATAGTGAAGATGAAAATCGTACGATTACGTTAGATCCACAGAATTATGTTGGAAGTGTAAGTAGTGTCAAACGTGGTTTCGATTGTAAAAAACTGTTGTTAGACGATTCTTTTGAAGGAAAAGGATTTCGGACTACTAAGAAAGATTTGTTAAAAGCAAGAGAGACTGTTTTGGATTACTGTGTACGAAAGTACGGTATCGATAAACTTGCTCATCGGGATTTTCAAGGTGCTAGTCCAGAGGAACAAATCGAAAAAATTGAACGATTTATTTCATCTTATACGACGAATTGCAAACATCCATTGAATTTTGATACCATTTCTGTACAAGGACATGAATTTGAAGTTGGTAAGTTCTTTGAAATGGCTTGTCATGCTTGTGGCATTCCTTATGAGTTAGAAGTTCCATCTAAGGAAGATCGTGCTCATACAGTCATTGTTCTTCCTACTATGAATCGTAAAGTTGACTTTACACAAAAGCCAAAATTAGATGCTTCTACAAAAGAAAACGGACCAATTTATGTAAAAACTCCAGTTCAAGATTAAAAAGTATATTTGAAATATACTTTTTTTGTGCATTCTAATAAGGAAAGTTGTTTGATAGTTCGCAATTTATGATATAATTTTGATAGATAATAGGATGTGATTATTATGGCTATTGATATTCAAGCAATTTTAAGAAAAGTTGTTGCAGAGAGAAACGATGCAGATCGTCAAATTGAGATTAAAGATGTGCCAAAAGAGGAACCTGTTCAAGTAGAGGTTCCTGTTGAAGTACAACAAGCGAAGGTCGATAACCAAAAACCGAAAGATGAGGTTGGAGTTGTCCCGATTATTGAACCTGAAAAAGCGGATACGATTCCGGCGGTTCCGTTTCCTCCAGATCCGGAACCTGAGCCAGGAAAGTTTAGTATGTTACGGAGCTTTGGTGAAAACTATTGTCAAAAGACATATATTACGAATCCGGCTATTGGTAGAGACGAAGAGTTACAAAAATTGATTTTGGTTTTGTTGACACCAGAAAAATCTGCCATTTTAACTGGTAAACCTGGTATTGGTAAAACGGCTATTATCGAAGGATTGGCTTACCGTATTGAACAGGGAAATGTTCCAGATGCTTTAAAAGGATTCAGTGTCATTAACGTTAAGACAGCATCTTTACTAGGAAGTTTACCAAATGGAGAATCACGGTTACAACTTTTGATTGACGAGTTAAAAGAACGTGAAAAGACGATTTTGTTTATCGATGAAATTCATATGTTGATTGGTGCTACAGCGGAGTCTTCCGTTGACTTTGCCAATATCTTCAAGGAAGGTTTAGGTCGTGGTACGATTAAAGTAGTTGGTGCAACGACGACAGAAGAATACGAGCGTTACATTTTACGAGATAAAGCGTTCACGAGACGTTTTCAACGAATCGAAGTAGCAGAACCTACTAGATTACAGACGATTCGAATTATGATGGGAACGTTACCAAAGATTGAGAAGCAGACTGGTGCTAAATTAAAGTACTCTTATTACATGCAGACGGCGATTATGACGTTCTACGTCGATTTGACAAGTGAATACCGTCGTGTGTATGAACTGGGTTCTAGATATCCAGATTGTAGTTTGACGATTTTAAAACAGGCGTTTTCTTATGCGGTATTCGATAACCGCAAAGAAGTCAATATTTTGGATGTGCGGAAGTCGATTGAAAACTCGAAAGGTGTTTATCCTGACGTTATCAGAAAAGAATTACCGCGATTCGATAAGACGTTTGCATCTCTAATAGCAGAAGAGGGAGGTCTCCATTAGACTCCCTCTTCTTTGTATATATCACATAATTCTTTAAATCTAGCAAAGTGGACGATTTCTCTTTGCCGTAAGAACAGTAATGGCTCTATGACATCTTGATCTGTCGTCAAATCGATTAGGTTTTCGTAGACTGCACGTGCTTTTTGTTCTGCTGCCATGTCTTCTGTTAAGTTAGCTAACCAGTCTCCGGTATCGGCAAAATAAGTAGAAGTATGGACGTATCCGTTGGCATCGGTTGGAAATAGACTTAGGCCATGTTCGGTGTAGTTTCCTTCTAGACCGGCTGCTTTGATTTCTTCCATCGTAGCACCTTGCATCAGTTGTGTGACCATCGCTTGAATCATTTCGATGTGACCAAGTTCTTCAGTAGCAATATCAGTTAGTAATGCAACACCACGGTTATCTGGCATGTTGAATCTTTGATTTAGATAACGAATGGCAGCACTTAACTCACCGTTTGGGCCACCATACTGAGTAATCAAGTACTTTGCCATTCGTAAATCTTTACTTTTAATATTTACGGGATATTGTAATCTCTTTTGATAACTAAACATTTTTATCCTCCCATGGAAAATTAATTGACGTCCATGCCCAAGGGACCACTTTGAGGATGTCACTCGTGATGGTAATTGGACCGTACCTTCTTTCATATTCCATTAAAGCTTTGTTAGACTCTTCTCGGTATTCGTTAAATAGGCGAATCATCGCTTCGTCTTCTGGATGGACATCTAAGTAAAGATTTAATTCATGCGCAGCAAATTGAAGTTGGGCAAGGTTTAGTAAGTACTGTTCTTGTTCTGTTTTAGGTTCTAGATTTTTCGGTACATAATTTTTGTACGGGTCATATAAATCTCTAAATAGATTTCCTTTATTAAATCCTTCATACGGACTAAATAAATTTTGATTCATAAATCCTCCTTCATTTTACTTTATGTGAAAATTACTAGTTGGAATAGGCGAACGTGTAGAAAACGCAAAAAAGTATTGCAAAATGTGCAATTTATTGATAGAATATTAATGTATTTTGAAATGGCGGTATTGGTGAAGTGGTTAACACGCCGGATTGTGGCTCCGGTATGCAAGGGTTCGATCCCCTTATTCCGCCCCATTAAGGAAATTACTAGGACGTTGGTTCTAGTTTTTTTGTGCTTTGGCAAAAATTGGTAAAATTTGGTAATTAGTAAAAAGAATAAATAATTTAAGAAAATATAATACATATGAATTTTATACTTGATGTTCGGTAAATTAAAAGAATATGGTACAATAGTATAGAAATGTTGGGTGTGATAATATGAGTGAAATAAAATTAGGGAAATTATTGTATCCAATCCAAATCTTATGTTCGGATGGGCTAATAGGAATGAAAGAAGCAATTACGACAGCATATCCTAAAACTGTACAGCAAAGATGTATTGTCCATATGATTCGCAATTCAGTAAGATTTGTGTCTTATAAAGAGTTAAAACCATTTTGTGAAGCTCTAAAAACAATTTATACATCTAAAAACGAAAAAGAAGGACATGAGCAACTACAAAAAGTAAAAGAAAAATGGAAAAGTAAATATCCTACCGCCTTTAAATCTTGGGAAGAAAATTGGGATGCGATTTGCCCATTCTTTAGTTATTCAGAACCTGTAAGAAAAATCATGTATACTACCAATACTATTGAAAGTTTAAATCGCTCATATCGTAAGTATACAAAAACGAAGTCTGTATTTCCTTCCGATGAATCATTGATGAAGTGTCTTTATTTAGCAACCTTAAATATTACTAAAAAATGGAACGGAAGATATCGTAACTGGGATTTGATTCTTGGAGAGTTATCGATTATGTTTGAAGGAAGAATTTAGTTGTTTGAAAATTTAATATTCTATGATATGATTGGGTCATAGAAAAAGGAATCACTTCGATTCCTATAAAACTTAATTGATCATGGTTAGATGGATTTTACACAGAATTTTTTACACTCTCGAATATAAATAAAAGACGCATTTTATAAGGAGTTATACAATATTTATAAAATTGCATGTCTGACTTTATTTGCCCCCTGAAGGAGCCGCAAGGCTCCATTTTTGTTTATATTAAAGGGTTTTAGAACTATTAAGTAATTTTAGGTACACTTTTAGGTACACAAATTTAAAAAAGAACTAAAAAAATCTGTTTTGAGTATTGGAAAATTTTTTCAATACTTTTTTATATAGAATAATAATGATTATAAGTTGACAAATAGAAATATAATGTTAAAATAATGGTATATTATTCAAATATTTGTGAAAAATATACAAAAACAACAAAAATAAGTATACTTTTTGATATTTTTAGTATATAATATTTATAGGAGGAGAGAAAAATGCTTATAGAATTTAGTGTTAAGAACTTTTTGTCTTTTAAAAATAAAGTAACATTATCTATGGAAAAAGGTAATGGTGATGAAAATTTAGATAATATAATATCTACTAACAATTTAGATTTACTTAAAACTACTGCTATATATGGAGCAAATGCATCAGGTAAATCAAATATATTAAAAGCTTTCACTTGTGCTATATTAATGGTAAGAAATTCTAGTTTAATTCCAGTAGGAGCAAAATGGAATTTTATAAAACCATTCTTATTTGATGAGGTAAGTAAAAATAAACCAAGTGAATTTGAATTTATATTTACGGTAAATAATGTTAAATATAGATATTTCTTTAGTGCTGATGCTAATAAAATATATGATGAAGCATTAGATGCTTATTATTCACAAAAGCCAACAAATATTTTTACAAGAACTAAAACAAATAATTATGAGTTTACCAATGATAAAAGCAAATTAGAATCTTTAGCTACAAATAATACAGAAAACAAATTGTTTTTATCAACTGCAACTACATGGAATTATGATAAAACTAAAGATGCTTACTTATGGTTTGCTAGTGCAATAGATACTTATGATTCTTTTGAAAATATTGCTGATAAGGATTTAATTGCATATAGTAGTGGAGAAGAAAATTTAAAAGATTTTGCGTTAAAACTATTAAAAGAAGCAGATATTCTTATTAAAGATATGACCGTTGATTATGAAGAAAAAGAAATGGATAGCACAATGGTTGATATGTTAGTTCCACCGCTTGCAAGAACTGGTGATAAATTTAAAGTTAAAAATGTGAACATTGAACTTGAACATGAAGTATTAGATGACAATAATAATAAACATACTTATAAATTAAACTTCACTGAAGAATCATCTGGAACAAGAGTGTTATTTGCATTTGCTCCATTCTTAAAAAGAGCGTTTGAAAAAACAAAAGTTATAGTAGTTGATGAATTAGAAAGAAGTATGCATCCTGCTTTAGTAGAATTTATAGTTAAATTATTTAATAATAAAGAAATAAATAAAGCTAATAGTCAGTTGATATTTACAACACATGCTACAAACTTATTAAATTTAGAGTTATTAAGAAGAGACCAAATATGGTTTACAGAAAAAAATCCAGACAATGGAGTTTCAGATTTATATCCACTTGATTCGTTCTCAGTTAGAAAAGATGAAAATATTCAAAAAGGTTATATAAATGGTAGATACGGAGCAATTCCATTTATAAGAGATATTGATTTATGGCTAGAAGACAATTAAGACAAAGTAAGAAAAAGCCTTTAATTGTTATCTGTTCAGAGGGTGGTAAAAAATCTTCAGAATACTATTATTTTAGAAATCATACTAATAGAGATTTAAGAATTCAATTTTCTACAGGTAATAGTACAGACCCAAAAGGTATGTTAGACGATTTACTAAAATATATTCGTAATGAAGATATAGTTTCAGAAGATAATTGTAGAATCTTCTTAGTACTAGATACGGATTTAGATGAAAGACGAATAAGTGAAATAAAAGAAATAGAACAAGAATGCATTGATAATAATATAGAGATAGTTACATCAGCTCCAACTTTTGAAATATGGTATTTAATGCATTATCGAAACAATAGATTAAAGTTTCAAACAAGTAAAGATGTAAAAAGGGAATTACAAAATTTAAATGGTACATATACAGAAAGTATGGATATGTATAAAATAATTAAAGATTCAACAGATAATGCAAGAAGTACTGCCCAATCTCTTGAACAACAAATTATTAGGAATAAAGAAGATTTATTAAGTTCAAATCCACATACTAGTATATATAAAATACTAGATGTCATTGATGAATTTAATAATCTAAATAATTAATGATAATTCCCTAAATAAGTTAAGAAGTAATAAGGCACCAGTACAAACTTGATGAACAAGTGTTGTATTGGTGTTTTTTGTAGGAAAGGAGTATAAAAGTGAAAAAGTTTAAATTAAAAATAAAATTATTGGTTTATGGGTTTCCTTTGACTGATGAACATTTTGAGATGGATAATTTTGAATTAAAAGCTGAAAAAATAGATTTAAATTCAATAAGTGAGAACATCGATAAAAATCCATTTATATCATTCGGACATATATATAATTGTGTATTTCAATTGCAAAATGATGAAAATACTTATTATAATTGTTTTGAGAATATAGAATATATTGAATATAGTATTTCAAATGATAAAGCAAAAAGCAAAGAAACCATTATAAACCATTTTTTTGCTTCAAATGATGTAGAAGAATTAATAAATAATTTTAAAAAGAAATTGAGATTGATATATAATTTGAGAATTATTTTTCCAATATATAAGGTTACAATTTTAGATGAAAATGATAAATTAATCGGATACTTTATAAACTATAATGATTTCCCTTCTCAACCAGGTTTAAGAAAAAATTTTGATAAAGAAAAATTTAGTAAAAATAGTAGAACTGGTTTTGATTTAAAGAGTTTTCTTTTAACCGAAAAAAACAATATAAAATTTGGTAGAGCAATGACGTTATTTAATGATTCATTTGATTCAAGTGATGTTTCTATAAGATTTTTATTATTATTTTCTTGTTTAGAAGCGTTGTTTGTTACATCAAAAAAGGATATAACAGAAAATTTAGCTTTATGTACTAGTAGAATCCTTCTCTATGAAAATGCAAAAGACGAAGTAGAAATGTATAACAAAATTAAAGATTTATATGATTATAGATGTAAATTTATTCATGGAAAAAAAATAAAAAATATAACTTATGATTTAGAGATGGAATTAAGAGAAATAGTGAGATATGTGTTACTTATCTATTGGCATGTATGTCTCTCTGGAAAAACATCAAATCAAATTATAAAAATTTTAAAAAACAAAGAAAAAATTTCTTTACAAACAAAAATGTATGCCAAAGTAATAATGTGCAACAATTATGAACAAGCATATAAAGAAAATTTGGAGATGGTTGCTTTAGAAATAGCTAAAGGTAATGTAATTATAACAGAACAAGAAAATGGAATTATAAAATCGGTCAAAGAAATATAAAAAAAGAGACCTAGTCCCGTTAAAGGACTAGGTCATCTTTGTTTTTAGGTTTAACTATTTCATATTCTTCATAATCATACGATTCTTCTTTTAGTTCAGGTAATGTTTCTTTATGTTCTAATAATATAGTGGGTTTAGATTCAATAACATTATTATTTAATCTACTATTTTGTATTTCAATAATATTAACAATAGTATCAAGTCTATTTTGATACATATGAGAATATGTGTTTAAAGTTTCATCAATTTTAGTATGTCCAAGATATTTAGCAACTAAAGTTATATTGGCACCACTATCTATTAATAAAGAAGCACAACTATGTCTAAAGTCGTGTATTCTTATATCTTTAACTCTAGCCATAAAAGCATTCTTTGTTTTTCTATCTAATAGAGTAGTAGCAGACAAAGGATCAATATTACCAAACACATACCAGGATTCTCTAAAACCATAATAGTTAGCATCATCATTATATAAGTCAGATAAATCTTTTAATAAAAAGTTTGGAATAGGTATAGTTCTATAACTTGAACTCGTTTTAGGACTAGTAACAGTATATGGTTTACCAGTTTTAGGATCAGGTACTTTAACTATATTTTTATTAACAGTTAAAGTGCTTCTATTAAAGTCTATATCATTCCAAGTTAATCCTCTTAATTCACCGTTTCTAAGTCCGCAATAAAATAAAGTTTGAAATGCACATCTAAATTTTAAATTAGTTTCAACTGATAAGAATCTTTGAAACTCATCTAATGTATAAAATAGCATTTCTTTTTTTCTCTCGTTTGGATTAGTAAAGTTAGTCATTTTATTATAAACTTTAACAAAGTTAATATCATACCATTTAGTACCAAAATTCATTAATGCTTTTAAGTATTTATAAACACCATTTTTATATCTAGTAGAAATAGGTTTACTATTCATAAATTGTCTCCACATTTCAAAGTGTCTAATATTAAAAGATTCTAATTTTATATTTTCTAATGGTTCTAAATATACCATCATATTTCTATAATTGGATAGAGTAGTTACTTTAATTTTATCTTGTTGGTATTGATAATGTTCTTGGATTAAATCTTTAAAAGTTAAATCTGTAAATTCAGTTTGATTTTTAAGTTTTACTTTAAATTCAGCTTCATGATCTTTAGCTTCTCTACGAGTAGCAAATTTCTTAGAATGGTATCTGCATCTTTTACCTAATAAATCTCTATATGATAAATCAACATACCAGCTTCTACCATCTTTTGTACATTCATTATTTTTAGCTTGTCTTATTGATATAAATATCACATCCTTTCTATAATTCAAATAACTTATGAAATTCATCAGCAGCTTCTTCTGCTTCTTTTTTAAGTTTATTAGCAGCTTTAATTGAATCAGCTAGACTAATATAATCACTTACATATTTCATAGGTTTTCTATTTAACTTAATATCTAAAGCATTAGATACTTTTTTAAAAGCATTTTTCCAATAATCAATTTCATCGTCTTTATTTTTTAATTCTATATTTTGTTTATAAATATATTTTTTACTATCAATTAATTCTTTATTATTTTTATAAAAATTATTTTCTATTGATAATCTATTAATAGTATTTTCATTAGAATCTAATTTGTTTTTATTTATATTATTTAATCTTTCTAAATCAGTAGAGTAGTCAATTAATTTTTCGACATCCTTGGAACTATATCCAATAATGTTTTTCTTAATATTTAAGTTATCATTTTTAATATTATTTTCTAAAATTTCTTTAGATTTATTTAATTCAATATTATAGTTTTCAATATCTTTATATAAATTATTCATTTCAGTTTTTAGTTCATTTATCTTATATTCTAATTTAGTTTGATGAACTTTATTAGAACCAATATTACCTCTATCTAATTTAAAACCACAATCAGTAATATATTTGTTAAATTTATCTTGAATATTAGCAAAAGAGTTTCTACCACCTAAATCTTTCCAAAACTGATCGTTGTTTAAAAAGTTACCTTTAATAGATTCATAAATAATTTTATTATTTTTGTCTCTAAGTAATATAGTTTTACCATCTTCTTTAATTAAATTTCCGTTTGAATCTCTTTTATAACATTTTCTTTGAACTTCATTAACAATAGGTAAGAAGTAAGCTTGTAGGTGAGGAGTATCTTCATCGTAATGAACTTGTGCCATTACAATATTTTCTTTACCAACTAAATCTTCTAAAAATTTCATACAACAATCAAAATACTTAGTTACTTCATAAGGTATATCATCTTTAGATTTAATGTTTGGTACTAATATATTTTGACCTTTCTTATCACCTGATTGATAAACTCTATCACTTTCTTTAAATGGTAAACCCAGAGTCATGAAAAACTCTGGGTCGCTTGTAAATGTTACACCATTTAATATATTTGTTTTAGTCTTATGAGAATATTCTATATTTCTATTTTCTAAAATAGATTTAACTTCTTGATATAAATTACTTTTATTAATATCTTTATAATGTATATTAAATTTAGTTCTATCAGAATCATAATTACCTGTACCAATTCTTTTATTCATTTCATTACCTATAAGATATAAATCTTTAGTTTTATAATTATTAACAAATCTTAATACTTGTTTTCCGTCATACATATATCAACCTCCTTATATGAAAAAACAACCTTAGTGGTTGTTTAATCTTCAAATGTGATAAAAAATATTTGTTGTATTCTTTTTAGTACAATTAGTAAATGCATAACAATTTCTATAATTAAATATATAACTATAGTATCAAATAAAATTTTAAAATTATTAATAGTAAATATTTTACATATTATAGGAATATTCTCTAAAAAGTTTAATTCTATATTACTAATACTACTTTTTAAAAAGCAAAGTATTAATAATAGTGTTGATATAACAGTTAAGAAATAAACATTATTAAAAGTTAAATCAACTATAATTTTTTGTTTTTCTGTTTTTGTTTTATAACTTTTAGATGTTAAAATGCTAATTAATGTTAGAAAAACAGAGACTAAAATAGCAAGTATGACAATAATATTATCATAAAAATTATTACTTATTATGTTTTCTAATGCGGAAAAGAATGCTAATAATAAAGGTAAAATGTATATGTTCGTAAAAGAATATATATCACTTTTTCTTCTTTCTGATTTCTTTTTTAGTATAGATTGTATTTGTTTTCTAATAACTTGTGATACATTTATATAATCTTGTTTTACTAAAAAACAATATATAAAAAGATAAATTGCAATTATTAAAATAAATAATTTAATCAACAACCTCATCTCCTTCGACTATGTTATTTAAATAATCATCAGCATATTGCATCATTGCAATATCAATTCTTGGTATGTTAATTTCACCATCTATATCCAAGACATCATCAGGAAGTTTTTCAACTATATATAATGATCCGATATCTTTAATACTTGTTGTTTTAGTTCTACCACCCATATCTATTGTAATTGAAATATCATCATATTCATCATCAATTTCATAAACTTCATTATCTGATGTTGCAAGATTTAGTAATTTGTCAACAAAGTTTTTCTTTTCTTTAATTGAAGTTAGAGCAACAGTCCTTACCTCTTTTCCACAATTAATGCCTAAAATGTTTGAAAATTCAGGGTTAACTTCATTTTTTATTAAATTTATTTTTTTGAAACTTCCGTTTTCAACTAATTTTTCAAAAGCTTCTCTTGTTGATACTGTGTAAAAAAATGGCATTACATGAAAATCATTTGATAAAAACTCTCTGAATTTATTAGTTGTTAAAGTTTTTACACCATATTGTCCAATTACCTCAAACAATACTACACCTTTATTTATTTCGAATCCTTTTTGATTTTTAGCAAAAGCAAACATAATTCTAAAATCTTTTACGTCAGCGTTGTTTATTTTTTTTTTAAACAATATTTCATTAGTGTCAATATCAGTTATTTCTGATTTTATTCCATATGCACCACATATTACAGTAAAAGAAATGTATATTCTGTCGTTTTTTTCTTCGATTTTAAAAGAATCCTTTTTAGTTCCAAAATATTTTTTGTGATAATCTAATTGTTCTGGTAAAATTTTAGATTTATAAAATTCTTCAATAACTTTTATAACGTTTTCACAAGAATATGCACAATCCTTTTTATTTTTTGAAAAATCAGAATAAAATGGAATAAATTCTTCTTTTTTTGTGTTCTTCTTTTTAAATCTAAAACTTGATATGTTAACGCCTACTACCATATTACTGCCTCCTAAAAAAATCATCTATATTATACATTAATTTTACAGAATTTAAAATACTTGGTAGCAAATTAGTCATTTTATGACTTATCTCACTAGGGCATAGCCCAAAATGTGAGTTAGGATAAATCCTAAAACCTTATTCTTCTAAACTAAGCGGTTCAATAAACTTAGCTTTATAATTTCTAGATGTAGCAGTTCTATTTAACTCAACATATATACCTTCTTGTTCTAATCTTTTAATATTGCTATTTAGTAATCTGCCAAAGCGAGAAGGGGTAATTAATAAATTTAATTCAGCTACTATTTCTGCTGGAGTGAATATTACTTCTTTTTTCTTAATTACATATCTCATAAATGCAGATAAATTAAAATCTAATTCTGTATTATCTTCATTCATTATTTCAAATATTAATTTATCATTTTTTATCAAGTTAAGATTTTGTTCTTCAAAATCTCTGTTTATTATTTTTAATGTGTAAGTATTATCTTTGTTATTAATTAGAGTTAATATACCATTCATATTTCCATCTATACCTGTACTACCTAAAGTTTTACCTTCTTTATTTAAATGGTGTACTAGTAGAAATGTTAAATTATATTTTTTAGATAGTTCTCTATATTTATCAAACATCCTTTTCATAATATCACTATAATTATTTATATCTAATTCATAACCATAATCAATACCACACATAATATCAACTATTACAAATTTACCATTATAAGTTTCCGAGAATTCTTTTAATTCTAATTGTAAGTCATCAGTTAAACATAATCTATGATTAGAATCTTTCTCAAGGAAGAAGAACGAGTTAGGAGAAAACTCATAACTCGTTATATTTAATCTTTCCTTAAGTTGTAAACTTGAGAGTTCTGTGCTAATATATAAAACAGGAGTGGGATTTACTTTAAATCCTAAGAACTCTTTATTGTTAGTTAGAGAATTGGCAATCTGTAGTGCTAAAAATGATTTGCCAACCTTAGGTTCTGCAACTAAACAATATAATCCGTTAGACTTCATTATTCCTTCAATAATGTTGTCTTTTTTTATATCTATATTTAATTGTTCTATGGGTATCATTTAACTTCCATCCTTACCATATTTTGTAAATAATTAATATTAATGTTTAACTTGTTAACAACTTCACACATAGGTATTAATCCACAAGGTAATTTATAACCTTTATCTTCTAAATCTGTAATAATTTCTTTTCTAATTTTTAGTGCTGAATTTCTTCCAAGATTAGTTAACTTCATTAAATCTTGTAGAGAGCACCATTGTTTTGATAGTAATTCTAAAGTTTCGTTTGCGGACATATATCAACCTCCTTATTCGAAATAGTTCAAATAGTAGTTATTATATGGAATGCTAGGATCTATTTTTTCTATATCAACTAGCATTTTATATAAAGCCTTTCTATCAGTTTTTTCGCTATCACAATTATTTGTAAATTCATATTTTTTATAAATTTCTTCTTCACTCATATTTGTTAATTTCATTAAATTAAACATAGCTTGGCATACATAAGCTGACAATTCAAATTCATCAACATTATCAGTAAAATATTTAATGTAATTTTCTTTCTTTTTCATTATATCAACCTTCTTTCTATATTTCTCTTTACTTGTGGGTCAAGAGGGTAGAGTATCCCATAAACCTGAAATTTTAGTAATTCCATAACTCCCGTACCGATAGGGTAATCGCTAGGCACCACTTGTATTTATTTAACGGGCCAGCAGAATAGGGCGCTTACAATATCTGACTCTATTTAGTTGTCAAAGAACAAAATGTAAGTTCCAAATTGGCATATTTTGTATTAAAATAAAAGTTCCAGTATGGAAATTACGATAACATCATAACAAATAAGTTCCACAATGTCAAGTTGCAATTTAGAAAAATTTAAAAATTTTTAATTTTGTGTTTTTTCGACAAATTTTGTATCAAATGTTCCAAAATGGAAATTTTGTGTTATAATAGATTTATGAAGGAAAATAGGAGGTAATTCTATGGAAAAGAGAAAACCAATGGATGTCACTATAGGAACAAATATGAGTAAGTTAAGAAAGCAATTTAATCTAACACAAAGAGAAATTTGTTCAGTAGTAGGAGTAAATACATCTACATATAAACACTATGAATTAGGTGATAGAATGGTACCTATTAGTGTATTACAAGACTTAGCTAAATTTTATAAAGTATCAACAAATTACTTTTTTGAAAATATGCCAGAGTTATCTGATAAAGAATCATTGGAATTATCTAACTATGCTTTTAGAGTTGCTAATAATACACAAAAGTTTATAGCTATTGATTTAAAGAATCCTACTAAAGGATTAGATGAAATAGAAGAAAAGACACAAGCAAGAGCTAGACTTAGAATTAAGAATTTGAGATTAGAAAATAATAAATCTCAAAAGGAATTAGCAAAATACTTAGAAATAGATTTATCTACTTATAACAAATATGAAAAAGGCAGTAGAAAACTGAGCAATGAAGTAGTTAAGAAATTAGCTGAATATTACAATGTATCAGTAAGTGATATAGTTGATTAATAAATGACAGAATGACACTAGAAATGGGTATAGGGTATATCCTAACTTAATGTCATAGTGTCACAGGAGGTAAGTATGAATAAGCAAGTTTTACAGTTTATTTTAGAAGAAGAAAATCCAAATGGAATTATAGAGTGTTCAGTTGATGATTGGTTTGGAATTAGTTATAAAATACCTAGAAATAAATTAAAAGAAGCATCATCACTTGATTATATAAATAATACAGGAGTATATATCTTGTTCGGAGATGATGAAAATACTGCAGAAAAAATTGCCTATATAGGTGAAGCAGAGGATATTTATAATAGATTATCACAACACAACAAAAATAAAGATTTTTGGAATGAGTGTATTGTATTTGTTAGTAAAGATAATTCATTAAACAAAGCACATATAAAATATATTGAACATGAACTATATGAGATGAGTAGAAAAGCAAGCAGATATATTATAAAAAATGAATCAAATCCAACTAAATCATCTTTAAGCAATGCAGATGAAATTAGAGCAGAGAAATTTATATCTAAAATAAAAATAATAGCCAATATGTTTGGATATAAATTATTTATTAGTTTAGTTGATAAAAATGATAAAGAAGATAAAACTCTTCATTTAACTAATAATGGGATTGAATATGCACATGGTATGTTAACAGATGAAGGATTTGTTGTTTTAAAAGGATCTAAAGTTAAAGAAGGTGTATTTGAAAGTTTATCACCTTCATTAAATGGATTTTTTGAAAAAGAAAGAAGTTCAACAGATTTAGTAGATAATGTATATATAAATGATCATTTATTTTCATCACCTTCAATGGCAGCGATTGCTATTCTAGGTAGAAATGCAAATGGTTATACTGAATGGAAAAATAAAGATAATGTTTCTTTAAAAAAAATTATAGGTGGTGAGTAGTATGGTAAGTATTAAAGAATTAAGCGAAGAAGATATAAAAATAAAATATATTACTCCAGCAATTCAAAAATCTAATTGGGATATTCAAACTCAAGTAAGATGTGAATATTACTATACTGCTGGTAAAATGAACGTTAGAGAAAATGTGGCAACTAGAGGTAAGAGAAAATTCGTTGATTATCTATTATCATATAAATCAAATTTACCAATAGCAATTATTGAAGCTAAAGATAATAATGTTACTGAAGCACATGGTATTCAACAAGCAATAGGTTATGCAGTTGATTTGGATATTCCTTTTGCATATTCTTCAAATGGTTCTAAGTTTTATGAACATGATAGGTTAACAGGTAAAGAAAGAGAATTATCTATGGAAGAATTCCCAACACCTGAAGAGTTATGGAATAGATATATAGAAGAAAAGGAATTAACTGAGGAACAATTAAAAGTTATTACTGAACCTTATTATTTTATGAGTGCATATAAAACTCCAAGATATTATCAAAGAATTGCAATTAATAAAACTGTTGAAGCGATAGCAAAAGGTCAAAAGAGAATTCTTTTAGTAATGGCTACTGGAACAGGTAAAACATTTACTGCTTTTCAAATAATCCATAGATTATACAAGTCTGGTTCAAAAAAGAAAATACTATATCTTGCTGATAGAAATATTCTTATTGATCAAACAATGCAAAATGATTTTAAACCTTTCCAAAAAGTTATGACAAAAGTTGAAAATAGAAATATGGATTCATCATATGAAATATATATGTCTTTATATCATCAATTAAGAAGTAGTGAAGCACAAATATATAAACAATTTAAACCTGACTTCTTTGACTTAATTATAGTAGATGAGTGTCATAGAAGTAGTGCCAGAGATGATTCAAACTGGCATGAGATATTAACTTATTTTAATAGTGCTACTCAAATTGGTATGACAGCTACTCCAAAAGAAACAAATGATGTTTCAAATATTAATTATTTTGGTGAACCAATTTATACATATTCATTAAAGGATGGAATTGAAGATGGTTTCCTAGCACCATATAAAGTTATTAAAGTAAGTTTAGATAAAGACTTAGAAGGTTACAGACCAGAAAAAGGAAAACTAGATGAAGATGGATATGAAGTAGAGGATAAAGAATATACAATTCATGATTTTGATAGAACTATTGTAATAGACGAAAGAACACAAGTAGTTGCTAAAAGAATAACAGAATATCTTAAAGCAACAGATAGATATTCAAGAACAATAGTATTCTGTGTAGATACTGAACATGCTTTAAGAATGAGAAATGCATTAGCAAATGAAAATGCAGATATGATGCAACAAAATCCAAATTATGTTGTTAGAATAACAAGTAATGATATGGAAGGTAAAAATAAATTAGATGATTTTATTGATGCTAATACAATATATCCAGTAATAGCTACAACATCTAAATTGCTTTCTACAGGTGTAGATACAAAAACTGTTAAACTTATAGCACTAGATGAAGATATTCAATCTATGACAGAATTTAAACAAATTATAGGTAGAGGTACTAGATTATATGAAAGTAAAGGTAAAGAATACTTTACTATAATGGATTTCAGAAATAATTCTGAAAAATTTGCCGATCCAAACTTTAATGGCCCTGCTGAAATGGTATTAGATGTAGATGGTGGAGATGGAAAAGAACCAAAAACACCAAAGTCTTTTGGAATTGAAAATGATAAACCAAATTTACCAATAAGTGGTGATGTTGATGATGAAGGATTTAAGAAAGTATATATAAATGGTGTTGATGTTTCAATATTAAATGAAACAATCAAATATTATGATGCAGATGGTAAATTAATAACTGAATCTATTATGGAGTATTCTAAGAAAAATCTTAAAAGAATGTATACAAACTATGAAGGATTTGAACAAGAGTGGCTTAGAGCTGATTCTAAAAAAGAATTTGTAGAATTTCTTTTAGGTGAAGGTGTTATGGTTGATGCTTTATTTGATAAAGTAAATGATAATGTTGATGTATTTGACTTATTAAGTAATGTTGCATTTGATAAAGAAGTAGTACCTAAAGAAGAAAGAGTAGAAAAAGTAAAAGAAAGTGAAGAAATTAATCAATATAATGAAAGTCAAAAAAATGTTATTGATGAAATTTTGAATGTATATCAAAATAAAGGTGTATTAGAACTTGAGAATATTAGATTATTAGAAGTTAAAAACTTTAATAAATTTGGTGGACTAGTTCCAATAGTTAATTTATTTGGTGGAAAAGAAAAATATTTAAATATGATAAACAATGTTAAAAGATTATTATACAGTTAGGAGTGAGAATAGATGAACATAGGAACAATGATAAAAAGACTACAAGATATTATGCGTCAGGATGCTGGAGTAAATGGTGATGCACAAAGAATAGAACAAATAGTTTGGATGTTATTCCTAAAGCTATATGATGCAAAAGAATCAGAATGGGAAATACTAGAAGATGATTATAGATCAATTATTCCAGAAAAATATAGATGGAGAAATTGGGCACCAGATAACAAAGATGGGAAAGCTATGACTGGTGATGAATTATCTAACTTTATAATTAATTTATTTAATGCATTAAAAGAATTAGAAATAAATGAAACAACTCCTATTAGAGGTAGAATAGTTAGAGAAGTATTTGAAGATTTAAATAACTATATGAAAGACGGAGTATTAATTAGACAAGTTGTTAATGTTTTAAATGAAATAGATTTAACAGATTTTCAAACAAGACATGCATTTAATGAAATATATGAAACAATATTAAAAGATTTACAATCAGCAGGTAAATCAGGAGAATTTTATACTCCTAGAGCTGTAACAGATTTTGTTGTTAAAATGGTTGATCCAAAAATAGGCGAATCTGTAGCAGATTTTGCATGTGGTACAGGTGGATTCTTAGTATCAGCACTTAATCATATGAAAGAAAGTGCAGAAGATACATCATCAAATGAACAATTAAAAAAATCTTTTTATGGGGTTGAAAAAAAATCATTACCATATTTATTATGTACTACTAACATGTTATTACATGATATAAATGAACCAAACATTATAAGGGGTAATTCTTTAGAAAAAAATGTAAGAGATTATGAAGAAAATGATAAGTTTGATATCATTCTTATGAATCCTCCATATGGTGGAACAGAAAAGAAATCAATTCAACAAAACTTTCCAACTGAACTTCGTGATTCGGAAACAGCTGATTTATTTATAGTTGAAATCTTATATAGACTTAAAGAAAATGGAAAAGTAGGGATTGTATTACCAGATGGTTTCTTAGCTTCTGTTGATTCAACAAAGGTTGCAATCAAGAAAAAGCTTATGGAAGAATGCAAGCTACATACTATAGTAAGATTGCCTGGTTCAATTTTTGCACCATATACACCTATAGCTACAAATTTACTATTCTTTGATAAAACAGGATCAACAGATGGAATCTGGTATTATAGAATGGATTTGCCCAAGGATTATAAAGCATTTAGTAAAACAAAACCTGTTGAGTTAAAACATTTTAATGATGTTATTAATTGGTGGGATAATAGAAAAGATATCAAAGATGAAATTAATTCCGATGATGATAATACATATTGGAAATCTAAATATATTCCAATGGATGAAATAATTAATAATGGATATAATTTAGAATATTGTAATTATCCTGTAAAAATTGAAAAAGTATTAAATCCAAAGGACACAATAAATACATTTATAGATGAGAGAGAATCACTTGAAAACGAATTAAAAAATATCACAACAAACTTAAATGATTATCTAAATAATAAATGTGATGAATTTAACTATGATAATACAATAGGCAGATTGATAAATCAATTAATAGATGTCAATATGAACTTCCCTAAAAAGATGAAAAATTCAATTGTACAGTATGCGATTGAAGGTAAATTTGATTTATCAAAAACTGGCGATTCAAGTGTAATTGAAACATTACAATCTATAAGTGAAAAGCGAAAATTAATTGATAAAAAAAGATTATTTGATATTAATGCTATAAATGAAGCAGAAGTTCCTTTTGTTATTCCAAATAATTGGAAGTGGGTAAGATTATCAGAATTGGTATCATATCAAAATGGTTATGCCTTCAAATCATCTGAAATGACTAAGACTAAAACTGGTGTACCGGTTATAAAAAGTAATAATCTAATGAAGCTTAAAGTTGAATTAAATAGTAAGACAGATTATATATCTAATCCTACTGATAAAATGCTAAATTCAAAAATAATTAAGGGAGATTTGCTAATGTGTTTGTCATCTCAATCAAGCAATCCAGAACCACTAGGAAAAACAGCAATATATGATATGAATGATTATGCATTATTAAATCAACGAGTTCTTAAATTAACATGCCTTGATGAAAGAATGATAAAGTTTTTATATTATGTAATTAATTCATTTTATTTCCACAATGGTGTTTCAAGAAAGGGTGGTGGTTCAGCTCAGTCAAACTTAAAGTTAGATCATGTTATGAATATGATGGTTCCACTTCCTCCGATTGAAGAACAACAAAGAATTGTGAATAAGTTAGATATAATTATTCCTGTTCTTGAAGTTGAATTTAATGAACAAAATGATGTAGAAGAATAAAGAGCAATCTATTTGATTGCTTTTTAAGTCTGATTAGAATTAACATATTAATATAGATTCTTTAATTGCTTATGGTATAATAATAGCTAAAATGTGAGGTGGTTTCTTTGATTACAGAAGAAGATATAAAAAAGATTCAATCAGAATTAACGGATGATCAATTGAGACAATTACTATATCTATTACAAAAAGATAAGCTTGTTGAGTTAAAAGAATTAGCACGTAAAAAATGTAAGACTGAATTTGTTATGGTAATGAGAAGATATGTTAATAAGTTTTTTAAAGAATTAGAAAATGATAAAGAATTTAAAAGACCAGAAACAATAAACTTATTAAATCAAACTAGAAAAACATTGAAAAATGTTCACAAATTTATTAACAGTAAAGAAGTAGTGGATGCTAACTCATTATTAAGATCTGCTTTTGAGAATCTTATAATGGGTATGATGATTAATAAAAGTGAAAACACTTATAAAGAATTTATAAATCTATCTATAGATGATACAACTAGACAATATACTAAACCTCAAAAATTAAGAAATGATTTTAGAAAAGTCTTACGTAAATTGGATGGAGACTTATTTATAGAAATGAGTAATAGAAATCTAAAAGACATGCTTGATGAGTTTTATGATAAAATGTGTTTATTTACTCATAGTACGATATTGGTTAATGCTATGATTGAAATTGAAAAAGATGATGATTTAGGTATATATGTTATTGCTTTAAAACAAAATACTTATTTTGTTGAAATGTTATTATATTTATGTTTAAAATATCTATGTAATTATAAAAAAGATCCAATTGATATTACATATGTCGTATTAGGATGGTATGTTTTAATTAGTGATGTTCCTAAAGAAAAGGTTACACCAGAAAAGATGGAAAAACTAAATAAATTGTTATATGCTGATTTTAATAAGGAATATTTAGAAAAGAATAAAGAAAATGTTGATTTTTTGACTGAAGAAGCAAAAAAGTTACAAGAAAATATACAAAAAAATCCTACTGGATTTGTAGAACTTTTAACAAAATTAGTTAAGTAATTTTAGGTACGTAATTAGGTGCACAAACCTATAAATTATATTAAATTTAAGTAAATTTTAATAAACTTTAAAACACATAAACCCTTATTTTATAAGGGTTTTAATATTTTATAAAACTAGGCAAATCAGAACCAGGTCGCCCCCTGAAGAAGCTGTAAAGCTTCTTTTTACTTGATAAAAATAATTGTAACTAAATAAAGTATTGTTGTTAGATGTTTTTTAGAAGTAGTGAATAAGAAGTGTTTAATAAGTTGATAATTATGATATTATAAAGTTGTTATTTTAATACTAAGGAGTTATTTTTTACATGAGAAAAATTATTTATTATGGCTATGTTGTAGTTTTTGAGGGATGATGATATAATAGAAGTGCTTAAGATGAATTTAGAAAGGGATATTCTTGATTGGCTAGTCACTCTAAATTCATCTTAAGCAAATGAATATACTTGGCTAGCC
>DVKJ01000001.1 GCA_018716065.1 Candidatus Pelethosoma merdigallinarum
TTGATTCTATTTACGCATCCTTCACATTTCATACCATTGATTGTCAATTTATATTCCATTATATTTTCCTCCTTCCAAATATATACGAATTTAAAACAACTGTTAAACTACTTATAGTCATAGCAATACTACCAAACATCGGAGTCATTTCTATATTTGCAAATACTCCAGCAGCAATAGGTATCATACATAAATTGTAGATAAATGCCCAGAATAAATTTTGTTTAATAACACGATAAGACTTTTTACTTATATTAATTAAATCAAGAATATTACTTATATCATTATTCATTAATATTACATCTGATGAAGATGCTGCAATATCGGTGCCATCGGATATGCTTATACCAACAGTAGATTTTACTAAGGCCGGAGCATCATTGATACCATCACCTACCATGGCAACTTTTTTACCATCATTAATTAAATTATCAATAGTAATTGCTTTATCTTGGGGTAAAACATCAGCGTAGATGTTGGTAATACCTATTTCACTAGCAATAATACTAGCTGTTTCTTTATTATCTCCGGTAAGCATTATGACTTCAATTCCTGAGTCTTGGAATTTCTTAATAACGTGCTGAATATCTTTTCTAATTGTATCCCGAAGCCCAATTAAGCCGATGACCTTTTTGTTTTGAATGACATAAATTATACTACAACCAGCACTAGTTAATTCTTGATAGTTTTCAGTGTAAGCATCTTCAATATTTAAATCTTTTAAGATACTTGCATTACCAAGATAATAGGTTTTATGAGTAATACTACCCTTTATTCCCTTACCGGGGATAACTTGATAGTTAGTAACATTTAATTTTTCTTTTACTTTGAAAGCTTGCGCTATAGGATGATTAGATAAATTTTCAATATTAGCAACAATATTTAATAGTTCTTTATCAGGAATTTTAGAATAATTAAACATTTTATAAACATTTAATTTGCCATAAGTTAATGTTCCTGTTTTATCAAATACTAACGTATCAATATCCTTGGCTTTTTCTAATACTTCTCCATTACGTAAAAATATTCCTTTTTTAGCACATAATCCATTTGCTACAACATTTACTAGTGGTACTGCTAGACCTAAAGCGCATGGACAAGCAACAACTAAAATGGTAACAAAATGCGTTAGAGAATCAGTGAGTGATGAACCTAAAGTCAAGTGAATTATAAATGTTAATATGGCTATAACTATAACTATTGGTACAAAGTAACCACTTATTTTATCTGCTAATTTTTGCATTTTACTTTTTGTAGATGTTGCGTTAATTACTATTTCAATAATTTGGGATATTGTTGAAGATTTACCTATTCTTTTAGCGTTGTACTCTAAATAACCATCATAAAGGATGGATCCTGCGATAACATTATCTCCAGCCCTTTTTAATACAGGATTAGATTCTCCGGTGATAAAAGATTCATCAACATAGCTTTTACCGCTTTTAACGATACCATCAACCGCAATTTTTTCTCCGGCTTTACTTATGAGCAAATCATCTTCTTTTACTTCATCGATGGTTACTTTAACTTCTTCATCTTCTTTTTTTAACACTGCATATTCGGGAGTAATTTGTACTAATTCTTTTAAGGCACTTTTAGTTTTATCTTTACCAAGGGTTTCAATGAAGCGCCCTAATTTAATAAAATAAATAACCATACAAGCAGATTCAAAATAAAGATTATGGATAAAATTAGAGTTACCAACAAGTATTTCAATATAGCCATATAAACTATATAAAAAACTACATAGAACACTAAACATAACTAAAGTATCCATGTTGGGCATTTTATGAATTAAGTTTTTAATACCACTTTTGATAATATCAAAGCCATAGATTAAAAATATAATTGAAACTAATAACATAAATGTTGCAAGTATTACGGGATGATTGTGATTAAGCAAAGGAAATGCTGGAGCATTTATCATGTGATACATAGATACATACATTAAAAATATTACAACTAACCCTAAAATAATTAATTTACGTTTATCACTAGAATTAGATTCTAATTCATCTATTCTTTTAAATTCTCCGAGGCTTTTAAATCCCGCTTCGGAAATGTATTTTTCGATAGTTTTAACTGAAATACTATCATATTCTATTGTTGCCAGTGATAAAACTAAATTAACTGATGCACTACTTATACCTTTTTGTTTAGATAAATATTTTTCTAGACTAGAAGAACAAGCACTACAAGTCATGCCAGAGATTTTTAAGACTATTTTTTTCATATCAATCACTAGTAATATTATATAATAACTTTTTTGATGCAACAATGAAAAAATGCAGATTACTCTGCACTTTTCTTTGCTTTTTTCCTACTACCAAATTTAAATATTAGATAAGTAATTGTAGCAATTAAAATTACAATAGATAATATTTCCAAGTAGAAAAGAATGGGACTTTGATCATAATCAAAGAATTTAAAATGAGTTAACAAAAACATATCTTCCCACAATTTATGTTTGATAAAACTATATACTCCATAAATAAGTACTGCAATTAATAGAAGGTATGCAACATATTCAAAATTGCTAGATTTTAATTTGTTTTTAACTTTGTAAACTAATACATTTAAATGCAAACAAATATGCATGGCTACTAAGAAAAATCCCCAGGCAGTTGATGCAAGGTGCAAGTTTCTACCAAACTCGGAAGTTGGAATATTTAAAAACGCAAATACATCACTAGAAATAATTATGCTACTAACCATCATACCAAGCATGGATATAAATAAACCAATATCAATTACTAGCATGAATATTCTTGTAAAATTATATTTACCTTTAAAAATAGTTTTATAATATCGAACATTTAAAATATGATGAATTATAAAAAGAATAAAGGTTGTAACACCGAGTATTTCGTGGATAAAATTATCGGTGATATGTGGTCCCATTAAAATAAGCATCAAAATAAACATTACGATATCAATAAGCATGCGAATAATTTTCATATTATTTATTAATCCTTACAGTTACATTACCATTACCTAAAAGATCACGCAAATTGTCATAATCAATGTGTCCTATTTTAGTGTAATGATAACTTGTATTAAAAGTTTCATAGAATATTACTAGGCAATCATCACCATAAAGCATAATATCTCCAGCATGAATTGTTCCAATATTTTCGAAATTTGTTGGTAAAGATTCAGATAAATAACAATATTTTTCATTACCATTTAGTTCTTTCATATTAGTATCTAAAGGCAAAAGTTTAATTAAGTTATCAACTGTAGCATTATCTTCTAATTTGACAGTTAAATTTATGCCATTTATTATTAAGTTCATATATTCTCCACTAAATCCAACTATCTAGTAAGTTATCAGAAATATTAGCATCACTACCGCGGATAGATAAACCATCGGAAACTGTAGCGTTTTGGCATAAACGTTTTATATCACTAACTGAATTACCTAAACCACTACCCTCGTTAGTGGCAAATGGCTTTACAGTTTTGTCTGTAAAATCCAATCTTTCTAAAGCACTTGCTAAAGCCATTGGAAATGTGCCATACCAAATAGGATAACCGATATAAATCGTATCATATTCTGATAAATCATTTAAATATCTTTTTAACTCCGGTCTTGCTTGACTTTGCAATTCTTTCTTAGCTTCAGCACAACATTCATAATAGTCATATGGATAATCCTTAATAGTTTCAACTTCAAATAAGTCTGCTCCCGTTTTAGCAGCAATTTTTTCAGCAACTATTTCGGTATTGCCCTTATCGATGTTTCTAATGCCATCGCTCATATAGTTTTCCCCAGTATGAGAAAAATAAATTACTAATTTTTTCATAATCCTCCTTTATTAACTAATTATATCATAACGTCTGGAGATAACTCCAAGTCAAGAGAAAAAGAAAAAAACTCTTGCGAGTTTGACATTAATGATGATGAGTACTATTTGATACTTTTACTACACAATCGTGTTCAGGACATTTTTCCTTAGAATTTTCTAGTTCAATAGTACTATGAGCAATTCCAT